>MEYF01000099.1 GCA_001775755.1 Candidatus Aminicenantes bacterium RBG_19FT_COMBO_65_30 | reverse complement strand
GCGGCGGCGGAGATCGCCGCGATCTTCGCCCGCATCGACGGCCGGCATCCTGTCCCCGTGACCTGGATCGGCGGACCCGGCAACATCCAGCCCGATGCCAGGCCGTGGGACGAGGTCAAGACGCTCTACGATTTCGTGGACGATCTGGCCGCCCTCGAACCCAGGATCGCGGGACCGGGAAACAAGGAGCGTTTCGACTATTGGCTGACGAGTTTCAGGTACATGCGTGAGGTCGCCCGCTTCAACTGCCTCTGGGCCGTTTACAACAAGGCCTTCGAGAAGGCCAAGGCGGCGAAGGACGAGCCGGCGAGGAAGGCCGTGCTGACGAAGGACGCCCTTCCGGTCAGGGCCGAGATGGCCGGGGCCTTGCGCCGGATCTTCGCCGCCCTCCTCGCCACCGTCAGCAACACGGGCGAGCTCGGGACGATCGCCAACTGGGAACAGCACCTCCTTCCCGGCGCTTGGGAGCGGCCTGAGGCCGAGCTCGTCAAGATGCTTGGGGGGGAACTGCCGCCGGAGATCCTTCTTCCCCGGGACTACGAGGGCGCGCCCCGGGTCATCGTCCCAGCCGTGCGGACGTCCCTTGAGGCCGGAGAACCGCTGTCGCTCAAGGTCATCGTCCTGGCCAGGGGCAGGCCGGAGGCGGCCTCCATTTTCTGGCGAGAGTTGGGCAAGGGCGCGTTTCGCGCCGTTCCCCTTCAGAACACGGCCCGGGGCGTCTTCACCGTGACTCTGCCGCCTCCCGCCACGGATATCGAGTACTACGTTGAGATCAGGGCCGACCATAGCGCCGTCCGTTTTCCGGCCGCAGCTCCCGAGCGGAACCAGACTGTCATTGTCCTGCCGGTGGTGAAATGAGCGAACCCCAAGCGGCCGCCGCCCCGGAGAGGCTCCTCCTTCCCAGGAGGCTCCGGGCCCCCGAGGTCGTCTCTCTCGTCGGCGACATCCGGCGCCGGGTCGAGGCCGGGCCGCTCGTCCTCGATTTCCAGGACGTCGAGGAATTCGACAGCTCGACCCTGGCCCTGCTGAGCTACCTCCGGGGTTGCCACGCCAACGTCTCCCAGGTCAATATCGGCGGAGCCCTGGCCCGGGCCGAGGAGAGCTTCGTCAAGAGGCCGCCGGCCGAGCCCCTCGAAACGCGGCCTTCCGGCGGCCGGCCCGTCCGTTTCTTCCGCTCCGTCGCCGACCGCTTCATCTTCCGGGCGAGGAGCCTGGGCCGGTTCCTGGCCATGCTCGGCGACGAGGTCTACCATGTCGGCGTCTACCTCAAGGAACGCAAGGGCGTCTATCCGGGAGAGACCTGGAACCAGATGTTCTTCATGGGCTACCGGTCCTTCCCCATCGTCTGCCTGCTCATCTTCCTCGTCGGCGTGACCATCTCCATCACCTCGGCGGAGCAGCTGCGGCTCTTCGGCGCCGACATCTACCTCGCCGACCTCGTCGGCATCGCCATGCTCCGCGAGCTCGTGCCGTTGATGACCGGCGTCATCCTGGCCGGAAAGGTCGGCGCGGCCGTCACCGCCGAGCTGGCCAGCATGACCGTCCTCGAGGAAGTCGACGCCCTGCGGACGATGGGCGTCGTCCCGGAGAAGTTCCTCATGGTTCCCCGCCTCCTGGCCATCACCCTGGTCGTCCCGCTCCTCGTGGCCATGGCCGACGTCGTCGGCATCTTCGGCGGCATCGTCGTCGCCCGCGTCACTTTCGGGACGCTCCCTTCGGCCTTCATCAGCGAGATGGTCTCCGTCGTCGATTGGACCGACTTCGGCTGGGGGCTCGTCAAAACGGTCGTCTTCGGCTGGGCGGTCGTCGTCGGCAGCGGCTTCAAGGGGCTGACGGTCGGCCGGAGCGCCGAGGAGGTCGGCCGGGCCACGACGGAATCCGTCGTCCTGTCGATCACTCTGATCATCGTCATCGACTGCATCTTCGCCTTTGTTTTGTATTGACCATGGATATCATCAGCGCGCGCGATCTGACCGTCGGTTACGGGAGGACGGAGATCCTCCGCGACCTGGCCTTCGGCATCCCCGAGGGGCGGATCACGGTCGTCCTGGGCGTCAGCGGCTCCGGAAAAACGACCCTGCTCAAGACGCTGGCCGGCCTACTGCCCCCGCTCGCCGGGGAGTTCGACTTCGCCGGTTCCAGGGTGGACTATGGCTCCGAGGCCTCACTTCGCTTCCTCTACGGCAAGATCGGCGTCCTCTACCAGGGGGGCGCGCTCCTCAACGGCCTGAGCCTGTCAGAGAACGTCGCCCTGCCCGTCCGGATGCACTACCCTGGGATGCCCGAAGGCATGGTCCGGGACATGGTCCATGCCAGCTTGGCCCAGGTCGAGATGGCCGCGAGCGCCGACAAGTACCCTTCCGAGCTCTCCGGGGGCATGCGCAAACGGGGGGCACTGGCCCGGGCCCTTGTCCTTGACCCGGACCTCGTCTTCTGCGACGAACCCTCCTCGGGCCTCGACCCGATCACATCCTCCCTTCTCGACGACCTCCTGCTCCGGCTGAAGGAGACGTTCAAGATGACCTTGGTCGTCGTCACCCACGAGCTCCGTTCGATCGAGAGGGTGGCCGACCGGGTCCTGGTCGTCAACGACGGCGGCCTCCACTTCTCGGGAAAGTACGCCGACCTGGCCGCCGCGGACGACGAGTTCATCCGGACATTCTTTCTAAGGAAGGACAGACATGATGACGCATGAACAAAAGACCCGTCTGGGCATTTTCCTGTCCCTGGCGACGGTCATCTTCATCGCCGTCGCCGGATTTTTCGTCATCCCCAAGCTCCGCGACCCCGGAACCGTCTTCACCATCAAATTCCGGGACCAGTCGGTCCACGGACTCCTGGTCAGCTCCCCCGTCAAGTACCGCGGCGTCGAGATCGGCCGGGTCACGCGGATCGAAGTCAGTCCCACGGACCTGGACTGCGTCCTTGTCGAGGTCAAGATCCGGCCGGAGCTGGTCATGAAAACGGACATGCGGGCCGTCCTGGTCTATACCGGCCTGACCGGGCAGAAGTTCATCGAGCTCAGCGGCGGGAGCCTGGCCTCGGAGAACCTGAAAGCCCACGGCGAGATCCCCACGGGCCGGGGCCTTGGGGAACGGGCGGACGACATCATCGCCAACATTGAAACGACGGCCAAACGGATCACCGAGCTCCTCGCCCCGGAAAACGTCGAGAGGTTCTCCGCCTTCCTGGAGAACGCCGAGAAAAGCTCGGCCGCCATCTCCGGGGTCCTCGAATCCCGCCGGGCATCCCTCGAGAACACCCTGCTCAACTTCGAAAAAGCCTCCCTCGAGTTCGCCCGGGCGACGGAGAAGTTCGTGCCGATGACAGAGGACATGGACCGCCTTATCAAGAGCCTCGAAGCGAATTCCCGGGAGACCCTGGGCAACATCTCTCGGCGATTCTCGAGCGAGGAGCTGGGCCAGGCCATCAAGGATGTCAGGTCCTTCCTCGACACGGCCTCGGTCAGCCTGAAGAAAGTCGAGAGCGTCCTCCTCGAGCAGCAGGCGGAGCTGACGCGGACCTTCGCCAGTCTCGGCGTCGCCGTCGAGAACCTGGCCCGCTTTGCCCGCGAGATCGCCGAGGAGCCGTCGTCCATCCTGCGGACACGAAAGGACAAGAAAAAATGAGGAAACACGCCCTCTACCTGATCGCCGTCTTCCTCCTCGCCGGCTGTTTTTCCGTCCCGTCCAAGCGCTATTTCCAGATCGTCGTCACGGACATGAGCGCCCAGCTCCACCCCGCTGTCGGCAAGGTCCTCTACATCGAGCCGGTCCGCGTCGACCCCCTCTACGACGACTTCCGGGTCATCTACCGGGTCTCTCTCTACGAGCTCAAGTACTATTCCACGGTGTTCTGGGCCAAGAAGCCCGACGCCCTCTTCCGTGAGGCGATGGGCGACTACCTATTGAAAAAAGAGGGCTTTCCCCGGGTCATGCTCGACGTCCTCCAGGGAGATCCGGAGATCGTCCTGCGTTCGAACGTCCGCCTCATCGAGGAGATCGACAATCCCAAGGTCTGGTTCGGCCGGCTGGCCATGGACCTGGAATTCCTCGAATTCAAGTCCGGGCGGAGTATCGTCCGGCACTCGTTCGATAAGCGGCTGCCGCTCGCGGCGCGCAAGGTCCGCCTGCTGCCGTTCACCCTGTCGGGCATCCTGATGGAGGAGCTGGACATCGTCGTCCGCAAGCTGGTCGGCGCGCTGGAGGCGAAATAGCCGGGACCGCGGCCGGTCCGTCACGCGGTTTTTAGCCAGCAGCGCTCGATCTCCTCGAGCGACTTGCCTTTGGTTTCCGGCAGAAAGAACCAAATGAACACGAGGTCCAGGGCGCACATCGCCGCGTAGAGCCAAAATGCCGTCGACGGGTGGAATTTGTCCGAGATGACAGGGAACGTCAGGGTGACGGCGAAATCAGCCAGCCAGAGGACGAGGGTGGCCAGGCCCATGGCGCTGCCCCGGACCTTGATGGGGAAGATCTCGGCCATGACGACCCAGACGAGCGGCCCCATGGCCGAGGCGAAGAAGGCGATGTAGAGGAGGATGATCAGGAGCAGGGCCGAAGCCGGCAGGAGCGGGAACTTGAAGGCCGCGCCGAGGAGGACCAGGGAGACGCCCATGCCGCCCGTGGCGATGAGGAGGAGCGGCCGGCGGCCGACCCGGTCGGCGAGGACGATGGCCACCACGGTGAAGAGCATGTTGACCAGGCCGACGATCGTCGACTGGCCGATGGCCGACATCCGAGCGAAGCCGGCGCCCTCGAAAATCCGCGGGGCGTAATAGAGGATGGCGTTGATGCCCGTGACCTGCTGGAAAACGGCCAGGACGACGGCGATGAGGAGAGGCCGCCGGAAGGCGGGCCGGAAGATCTCGCGGAAGGAGCCCTCCTCGAGGGCCAGCGTGTCCTTGATCTCCTTGACTTCCCGGGCGGCGACCTCGGCCGTATTGACCCTCGTCAAGACGGAGCGGGCCTCGTCCTCGCGGCCGTTCTTGACCAGCCAGCGCGGGCTTTCCGGAACGCGCAAGAGCAGCAGGAAAAAGAGGACCGAGGGGATGGCGCCCATGGCGTACATCCAACGCCAGTTCGACGGTCCCGCCCCGGCGAAGGCCCAGTTGACGAAGTAGGCGAGAAGGATCCCGGTGACGATGGCCATCTGGTTGACCGAGACGAGGGCGCCCCGGACGCGGGCCGGCGCGATCTCGGCGATGTAGAGCGGCGAGAGGACGGCCGCCGAGCCGATGCCCAGGCCTCCGACGAAGCGGAAGATGACGAATTGCGTGATCGTCCGCGGCAAGGCGCAGCCGACTGCCGAGACGAAGAAGAGGACGGCCGAGATGAGCATGAACCGCCGCCGCCCGACCCGGTCGCTGATGGGCCCGGCCAGGCCGGCGCCGAACATGCAGCCGATGAGGACGACGCTCACGGCCCAGCCCTCCTGGAGCGAATTCAGCGAGAACTGCTCTTTCATGTAGCGCGTGGCTCCGGCGACGATGGCCGTGTCGAAGCCGAAGATGAGGCCGCCGATGGCGGCGACGAGGGTGACGGCGATGACGTAGAGCCCGGCTCTCTTCATCCGTTGAACTCTTTGACGGCCTCGAACATGGCGACGATATTGCCGATGGGGACGTTGGCTTGGATGTTGTGGACGGCGTTGAAGACGAAACCTCCCCCCCGGCCGAAGATCTCGCACCGCTCCAGGACCTCGGCCCGGACCTCCTCCGGGGTCCCGAAGGCCAGGGTGTTCTGGGTGTCGACGCCGCCGCCCCAGAAGACGATGTCCCGCCCGTATTTTTCCTTGAGGTTCCGGGCGTCCATGCCGGCCGCGGAGACCTGGACGGGATTGAGGATGTCGAAGCCGCTCTCGATGAAGGACGAGATGAGCGTTTCGACGGCGCCGCAGGAATGCTTGAAGGTCTTCCAGGCCGTGCGCCGGTGGACCCAGTCGTTGATCCGCTTGTAGTAGGGCATGTAGAGCTCGCGGAAGGCGGCGACGGAACAGAAGGTCGACTGCTGCGTGCCGAAGTCCGTGCCGCAGAGGAATACGGCCTGGACCCGGTCGCCGACCCGGGCGTGGATCTTCCCGAGGTTCCCGAGAGCGATCTCGGTCTGGCGCTCGAAGACCTTATGGATGTAGGGTCGCCGGATCAGCGTCGAAACGTACCATTCCTCGACGTCCCGGATCCCCCTCGGGCGTTTGAGGCCGGGAGCGGGTACGAGGGCGATGTCCCCCAGGGCGGTTCCGCCGAAGCCGGCGATCGTCCCCCGGCCGGTCGCCGCGGCCCGGCGGCTCTCGGCGTCGAAGTGGTCGAGCGCAGCTTCGGAAACGGGGCCGAATTCCTGAAGGTTGTCCCCGGGGTCGAGCTTGGCTTCGTCTAGGGGCTCCTGGCGGATGATGGTGTCGAAGAAGAAGCCGTTCTTGGGCAGGCGCCCGGAGGGCGGGGCTGAGCGGTCGCCCCCGGGGTAGACGAGCGTGTCCCCGTTCGCATCCTTGGTCGTGCGGAAATTCCCGGACATCAGGACCTCGGCCCCGTCGTCCATGCGCCAGGGGGTCCAATTCTCGTTGCGGTAGCCGAACATGGTCTCCGGACCGTAGACGCCTTCGACGTCGAGGCCGAGGGCGGTCTGGAGGTCGTCGTCGATCCAGCCGAGCATCTGGTAGGGCTCGTGGACCTTGACCAGGCGCTTTTCCAAGCCGTAATGGTCGCGAAGTCCGATGACGCACTTGACGTGCATGCCGGTGACGGCCGTGCCGTTGAAGTCGACGGGGATGCGGTCGGGCTGGCGATGGTCGAGGGCGGCGGCCAGGCGCTCCCGGCTTGTCATCGTCATGGCGGGCCTCCCAGGTTTTCCCCAGATTACCGATTTCGGCCCCGGTTTGCAATAACGGGCACGACGGGAAACCGCGATACCGCTTCAGACCGGCTTGGGCTGTTTGATGAACGTGCCTGCTCGGTACTCGCGGAAGGCGGTCCGAAGCTCTTCCTGGGTGTTCATGACGATGGGGCCTTGCCAGGCGACGGGCTCGCCGAGGGGCCGGCCCGAGATGAGCAGGAAGCGGAGGCGGAAGTCAGCCGTGGTCACCTTGATCCGGCCGCCGTCGCCGAAGAGGATTACGGAGTGGTCGCCGAGGAAAGGTTTCCGTTCGAGATCGAAATAGCTGGCCGGCTCGACCTCGTAGGAATCCGGCCGGGCATCGCCGGAGAAACAGCCCTGCCCCTCGAAAACATAGGCGAGGGCCGTGTGGCCGGGCTTGGTCGGGTGGACGAACTCGGCCTGAGGCGGCATCGCGACGTCGATGTACTCGGGATCGATGACGATGTCCCGGACCGGGCCCCGCGTTCCCCCCACCGTCCCGCAGACGACGCGGGCGGTGACGCCGCCGGGCAGCGCGATCTCGGGGATGTCCGCGCGCTTAACGTCGCGGTAGCGTGGGGCCATCATCTTCTGGGAGGCAGGCAGGTTGGCCCAGAGCTGGAAGCCGCCCATCCGGCCATCCGCGCCGCCCTTGGGCATCTCCTGGTGGACGATGCCGCTGCCGGCCGTCATCCATTGGACGTCCCCCGGGCCGATGACGCCGCTGTTGCCCATGCTGTCGCCGTGCTCGGCTGTGCCGCGGAGCATGTAGGTGATCGTCTCGATGCCGCGGTGGGGGTGCCAAGGGAAGCCGGGGAGGTACTTGTCCGGGTCGTCCTGGCGGAAGTCGTCGAACATCAGGAAGGGATCGAACATCGGGGCTTCGCGGAAGCCGAAGCCGCGGTGGAGATGGACCCCGGCCCCCTCGAGGGTGGGCTGGCTGATCAGGACCTTCTTGATCTTTCTTGTCTTTTCCATGGGCGATTCCTCTCCGGCATCTCCTCACCATTTTACCACGAGCGGCGGGATTACTGACCTGGCTCGTCCGGTTCGGGCGGGGGCGAAGTAGCTCGGCGGCGGCTGAACCGACGCATGAGCAGGAAGACCGGGAAACCCGCGGCGAAAAAGACCGCGCCGTAGAGGGCCTCGCGCGTCTGCGTGAGGAGGACGTTGACCGAGATGACAAGCATGAAGGCCACGAAAAGGAGGGGAAGCAGGGGGTAGAGAGGAATCCGGTAGCCGGTGTAGGCCTCGCCGGATAGGCGGGCCTTGCGCCGGAGGATGAAGAGCGAGGAGGACACGATGGCCAGGGTCATCGTATCGAGGAACATGACGTAGTTGACGATGTTCTCGAACGTGCCCAGGAGGAAGATCGAGGCGAGGATGATGGCGCCGAGGAAGAGGAGCCCGAACGCCTGGGTCTGCGTCTTCGGGTTGACCTTCTGGAAGGCGGCCGGCAGGGTCCGGTCCTCGGCCATGGAGTAGTAGACCCGCGGGATCTGCATCAGGGTGACGTTGAGGAAGCCCATGGCCGAGAGGAAGATGGCCAGGGAGACAACGAGCCGGCCGGTCTCGCCGAAGGTGACGCGGGCGGTTTCGGCGGCGACGAGTTTCGCCGAGGCGATGCCGGGAACGCCGAGGGTCTTGACGTAAGCCACGTTGATGGTCAGGTAACAGGCCAGGACGATGAGGATGCCGAAAAAAATGGCCCGGGGGACGTTGCGCTTGGCGTCGCGGACGTCGGCCCCGAAGTTGATCGTGTTCTGGTAGCCGCCGTAGGCGTAGAACACGTAGATGAACGAAACGCCCAGGGCGAAGATCCAGGGCCGGTCGAGGGGCAGGGCGGACGGGCCCGCGGGCGCTTTTTTGGACAGAAAAGCCGCCGCCGTGAGGAGGCCGATCATGCCGACCTTGAGGATACTCAGGACGTTCTGGGCCCAGGCGCCCGTCTTGATGCCGAGGTAGTTGATGACGAGGAGTGTGACGATGAGGACGACGGCGCTCGCTTGGACGGTCGCCCGTCCCGGGGTGGCGGCGGGGAATAGGATGGGCGTCAAGTATTCGGCGCCGATCAGGGCCACGGCCGCCGCGCCGGCCCCGTTGAGGATGACGACGTTCGTCCAGTTGAGCATGAAGGCCAGGCCCGAGCTGTAGTTCTCGGCCACGACCTTGTAGTAGCCGCCCGGCTTGGCGAAGCGGCCGCCGATCTCGGCGAAAGTCAGGGCGCCGATGAAGCTGATGAGCCCTCCCAGGGCCCAGGCGGCATAGAAGAGCGCGGGCGTGCGGGCCGCCGCGGCGACCATGGCCGGGGTTCTGAAGATGCCGATGCCGATGATCAGGCTGACGACGATCATCGTCGCGTCGAAAGTGGTCAGTTTCGCCTTGATCGCCATGCGGCCTTTTCGCTCTTCGGATTAATTCTATCCAGGGCGGGACGCTTTACAAGGGCTTATATTTTCTTTTTTTCGTCGAAGCCGAGTCCACTCTGGCCATTTTCTATATCGATAATTTCGTTCATGACCTGAACGAACTGCTTTGCCGTTTCTAGGGCCCCTTTTGCTTCCGCTTGCGAACATGGTAAGTCCGGCTGTACTCATAATAGAGAACAACTGCAACGCCCTTAAGATCTACAATTTTATCTCAACTCGAGCGGAAGACGAGTCCATGTTGATCTCCTCGATGGCTTTGAAATCCCGGACGCCGGAGTAATGAATGAACAGCCCGGCGCCCAGATCGACCCCCGGGGCCGGACCCCGGCGCGATGATCAAGGACGATTCGCCCGTTCAGGGAGGCCGGCGACGGCCCGCTCGATCCGCTCCAGGGCCTCCTCGAGAAGGGACCGGGGGCAGCCGAAGTTGACGCGGACGAATCCGGCGAGCTCGGGGCCGAACATCATCCCGTCGCTGAAATAAACGCCCGCTTTTTTCAGGAAAAATTCGTTGAGCACGACGGGCTCGAGGCCGAGACCCCGGCAATCGAGCAGGGCGAGATAGGTTCCCTCGGGCCGGACGAGGTGGATGCCGGGGACCCGCTCTTCGAGGAATTTCTCCATGAGCTCGACGTTGGCCTCGAGGTAGGGCAGGAGGGCGTCAAGCCAATCCCCGCCGTGAGCGTAGGCGGCCTCGAAACCGACGATGCCGAAGACCTGGCCGAGCTCGAACCCGGCCCGTTCTGTTTCGTCCTTGAAGGCCTCGAGGAGCTTGGGGTTGGACGCGATCGCCACGGCCGTGGACAGGCCGGGGATGTTGAACGTCTTGCTCGGGGCGATGCAGGTCAGCGTCCGGATCGCCAGCTCCGGCGAGAGCGCGGCGAAGATGTGCTGCCGATGTCCGGAATAAACGAGGTCGTGGTGGATCTCGTCGGAGATGACAAGGAGGTCGCGCTCGACGGCGATGCGGCCGAGGCCCTCGAGCTCCTCCCGCGTCCAAACGCGGCCGACGGGATTATGGGGACTGCAGAGGATGAGCAGGCGTCCGCCCTGGTCGATCTTCCTTTCGAGGTCGTCGAGGTCCATCGTGTAGCGGCGGCCGTCGAAGCGGAGGGGATTCCGGATGAGGCGGCGGCCGTTGTTCTCGACGGCGTGATAGAACGGAAAATAGACGGGGGTCTGGATGATGACACCATCAGCCGGTTCGGTGAAGGCCCGGACGCAATAATTCAGGGCCGGGACGATGCCCGGCGACTTGGCCATCCAGTCCTTGCGCACGTTCCAGCCGTGGCGACGCTTGAGCCAGTCGATCGCGGCCTGCCAGAACGACGGAGGGATGAGGGGATAGCCGTAGATACCGTGGGCGGCCCGGCGGCGGATGGCTTCGACGACCGCGGGCGGCGCCTCGAAGTCCATGTCGGCCACCCACATGGGGATGGCGTTGTCGACCTTGAGGACCTTGCGGGGATAGACCCACTTCAGGGATTCGGTCCCCGTCCGGTCGATGATCTTGTCAAATGGGGACACAATACCCGTTTCCGAATTTCCCATCGTTCCCTTCCGTTCACGCACGCTCAGGCCTCACTATTCTCATCCCCTGTCTCCCATTTGGCCCGAAACGGCCCCACGGGAAATTCTGAAACGGGTATTGTGTCCCCGATTTAAATGAGGAACTTGCCGTTCTTGGCGATGATTTTACCCTTGGCCGTGATCGTCACCTTGTCGACCAAAGCGTCGAAGTGGAACTTGCTCTTGTTCTTACCGATACCGTAGGAATCGCCGATGGCGAAATGGACCGTGCCGAAGGCCTTCTCGGCCTCGAGCATATTGGGGCAAATCCGGGCGCCCTTGTTCGTGCCGATGCCGAACTCGCCGATGATCTTCCCCGTTTCGTCCCCCCCGATCGTCTCGATGACCTCGGCGATGCCCTTGCCCTTGAAGTCCACCAGCTTGCCGTGCTTGAACGTCATCTCCCCGTGGCCGAGCTTATCGTCGATGAGGCTGATGATGATCTTCCCCGTGAACGTCTCCTCGACCGGGGCCGTGTAGCACTCGCCGGCCGGGAGGTTGCCGTGCATGCCCTTCTTGCTGATGTTGCCGTTGTCGTTGTGCCAGGCCCGGCCCTTGACGCTGAAGGCGATCCTCGTCCCGGCCGGGTTCTCGACGACGACGTCCTCGGCGTCCTTCATCGCCCGCATGACCTTCTTCGTGAACTTATCCATCTCCGAGAAGTCGACGTTGACCAGACGCTCCATCATGTCCCGGGTCAAGCCGGGCATCATGCAGATCCGGCCGTGCTTGCCGCCCTCGGAGACCATGAAGCCGCGGAAGGGCTTTTCCGGGAACCGGCCTTCGAGGAGGTAAGTCGTGGCTGAAGCGCTGCGGATGAGGTCCTTGAACTGCCGCGTCGGCTCGGTGATGGGCCGCAGGGTCTCGGTCATAAGGTAAGTCGTCGTCTCGGCGCCGGCCTGCTTCGCGTAATAGGCCAGGGCCTCGGCGATGTCCATCTTCTGCTTATCCGTGACCAGGAGGTATTTCTCGCCGGGTTTGAGCCGCAGGGCCTGGTTGATGGCCCGGTCGGCCGCCGAATAGAGCTTGTTGGCTTTCATGGTTTCTCTCCTTATCTCTTACTTTGTACGCCGCGCGTCCCAGTAGACAAAGCCGCAGAGCATGAGGAACGCCGCGAGACTGATGATCTGGCCGTAACCCGTGAACCAGCCCGCGGGCGTCCCGTCGACCCAGCGGCCGTTCTCGAGAACCATGGAAATCCCCAGGCTGACGAAGTGGTCGAGATTGGTCAGTTTGAGGACGGCCAGGACGATGCCCATCAGGGCGCCGCCGGCGATGAAGCCGGAGGAGATGAGCGTGCCGCGGTTGTTGCGGCGCTCGGCCAGCTCCTTGTCCTTGGTGGATTTCTTGACCAGGTGGGAGATGAAGCCGCCGACGAGGAGCGGCGTCGTCAGCGGCAGGGGCAGGTACATGCCCAGGGCGAAGGCCAGCGGCGGCACCTTGGCCAGCTCGGCCACGAGGGCCACCGAGGCCCCCATCGCGTAGAGGAGCCAGGTCACGGGCTCGCGCGACATCATCGACTTGATGACGGTCGCCATCAGGTTGGCCTGGGGGGCGGCCAGCGTCCCGCTCTGGAACGAGAAGGCCTTGTCCAGGATGTAGATGGCGATGCCCACGGTCAGGGCCGAGATCAAGACTCCGGCGAACTTGAACCTCTCCTGGTTCCTCGGCGTCGCCCCGAGCCAGTAGCCGATCTTGAGGTCGGTGACGAAACTCCCCGATATCGACAGGGCCGTGCAGACGACGGCGCCGATGAGCAGGGCGACGGCCATCCCCTGCTCCCCCGACAGTCCCGCCCCGAGGAGGATGACGCTCGACAGGATGATCGTGATCAGGGTCATGCCCGAGACCGGATTCGTCCCGACGATGGCGATGGCGTAGGCGGCGACCGTCGTGAACAGGAACGAGAGGAGGACGCAGATGAGGACGCCGATGATGGCCAGCTTGAGGTTCGAGATCCAGAGAAAATAGAGGAAGAGGCCGGCGGCCGTGGCCAGGAGCCCCAGGATGATCGTCTTCATCTTGATGTCGCGGTTCGTCCTCAGCTCCACCGCCGCGCCCGCTTTCTGACCCTTGAAAATCTCGCGGAAGCCGAGCGAGAACGACTTGATCATGACCGGCATGGACTTGATGATGCCCAGGACGCCGGCCATAAAGATGGCGCCGATGCCGATGTTGCGGACGTAGGTGCTGAAGATCTGGGTTTCGCTCATCTGGACGATGGGCACCGTGCCCGGATAGACCGCCCCGGGGACGTGCTGGCCGAGGAACCAGATGGCCGGGATGAAGGCGAAGTGCGACAGGAGCCCGCCGGCGACGATGACGGCGTTGTAGCGCAGGCCGATGACGTAGCCGAGTCCGAGGAATGCGGACAGGGCGTCGAGCTTGAGGACCATCTTGGTCTTGACGGCCAGGTTGTCCATGAACGGCAGGAAGCGGAAGTTGATGAGCTCGTCCCAGGCCCGGACGCCGATGGCCAGGAACTCGTAGACGCCGCTGACGGCGACGCCAAGGATCAGGGCCCAGGCCTGCTTGCCGCCGGATTCGCCGGAGACCAGGATCTCGGTCGTGGCCGTGGCTTCCGGGAAGGGCAGCTTGCCGTGCTGCTCCACGCAGAAGTAGCGGCGCAAGGGGATGAGGAAGAGGATGCCCAGGCAGCCGCCGAGGAAGGTCGAAAGGAAGATCTTGACGATGTCCGTCGGCAGGCCGAGGATAAAGAGCGCCGGGATGGTGAAGATGGCCCCGGCCACCAGGGCGCCCGAAGCGGCGCCGATCGACTGGAGGATGACGTTCTCGAGGATCGTGCTCTTCCGCTTATATACGTAGCCGATGCCGACGGCCAGGATGGCCACGGGGATGGCGGCTTCGGGCACCGTGCCGACCTTGAGCCCGAGGTAGGCGATGGAGAAGGTGAAGAAGAGCGACATGAACAGCCCCCAGAGGACGGAGCGGACCGTGACCTCCGGGACGGCCGACTCGGCCGGCACGTAAGGTTTGTAGACCTCCCCGGGAGCGAGCTCCTGGTAGGCCTCGGGCGGGAGGGATTTTCGGGACGTCTCCATCTCGACCTCCTTTCTCAGTTCGCTCGTATCGGGCGAAACTCAGGCGGCAGGACTCAGGGCGTCTTCGAATACCTCGCCAGGATTTCGTTGTTGAGGCGGAGGAAGGTGTCGTAGTTGATCCGGACCTTCTTTTCCTCGCGGGCCTTGGCCATGTAGGACTGCAGGAACTTGTTCTTCTTCTGCTCGAGCAGAGTGTCCCTTTCCGTGGCCTTGGCCTTCTCGAACTCCTCCCGGGTGGCTTCCTTCCTCTCGAGGACGCGGAAGATGGCGTAGCCCTCGTCCACGGCGAGCGGTTCGCTCGCCTGCTTGAAGGGCAGGCTGAAGACGAGGCTGTCGACCTCGGGCCTTTCCCCGACGAGGCTCAGGTACTGCTCCTTCTTGTGGGCCTCGACGAACTTGTACTCGAGCTTGAGCTTCGCGGCCGCGGCGCCCCAGTCGTCCTTGAGGGTCGCCCCGATCTCCCGGAGCCGGGCCTGGGCCCTCTCCTTCTTCAAGGTGTCGAGGATGTCCTTCTCGACCCGGTCCTTGACCTCCTCGAACTTCGCCGGCCGCTCCGGCTCGACGGTCTTGAGCTCAGCCAGGGCTTCGCCGGCGTAGGTGAAGACGGGGGCGGAGATCTCCTTCTCCTTGAGGCCGAAGAGCGCCTCGCTGATGGAGCCGGACGAATCGAAATCCCCCAGAGGGTCGCCCTTCTTGAGGGGGCCGGTCGGGAGAGCCTTGAGCCCTTCCTTCTGGGCGGCGACGTCGAGGCTCTTCTCCTTGCGGGCCAGCTTTTCGAGCCGTTGGATCCTTTCGGCGACCAGGGCCCGGGCCTTCTCGTCCTCGAGGAGGCCCTTGATCGTGGCGCTTACCTCGGCCAGAGGCTTGGTCACGGCGGGGGCCTTCTCGGTGACCTTGAACACGGCCGCGCCCGTGTCGATCTCGACGATGCCGGAGACGCCGTCCTTGTCGAGCATGCCGATGGCCTCGGTCTCCGCGGCGGTCAGGGATTTCCAGTCGAAAAGCCCCCAGTCGCCGCCCGACGCGGCCTTGTCGTCCTTGGAGAACGCCCGGGCCAGGCCGGCGAATTCCTCGCCGCCGGCGGCCCTTTTTTGGACTTCGCGCGCCTGGGCCAGGACCGCGTCCTTGTCGGCGGCCGTGAACGGCAGCCAGATCCGGCTCGCCCGGACCTTGTCGGGCTCCTGGAATTGGGCCGCGTTGTCCCTGTAGTACTTGTCGATCTCGGCGTCCTTGACCGCGACCTCCTTCTTGAGGTCGTCGGTCTTCAGGACGACATAGTCGGCGGTCCGCGTCTCGGGGATCCTGTAGCCCGAGGCGTTCTTGTCGAAGTGGGCCCGGAGCTCGGCCTCGGTCGGCGTGCCGGTGATCTCGGACTTGGCCGTCTCGGCGACGAGGTACTCGATCTTGGCCGTGTCGTTCTGCTTCCGGTAGCCCTCCCAGACCTCCTCGTCGGTGACGAAGATGCCGGCCGTCAGGACGCGGACGACCTTGCCGATGACGACGTCCTGCCTCAGACCGTCCTCGAAAACCCCGAGGGGGATGCGGTTGTAGTCCAGGATCCGCTTGTAGTCCTCGAAGCCGATGAACTGTCCGTTCTGCTGGAACGCGGGGTAAGCGACGATCTTGGCCCGGACCTCCTCGCCGGTCGCCCGCAGGCCCATGTCCGAGGCGATCCGGAGAAGGAGCCTCTGCTGGACGATCTGTTCCAGGGTCTGCTGGGGGACGCCGAGCTGCTGGATGAGGTTGGCGTTGAGGTCGCCGAACTGCTTCTCGATGGCCTCGAGCCGCGAGCGAAGGGCCTGGAAGTACTCGTCGGAGAGGATCCTCTCGCCGCCGACGATGGCCAGGGTGTCGGACCGGCCGGCCTCGCCCAAGCGGCCCGCGCCGCCCCAAATGGCGAAAATGGCGACGACGAATGTCGCGACGATGAGCCAAAGGACGGGCTTGAGCGACTTGACGTTGCGTCTCATGGTCTTCAGCATGGGTTCACCTCGAAGGAGCCGCGGCCCGGCGCTTGGCCCGTCCCGCGCGCTCACGGCGTCGCCGCTCTTCGTCGAAAAGGGGACGCAGTCTTTGGTATGTCGTGTCCAGGTCCTCGATGAAGACCTTGGTGGCCCCGATGAGGGGCATGAAGTTGGCGTCCCCCGTCCAGCGGGGGACGACGTGGAGATGGTAGTGGCCGGCGACGCCCGCGCCGGCGCTGGGACCCAGGTTCATACCGGCGTTGAAGCCGTGGGGCGCGTAGGCCGCGCGCAGGACGCGGAGGGCGGTCTGGAAGAGCTCGGCGAGCTCGGCCCGCTCGTCGGGGCGGGCCTCGACGAAGTCCGCGACGTGCCGCCGGGGGGCGATCATGAGGTGGCCGGGCGTGTAGGGGTACCTGTTGAGCAGAACGAAGTTGCGGCGGCCGCGGAAAAGGACGGCCGGGACCCGGTCGTTGCGGCTCTTCAAGGCCTCGCAGAAGATGCAACGTTTCATGCTCGGGGCTCTGCGGACGTAGACGGCTCTCCAGGGCGCGGAGATGTAGCGCATTACTTGTTGATCAACTCCTTGAGGAGCTTGCTCGGCTTGAAGTACAGGACCTTCTTCGGCGGGACCTTGACCGGCTCGCCGGTCCGGGGATTGCGCCCGGCCCGCGAGGTCCGTTTCCGGAAGCGGAAGCTGCCGAAGCCGCGGATCTCGATCTCCTCGCCGCGGAGGATGGCTTCGCGGATCGTTTCGAAGAACAGGTTCACGCCTTCTTCGGCTTCCTGCTTCGGGATGTCCAGTTCCTGGGAGATCTTGTTGATCAAATCCGCTTTAATCATGGGAGTCCTCCTTTTTGGCGCCCCTCTTCGGAGCGCTGATGCCTTTCAGCTGGTCCTTCATGATGTCGCCGAGGGTCATCCGGTCGTTCTGCGATTCCATGAAGCGCTGGAAATCCTGCTTCTCCATATCGTACACGGCCTGCTTGAAGCTCAGGGAGATCTTCTTGGCCTTGGGGTTCAGCCGGATGATCTTGGCGTTGCGCTCGTCGCCGACGGAGAAGGCGTCGGAGGGCTTCTCGAGCTTCTTCTCGTCGAGCTCGGCGGTGAAAACCACACCCTCGATGCCTGGAACGATCTCGACGAAGGCGCCGAAGTCCGTCAGACGGACGATCTTGACCTTGACGATGTCGCCGGCCTTCTGGCGGCTGAAGAAATCCTCCCAGATGTCCCCCTCGAGTTGTTTCATGCCCAGGGAGACCTTCTGCTTGTCGACGTCGATGTTGAGGACGAGCACCTCGACCTCCTGGCCGGCCTGGAGCTTCTCGGAGGGGTGCTTGACCTTCTCCCAGCTGATGTCGGAGATGTGGACGAGTCCCTCGATGCCCTTCTCGACCTCGACAAAGGCGCCGAAGTCCGTCAGGCTGGTCACGGTCCCCTTGATCCGGGCGCCGACGCCGTGCTTTTGCCGGAAGGTCTCCAGGGGGTGGGGGGAGGCTTGTTTGAGGCCGAGGGAGACCCGCTTCGTTGTCGGATTGACGTCGAGGATGGTGACGACGACCTCCTGGCCCGGGCTCAGGACCTTCTTGGGGTGGACGAGCTTGCGGGACCAGGTCAGGTCGGAGATGTGGACGAGTCCCTCGACACCCTTCTCGAGCTCGACGAACGCGCCGAAGTCGGTCAGGCTGGAGACCTTGCCGGTGATCCTCTGCCCGGCCTGGTATTTTTCGGCGATGTTGGCCCAGGGATCGGGCGTCAGCTGCTTGAGGCCGAGGGAGATCTTCTCGTCCCTCTCGTTGAAGTCGAGGACGATGACTTCGACCTCCTGGCCGGCGGTCAGGTGATCGGAGGGATGGGTGCTCTTGCCCCAGGAAATGTCCGAGACATGAAGGAGGCCCTCGATGCCGCCGAGGTCGACGAAGGCGCCGAAGTTGGTCAAGGACTTAACGTGGCCCGTGACCTTCTGCCCCTTGGCCAGGCTGCCGAAGATGCGCCTCTTCTTCTTCTCCCTCTCGTCCTGGAGGAGGAGCTTGCGCGACAGGACGGCGTTCTCGGTTTTACGGTCGAATTTCAAGACCCGGAACTTGAAGGTCTGCCCGATGAGGGCGGAGGCGTCCCTGACCGGCCGGATGTCGACGTGGGACTCGGGCAGGAAGGCCGGGATGCCGACGTCGACGTTGAACCCGCCCTTGGTCTTCTCCGTCACCGTGCCCGTGACCGTCTGGCCGTGCTCGAAGGCGCGGTTGAGGTTCTCGATGGCGCGGAGGCCGTCGGCGCGCTTCTTGGACAGGACGAGGTAGCCGTCCTTGAGGTCGGTCTTCTCGAGCAGGGTCTCGATCTCGCTTCCGGGCCGCAGCTCCGCGAGGGCCTTGGGATCGGCGAAGTCCTCGTTGGGGATGACGCCCTCGGTCTTGAAGCCGACGTCGACGAGGACGTGGGTCGGGGTCCGCTTGATGACGCGGCCCTTGAGGATCTTCCCCATGGTGATCTCTTTGGTGCTGTACTCGTAGCGGTCGAGCAGGTGCTCGTAATCTTCGGACGACATCTTGTCGTCGCGGTCCGGCTCTTTGGTCGACTCGGTCATGGCGCAAAGCTCCTGACGTGAAAATTCTGGGGCGTCCCTTCTCCAAGGGCCCGGAAAGAACGATTCATACTATACAAGAAACTCCTCGTTGTCAACTCTAAGTCAAGGCCACGTCTACACTTAGGGGCTAGGCGTCGACGGCCTTCTCCTCTTCGAGGATCTTGGCGATCTCCTCCTCGGAGGGCAGCTCGTCGAGGCTGTTGAGCCCCAGGTAGAGAAGGAACGCGTCGGAGGTCCTGTAGACGAGCGGGCTGCCCGGCGCCTTCTTCCGTCCGACGATCTTGATCAGCTTCTTCTCGAGCAGCGTCTTCAGCGCGCCGGTCGAATCGACGCCGCGAATGGCCGAGACCTCGGACTGGGTCACCGGCTGGCGGTAGGCGATTGCGGCCAGCGTCTCGAGGCCGGCCGACGACAGTCTGTTCTTGCGCTCGATTTGGAGGAGCCTCCGGACCTCGCGGTCGTGGGCGGGCTTGGTCGAGAACAGCCAGCCGCCTCCGACGCGGACGATGTGGATGCCCCGGCCGTCCGTGGCGTAGTCGGCGATGAGCTCGTCGGCGGCGGCTTGGATGTCGGCCGCCGGAACGCCCTCGAGGACGGCCCGAAGCCGTTCTGCGGTCAAGGGCTCCTGGGAGACGAAGATAAGCGATTCGATGAGGTTCTTGAGAGGGCTATTCATGGGCACCCGTCCTGCGCGCATCCTTACGGAGCCAGACCCGTATCGTCTGGAAGAGCTCGTCCTGGACGGCGACGGCCACCCGGGACTTGACCAGCTCGAGGATGCAGAAAAAAGAGACCAGGGCCTCCTCGAGCGAAGCGTGGGCCTCGAAGTACTCGAGAAAATCGATCATGTGCCGCTCCTGAAGGAGCCCGACGAGCTCCTTCATCTTGACTTCGATCGAGACGTCCCGGCCGCGAATCGTCCGGGTGTCGTCGGCCGACCGGCGCTTCATCATGAGGAAAAAGGATTCGGCCAGGTCGAAGAGGGAGAGTTCCACCGGCTCGAGCTCGTTCTCGCCGTGGAGCGGGGGGATGAAATCCCTCTTCCACTGGACGATCTGGCCGTCCTCCCGCTCCCGGAGGAGGGAGCAGGCGGCCTTGACCTTCTCGTACTCGAGGAGGCGGTTGACCAGGCCCTGGCGCGGGTCCTCATGCTCGGCCAGGTCGGTCTCCCGCGGCAGCAGCATCTGCGACTTGATGTAAATCAGGAGCGCGGCGATGAACAGGAACTCGGCCTCGCGGTCGAGGTTGATCTCGGTCTTGCGGTCGAGGTAGTCGAGGTAGTCGCGGGTGATGGCGGCGATGGGGATGTCGTGGATGTCGATCTTCTTCTTGCGGATGAGGAAGAGAAGCAGGTCCAGGGGACCTTCGAAGATCTCCAGCCGGACCTGGTAGCCCTCCGGCGACTCGGCGGACGGGGACGGGACGGGCGACTCTTCGATCGGCAGGGTCTCGGCGGCGGTTTCAGGCATGCTAGGTGAACAGCACGACGATCAGCTTGTGGATGGGCGTGAAGATAAGCGTCAGGACGTTGGTGTACATCAGCGCGATGAGAATGAAAAATCCGTACGGCCTGATCCGCTCGTATTTCGCGGCGGCCTTTTCGGACAGCAGCCCGGCCAGAATGCCGCTGCCGTCGAGAGGGGGGATGGGGATGAGATTGAAGATCGCCAGAGCCGTGTTGATCAGGGCCGTGGCAAAGAGGATCACGCTGAGCCCGCCAAGGGGTTTGATGAGCAGCGAGGAATCCGGGACGCGGGCACCGAAGAGCTTGAGGAATTGGAAGAGAAGGATCGCGGCTCCCGCGGTCAAGAGATTGGAGATCGGGCCGGCGAACGAGATCCACAGACCGCCCTGGCGCGGCCGACGGAGATTATAGGGATTGTAGGGGACGGGCTTGGCCCATCCGAATACCGGCCCTTGCCCTCTTGATAAGACGATAAGGAGAAGGGGGAAGAGAATCGTGCCGATCGGGTCGATGTGAACGAGGGGATTGAGGGAGGCGCGGCCCAGGGCGGCCGCCGTCGGATCGCCCAACTTCGAAGCGGTCCAGGCGTGGGCGGCCTCGTGAATGGTGATGGCGAATAATATCACGAAGACCTGGACAAGAATCAGCCGGATATCCATGGGTTAACCGAGCGTATTTTATAGCACACAAACGGGATGGAGTAAACAGAACCCCGCGTCTCAGCGGGCCTCGACGACGACTTCGAAGCCCTCGCGGATGGGGTCCGAGGTGAAGTTGGGCAGGAACTTGATCAACTGTTCCTGATAATAGAGGTTCTCTTCGTTGGCCACGGCGGAGGCCTCGTCGTCCCAAAAGGTCAGGGCGAGGCCGCGGCCGTCCTTACGGTTTCCGAGCAGAAAGGCGGCCCGGAAGCCTTTCTGGGCCTTGGCAGCGGGCACGACGCTCTCTTTGAAGATGCGGACACCCTCGTCGTACTTCTCGACGAGGAACGGTAGTGTCGTCACGCGAGCGAACATGTTCTCCCCCCTTGTTTTGCTAGGATTTTTGGTGTCCGCCGGGTTCGGGATCATGAATCCCGTCCGGCGGCCGACCCGGAGATTCATCGGCGTCGGCTCCTCCCGATCCTAAGGATACAATAAGCCCCCCCGCCCTCGGAGTCAACCCATCTCAGTCCTTGAAGGAGGGGTCGCGGAAAACCTCCCGGCCGTCGAGGAGGGTCAGCAGGACCTTGGTCCGGCCGATGGCCTTTTCGTCGTGACTGAGCCAGACGCCGTTCACAGCATAAGCCCGATGCATGGTCTCCAGGCTTCGCCAGGCGATTCGGGCGCTCAGAGGACGGGGAGATAGCGGCGGATCTCGTAGTCGCTGACCTGCTTGTCGAACTCGCCGGAGACGTTCCGGCCGTATTCCTCGACCTCCTTGAGCTTGTTGGCGACGAGCTTCGCGAAGATGTGTTCTCCCAGGGCGTCCTTGACGACGGCGCTCTTCTCCATGGTCCGGACCGCCTCCTCGAGGTCGCGGGGCAGGATCCGGATCTCGAACTTCTTCTGCCGCGTCCCGCTCATGTGGTAGATGTTCTCCTCGACGGGGTCGACGAGGTCGTACTTCTTCCGGATGCCCTCGGCGCCGGCGGCCAGCATGACGGCGAAGGCGAGGTAGATGTTGCAGGCCGGGTCGGCCGCCCGGAGCTCGATGCGCGTCGCCCGCTCCTTGCCCGGCTGGTATTCCGGGACCCGGACGTAGGCGGACCGGTTCCTCTGGCCCCAAGCGATGTAGACGGGGGCCTCGTATCCCTCGATGAGGCGTTTGTAGGAGTTGACCCACTGGCTGAGGACGGCCGAGATCTCCCGGGCGTGGGTCATGAGCCCGGCCACGTATCGCCGGGCGAGGAGAGAGAGATGATACGGCCCGTTCTTTTCGAAGAAGAGGTTCCTGCCGTCGCGCCAAAGGGACTGGTGGACGTGCATGCCGCTGCCGTTCTGGCCGTTGATGGGTTTGGGCATGAACGTGGCGTAAAGCCCATGCATCCGGCAAACCTTCTTGACCATGTAGCGGAAGACCATGGCCGTGTCGGCCATGTCCACGGCGCTCTCGAAGCGGAGGTCGATCTCATGCTGGCTGTGGGCGGCCTCGTGGTGGTCGTACTCGGTCGCGATGCCCATGCGGTGGAGGAGGAGCTGGACCTCCTTGCGGATCCCGCCGTAGCGGCCGCTGATGAAATAGCCGCCCACGTCCGTGAGCGCGGGCGCGTCGCTCGACGGGAAGATGAAAAACTCGAGCTCGGGCCCGCACTTGAAGTCGTCGATCCGGAGCTCCTTCCGGGCCCGGTCCAGAACACGCTTGAGGGCGGCCCGGCTGTCGCCTTCGTAGACGGCGCCGTCGGGCGTCAGAATCTCCCCGAACATGATGGCTTCGCGCCAGCGGATGTCGCCGGCGAAGCCCTCGTAGGTCCAGGGCAGGATCCGGAACGTCCGCGGGTCGGGCTTCATGACGAGGTCGGACTCCTCGATGCGGACGAACCCGGCGACCGACGAGCCGTCGAAGCCCTTGCCCTCCTTGAAGGCCGTGGGCAGCTCCGACGCCGGGATGGAGAAGTCCAGCTGCCGCCCCAGGATGTCGGGGAAGATGAGCCGGATGAACCGGACGTCGCTCGCCGGGTCGCGGACGATCCCAAGGACGTCCTTCTCGTCCCTCGTCCCGAAGGCCTTGAAGCTCTTGTCGACCATTGTCTGGGCCATATGTCATTCTCCTCCCGCGCCCGACGACCTGGGGGGCGCATTTCTAATGTCATATAATTAAGATGAAAATGGTTCAATTGTCAAGATAATAAAAAAAAATATTTACATATATCAATAATTATGATATTATACTGGATAATTGGAGGTTCCGCCCATGATCGAAGAGTTGGACAGGAAGATAGTTCGCATCCTCAACGCCAACGCCCGCAAGAGCTTCCGGGAGGTGGCCAAGGAGGTCGGGACCTCGGCCACGGTCGTCATCCGTACCGTCAAGAAGCTCGAGGCGGCGGGGGCCATCAGGGGCTATGTCCCGGTCGTCGACCCGGAATACTTCGGCATTCCCCTCGCGGCCATCGTCGCGGTCCGCTTCTCCAAGGGCAAGCTCCTGGAGACCCAGAAGAAAATCGCCCAGGACCCCCATGTGGCCGCCGTCTACGACGTCACCGGGGACTGGGACTCGTTCATCGTCGGGCGCTTCACCGGCCGCGAGGACCTCAACGGCTTCATCAAGGGGCTCCTGGACATTCCCCACGTGGACCGCACGGTCACCCACATCGTCCTGAACGTCGTCAAGGAAGAGCCCCGGGTCGCCGTGTGAGCCGCGGCCGCCGGGCTCCCGCTCGCCGTCGCGGCCATCCTTGACAGATTCCCCAGTTGTGCCATAATCAATTTTTAAATCGGCGAAGGAGAAGGCGATGGCGAAAACAACCCATTTCCCGATCGGGCACCACTATATCGTCGAGGCGTCCGGCTGCGATCCGAAGATCATCGGCAGCGTCGAGAAGGTCCAGCAGATCCTGGTCCGGGCAGCCGAGATCTCCGGCGCGCACGTCTGGTCGATCTCCTTCAGCAAGTTCCCGCCCATGGGCGTCAGCGGCGTTGTCGTCATCTCCGAGTCCCACATTTCCACCCACACCTGGCCCGAGATGGGCTATGCGGCTCTGGACATCTACACCTGCGGCGCTACCGTCAAGCCCGACAAGGCCGTCATCTATGCCGTCGAGGCGTTCGGCGCCGAGACCTCGCACATCACCGAGATCACGCGGGGCATCGACGAGGGCGACGCCGTTTTCTACCACAGCTTCATCACCTGGGAGGAGCGGCTGAAAAAAACGGGCCAGAAGAAGGACCGCGACAAGGACAAGAATTAAAGCGGAGCGATGATGATCGTCGAATTCAGCGTCGTGCCCATCGGCCGCGGCGAGGCCCTCGCCGGGCTCGTCGCCCGGGTCCTGGATCTCGTGGACAAGAGCGGCTTGCCCTACCAGCTGACGGCCATGGGAACCATCGTCGAAGGGGAGTGGGAGGAGGTCCTGGGTCTCATCCGGCGGTGCCATGAGACTATGCGCGGCCAGGCCTCGAGGGTCGACACCCACATCACCATCGACGACCGGGCGAAGACGGACGACAGGATCAAAGGCAAGGTCCGGGAGGTCGAAGATGCCCTGGGTCGCGAGCTCAAGAAATAGCCTGCCCGACGTAAAACTATTTTACGTTCCGTAACCCCCCCCACGCCCCGGCCATATGGGGAACCAAGGTCCTCTCTGGGGGCAGAGGCCTCCCGCCCTTGGCATAAAATCGGCTTTATCAGCAGGCGGCGGTCAGGGAATGATGTCATCATGAGGGCAGCCGTGAAGAAAGCGGTCATCTGGGTTCTTCTCCTCCCCTTCCTCGTTCCCGGTCCGGCTTCCGGACAGGCGGGCGCTTCCGCTTTATCGGCGGAGACCCCGGGGGCCTTCGTCGACCGGATCCAGGGGCTTCTCCGGACCGGGGACCTTCCCGCCTACCTCCAGGCGTTCGCGCCGGACATTCGCGCCGCCGAACAGGCCCGGCTGGAGGCGTTCTTCGATGATCTCCAGATGACCGAGGTGTCGCTCCGTACGGCCGGCGTCCAGAGCGCCGCGGACGGTCCCGCTCGCGCGTTCCTGCAGGCGTTTTTCGAGAACGCCCACTCAGCGGCCATCGAATCGTGGACGCTGACCCTCGAGAGGCGCGAGGCGTCCTGGTCCGTCGTCCGCCTGGACGTCACGGGGAACAGGACCCGGCTGTACAAGATCAGCATCCCCTCGGAGCGTGCGC
This sequence comes from Candidatus Aminicenantes bacterium RBG_19FT_COMBO_65_30, assembly GCA_001775755.1. GTDB lineage: Bacteria > Acidobacteriota > Aminicenantia > Aminicenantales > Saccharicenantaceae > RBG-16-66-30. The sequence continues at coordinate 48,438 of MEYF01000099.1, read as the reverse complement.
AGCGGGCCCGCCGGGTCGAGGTCACCCACGCGGACATCCGCTTCACCTTCGCCGACGCCGCCGTTTTCTACGACAACATCCCCGGCCTCGAGACGGCGCTGGTCATCGTCGGCAAGGGGAAGGTCGTCTTCTCGCCCGGCGACCTGAACGAGAAGCACCAGCTGGAGCTCCTCTACAAGAAAAACCGGATCGAGGACGACGTCGAATCCCTTTACGTCCGGTGCTCATCGGGCTTCTTCGCCTCCAACATCCGCGTCGAGACGGGCGACGGGCTTCCGGCCGTGTCCGACGTCGAGCGTAACAGGGCCGCGGCGGTTTTCTCCAGGAACTACTCCCGGTCGTTCACCATCGAAAGCTCGCACAGCAAAAACCTCCTGTCCTTCCTTCCCCAGGGCGACGAGGCCGTCCTGGAGTTCAAGGCCCGCAAAGCCGGGGAGCTGTCCTACATCTATTACCCGTTCTCCAGCGACGAGGTCAGCCTCTACGACCGCGGCAAGGAGCGGTTCATCAGCCTCTACAGCCCGGACCCGGCGTCGGGCCCTCCCCTGAAACGGCTGTTCATCTCCCTAGCGGAGAAATTCGACATCAGCGCCTGCGCGCTCGATCTCAGCTATTCCCCGGCGTCGTCGTATCTCTCGGGCAAGGCCCGCATCGAGGTCGTCCCCAGTGTCGATCTCCTTGAAAGCATCAAGTTGCGCTTCAATCCCGACTTCGAGATCCTCAAGATCACGGACGAGGAGAATAGGGAGCTTTTTTACACGTGGGACAAGCTCCGCAAGATCCTCTACGTCTATTTTTTGTCCCCTCTGGTCGCGAAAGTCCCGACGGCGATCGAGGTGTTCTACCGCGGGCGGATGCTGCCCGCGGCCCCCTCGACGGATGTCATCGCCCAGTCCGGGACCAACGTCAATATTCGCAGGGGGCCCCGGTACGAGACGTACTTTTTCACCCACGCCGGATTCTGGTACCCGGGCCCGGCTGCGGAGGACTACTTCCTGGCCCGGCTGACCCTCGTCATTCCCCCTGGATACAAGTGCGTCGCCAACGGAGAGTTGGTGGCCAAGGGCCGCCGGGAAGACCTGGACGACGTCGTCGCGATCGAGAAGGCGGGAAGCCCCGTCTACACCTTCGTCTCCCGCTCGCCCGTGAAATACCTATCGTTCATCGTCGGCAAGTTCGACCAGCAGAAGGAGCGGGCAGGCCCTGTGCCCGTCACCGGCTACGTATCGTCCGAAATCCTGGATTCGCGGCTGGCGATCGTCGACCAGGCGGCCGACATCCTTGATTTCTACGGCCGGGCCTTCGGCCCGTACCCCTACGAGAAGCTGGGGATCGTTTTCAGGCTTTGGCCGGTCTTCGGAGGACACAGCCCGGCTTCCTTCATCGTCATCAACGAGGTCCCCTGGGTCGGCGACACCGGCTTTCCGAGGCCGGTCGACACGCCCGTCGACCTGTCGGCGTGGGAGGAGTATTTCCTGGCCCACGAGATCGCCCACCAGTGGTGGGGCCAGGGGGTATCCTTCGACTCCTACAAGGACCAGTGGCTGAGCGAGGGTCTCTCGCAGTTCGCGGCGGCCTCCTACCTGCGGCGCAAGCACGGGGAGGCCGCATTCGCCTCCATCCTGAAGAAGTTCGCCCGTTGGACCGAGAAGAAATCCTTCCGGGGACCGATCGTCATGGGCTCGCGCTTGAGCTACCACGATTTCCAGGCCTACCAGTCCATCGTCTACAACAAAGCCGCCCTGGCCCTGTTCATGCTCCAAGACCTCATCGGCCGGGAGACGTTCGAAGCCGGGCTCCGGTCGTTCTTCGAAAAACACAAGTTCCGAGCGGCCCGGACGGCCGAGTTCATCGCCGCCATGGAGTCCGCTTCGGGACAGGACCTGAAGGCGTTTTTCCAGGGGTGGTTCTCTTCCTGGGAGCTGCCCGAGGTCCGGACGACCTGGACTGAGACGCCTGTCCCGGAGGGCGTCCGCCTCGATTTCCGGGTGACCCAGGTCAAGGGCCGGTTCATCTTCCCTCTCTGGATCGAGTGGACCCGGGCCGGGGAGACCGGCCGGACGAAGGTCGTCGTCGACGAGACGACCGAGGAGATCTCCCTGACCCTGCCGCGACGGCCCGAGAAGATCCGCGTCAATCCTGATAAGGCCGTGCCCGGGAAGTTCACCTAGGCGGGGAAGTTGCCCGTATCGATCCGGAGCCGCTTGATCATCTCGTTCAGTGTCGTCGGCTTGACCCCGAGGAGCTTGGCGGCCTTGTTCTGGACCCCCTTCGTCTTTTTCAGCGCGGCCAGGATGACCTTTTTCTGGAAGGCCTGGGTCCGGTCCCTGAGGTCCAGGGACTCTTCCGAGGCGATCAGCGCCTCGTCGTCGACGCCGTCGGCGCGGAGCAGGAAGGGGGGGAGGGAGGTCCGGGTGATGACGTTGGAGCGGGACAGGACGACGGCCCGTTCGACGAGGTTCTCGAGCTCGCGGACATTCCCCGGCCAGGCGTGGGCGTCGAGGATTTCGAGGACGTCCTCGCTCACCCCTTCGACGTCCTTTTGATTCTCGCGGGCGTAGATCTCGACGAAGTGCTTGACGAGCTGGGGGATGTCTTCCTTCCTCTCGCGAAGGGGCGGGATCTCGATCTTGATCACGTTGAGCCGGTAGAAGAGGTCCTTGCGGAAAGCCTTCTGGACGATGAGCTCCTCGATGTCGGCGTTCGTGGCCGCGAGGATGCGGACGTCCACCTTGATCGTCTGGGTCCCGCCGAGACGCATGAATTCCTTCTCCTGCATGACCCGGAGAAGCTTGGCCTGGGTCTCGAGGCTGATGGAGGAGATCTCGTCGAAGAAGATGGTCCCTCGATCGGCCGCCTCGAACAGGCCCTTCTTCAGGGCTACGGCGCCCGTGAAGGCTCCCTTGACGTGCCCGAAGAGGTGGCTCTCGAGCAGGTCGGGCGGAAGCGATCCGCTGTTGACGGTGACGAACGGGGCGTCGGCCCGATTCGAATTCATGTGGATAGCCCGGGCGACGAGCTCCTTGCCGGTGCCGCTCTCGCCCTGGAGGAGGATCGTGCTCCGCGTCGGGGCGGCCGCTTTGACCAGCTCGAAGACGTCCCTCATGGCCTCGCTCTTGCCGATGATGTTGGCGAAGCCGAAGCGCTGCCGGAGCTCGTCCTTGAGGCGGAGGTTCTCATCCTGGAGGCGTTTGCGCTCGAGGGCCTTCTCGACGGCTAGGAGGAGGTCGTCGTGTTTGAAGGGCTTCTGGACGTAGTCGAGGGCGCCGATCTTCATGGCCGAGATGGCCGATTCGACCGAGCCATAAGCGGTGATGATGATGACGGGGGCCAGGGGGTCGAACCTTTTGATCCGCCGCAGGGTCTCGATCCCGTCCATCCCCGGCATGAGGAGGTCGAGGAGGATGACGTCGAAGGACTGGGAAGGGAATTTCTCCAAGGCCTCTTCCCCCGAGCCCGAGATCTCGACCTCGTAGCCCTCCGACGTCAGCAGCTGGGCCAGGACGTCGTGGATGACCGGCTCGTCGTCGATGATGTGGATGATGCCTTTGCTGCTCATGGTTCATGTCCTCGGAGCCGGGGGCCCTGGTCTCCGGGAGCCGTCCCGGCCGACCGGCAGAGTGATGGTGAACATCGACCCCCGGCCGACTTCGCTCTGGACCTCGATATGGCCTTCGTGCTCCTTGATGATGGCGTAGCTGATGGACAGGCCGAGCCCGGTCCCCTTGCCGACGCCCTTCGTCGTGAAGAAGGGGTCGAAGATGCGGGACAGGTGCTCCGGCTTGATGCCCGTTCCGGTGTCCGCGATGCGGACGACCGCGGCCCCGTTCTCCAGGCTCAGGCGGATGGAGAGATCTCCGCCCCGGGGCATGGCGTCCAAGGCGTTGAGGATGATGTTGATGAAGACCTGCTGGAGCCTCTCGCCCTGGGCGTAGAACGGGGGGACGGGCGCGAGCTCGAGGGCGAGACGGATGTTCATGTTCTTCAGCTTGTAGTCGATGAGCGACAGGATCTCCTCCAGGCTCTGCTTCAGGTCGACGCGCAGGAACGAGGCGTCGGAGGGGCTGCGGGCGAACGTCAGGAGGTTCTTGACGATCCGGGCAACCCGGTCGGTCTGGGCCTCGACCTTCTCCAGGATCTGGGCGTAGTGGGTGTCGGTGAGCTTTTTCTGGAGCATCTGGATGTAGCTTGAGATCCCCGTCAGGGGCGTGTTGATCTCGTGGGCGACGCCGGCCGAGAGCAGGCCGATCGAGGCCAGCTTCTCCGAGGTCAGGAGCTGCTGTTGAAGGTGGATCTTGTCGGTGATGTCCTCGAAGACGATGATGGTCCCGTAGGCCCGAAGGGCGTTGTCGAGGAGCGGGGTCCGGGCGATGTCGAAGATCTTTTTCCCGCCGCCGGCCGTCTCCAGCGTGATCTCGCTGAGGAGCCGAAGGCCCTGCTGGCCTTCCTGCGGGAAAAGGACGCCGAAGGTGGCCGGGCCCAGGACGTCCTGGAGCCTCTTGCCGAGGGCGGCCTCCTTACGCACGGAGACCTGGTCTTCGAGGACCCTGTTCCAGCCGATGACGACCCCCTCTTCGTCGATGACGGAGACGCCCACGGTCAGGCTCTCGATGATGTTCTCGCTGTAGTCCTTGAGCCTCTGCATCTCCAGCGCCCGGACGGTTTCGCGGCCGTAGAGGTCGGCGTTCTCCAGGGCCAGGGCGGCCGAGCCGGAGATCGTCGTCAACAGCTCCCAGTCCTCCCGCGAGAAGAAGGACCCGTCGAGCTTCTTCCCCATGACCAGGCAGCCGATGACCTCGTCCTCGACCTTGAGCGGGAGGACGTGGAAGAATCCGAGGACCGAGAGCTTTTCCATCGCCGCCCGGGCGGGCTCCGATTCGGAGGCCGAGACGAACGCGAGGGTGTCCCTTTCCCGGAGCGCCCCGGCCAGCCAGTCGTCGAGGACGATCCGGCCGGGCAAGCCCGCCTCCTCGCCCTTCGTCTTGAGAACCTTGAAGCCCCGCCGGTCGTTTTCGTCGGCCAGGAGGAGCGCCACGGTTTTCAAGTTCAGCGCGTTGGCGATGGCCTCGAGGAGGGACTGGGCGAGCTTCTCGAGGTTCCGTTCACGGCTGAGGTCGCGGGTGATGGACAGCAGGGTTTTCCGGTACTCATAGCTCCTTTTATATATGGCCCTGTCGAAGAGGCCCTGGAAGAGCCGCTTGAGCGGCGTGAACAGCGTTGCCCCGAGGACGATGGCCAGGATGCCGAGGATGATGGTGTTGAGCCGGTTCTCCGAGAAGATCCGGGTCCGGGAGCTGACGAAGAAATAGACGAAGGCGATAACGAAAAAGGAGAAGGTCAGGGTCGCCGCCTTTTTCAGAAACACCTCGATGTCGACCAGCCGGTAGCGGGAGATGGAGTAGGAAAAAGACAGGGGGATGAGGGCCTGGAGGAGGACCGTCAGTTCCGCGCCCGTGGACGGCCGCCCTCCGGCGACGAAGGGGGCGAGGTAGAAGACGGTCGAAGGGAGGACGCCGAAGCCCAGTCCGTAGACGATGATGCGGAGCTGCTTCTTGACCAGGATGTTCGGGGCCCGGCGAGTGCTGTGGGCCAGGATCAACAACGTGATGAGGGCGAAGGCCGCGAAGTGGAGGAGCTCGAGCCGTTCGAGGCCGTCCTGGTAGCGGAGGGCCGCCGCCTCGCTCCATGGATGGGGGAGCGGGACGTGCAGGCGCAGCCGGGCAAGAAGGAGGAGCGCGGCGGGCGCGTAGAGGAAGGGGAACACGTCGGATCGGTTCTTGAGAAAGCGCTTGCGCAGGGGAAAGATCATGAAAAAGTGCAGGAGCAGGGGCGGGAAGGCCAGGAAGCCCAGCTTGTCCAATCCGTGGAAGACCAGGTCGAGCGCCGTCAACTCGCCGGTCGGCGAAAAGACCATGAACGCGGCGAAGGCCAGGGCCAGGAGATAGAAGAACACGTAAGGGAGGGACATCGGCCCCCGTGAATTGAGGAAGACGACGAGGCCTATGACGAGAGTGGTCACGCCGACGAGGACGAGATAATAATAGATGGGGTTGGCGGCCTTTTTTTGGGGATAGAAGGTGGGGTAGATCTGCATCCCCTCTTTGTTGATCTGGTAGGTGACGCTCTGGTCGGTCGCGGCGGCCTGCCAGAGGCTCTTGAGGACGTCGATCTTCGTCCGCACGGGCACCTTGTTGATCGCGGTGAGGATGTCCCCCTTGCGAATGCCCGCCCGCAGGAAGGCTTCGCTGGCCGGGTCGACGCGGATGGCCCGCAGGCCGCTCGCCGTGGCCTTCCAGGTGATGCCGTCCGTGATGTCTCTCCATATCGCCTTCCGGTAGACGTTTATCGTCCCCAGGGCGAGGACGGCGAGGAGAAGGACAAGGACGAAGACGAGCGATCTTTTCATCGGCATCCAAAAAATTGAATCCGGATCATAAAAAAAATTCCCTCAGTCGAGGACGTGCCGCGACCCGGCCCGGATGGCCCACGGAACGGAGCCCTGACCGAGCATTCTCCTCGCGGCCGGATCGTCCTTGAGCCCGAGCGGATTAGTGCTCCTCGAAAGGAACCCGCTCATGTAATCATAGTTGGGCTTTTGGACTTCCTGGGGAGGAGGCTCCTGGGCCGCCGTCCGCGACCCGGGCCGCATCGCCGGGGAACCAAGGAATAGGCCGAAAATCGCCCCTGCCAGCGCTCCCGAGAGGGCCTTCTTGGTATAGGTCACGGCACCTATAGTTAATCCTTATCCCCGGGTTTGTCAATACGAGCTCCGGCGAGCTTCCTCCGAAGACTCCTGTTTGACAATAATTGCGCCCTGGAATAGATTAGGGGCGACTAAATAATAACGGAAATTCGCCAAAATGCCGTACTATCTGTGCCGGATCGCCGGTGAGGATGGCCGGGTCGATAGCCGGTCCGTCCTGGCGCCGTCGGCCGAGGAAGGCCGGAAAATGTCCGAATTTGAGGGCTTGCTCGTCCTCTCCATCCGGCGCGACTGGAAAAGGCTGGGGAAGCAGGGCTTCGGGTTGGGGCGAAAGGTCAAGGATAAGGACATCATCCTGTTCAACCAGGAGCTCGTCGCCCTCATCAAAGCAGGTTATCCTATCCTCAAGGGCCTCGACGCCATTACCGCCCGGGTCAAGAACGTCCACCTCAGGGAGATCCTGATCAAGGTCACCGGGGAGGTCAAGAGGGGCAAGGCCCTGTCCGAGGCCTTCCTGCCCTATGAGAAGCTGTTCTCCCCGGTCTATACGGCCAGTCTGATGGCCGGGGAAAAGAGCGGCAACCTCGCCGGGTCGATCGGCCGCTACATCCAGTACGCCAAGGTGATCACCCAAACCCGGGCCCGGATCAAGTCGGCCATGACCTACCCGACGATCCTCATCGTCTTCTCCTTCATCCTCATAGGCCTCCTGGTCAACTTCGTCCTGCCCAATTTCGCCGATTTCTACAAGAGCTTCGAGGCCGAGCTGCCCTGGATCACCCGGCTTATCATGGCCTTCGCCCTGATCATGAGCCGGCACTGGTACATCCTGGTGGCCGCTTTCCTGGCGGTCGCCTTCCTGATCTACCGGTTGCGGCGGAGGCCGGATTTCCGCTTCCACCTGGACCGGGCCAAGCTCCGCGTTCCCTATGGCCGGACGATCTGGCTCGAGTCGGGCATCAGCCTTTTCAGCCGGACCCTCGGCCTCCTCCTCGAAGCGGGCATCTCCCTGCTCGCGGCGATCGGCATCGCCATCCAGGCGGTGCCCAACGCCTGGATCGTCAAGCACATGGAAGACGTCCCGGACCACATAAAAAACGGCGAGAGCCTGTCCGAGTCTCTGACCTCGGCCGGGACGTTCCCGGCCCTGGCCCTGGACATGGTCCGCATCGGGGAGAGCTCGGCCAATCTCCAGGGAATGCTCGGCGACATGGCCGACTTTTACGACGAGCGGGTTCGTGGTAAAATCGAGACACTGGTCACCCTGATCGAGCCGGTGGTCATCATCATGATGGGACTCGTGGTGGCGGCGATGCTTCTTTCGGTGTATATACCGATCTTCAACATCATCAGGATCGCCCGATGAACGACCCGGGAGGCGAGGGACATGAGCAAGGATAGGCAGGATAACGTCGGCGGCGAGGAGAAGGCCACCCGGACCCTGGCCGCACGCTACCGCGTTCCCTACCTCGACCTCGAGACCGAACGGCTCGACCGCAACCTCATCCAGTCGTTCCCCGTCGAATTCCTCCACCGTCTCAACTTCGTCCCCCTCGGCGACGAGGATGGCGTCATGAAGATCGCCGTCGCCGACCCGTCCGACATCGCCTCCATCGACGCCATCGAAGCCTTCCTGGGGAAAAGGGTCAAGGTCTTCGCCGCCTCCAAGCGGGCCATCCTTGAGGCCCTGAGGAAGAGCGAGACGGCCATGCAAGTCCTCCGCGACGCCACCGAGGGCTTCGTCACCCAGGTCGTCGAGCGCGAGAGCGGGGAGGAAGAGGACGTCATCTCCATCGAGAAGCTGGCCGACCAGGACGATTCGATCATCAAGCTCGTCCACACGATCATCTTCACCGCCGTCCAGAAACGGGCGAGCGACATCCACATCGAATCCAAGGAAGACGACGTCAAGATCAAATATCGGATCGACGGCGTCCTCGGCGAGGCGATGGAGGCCATCGACAAGAAGTTCCAGTCGCCCATCATCTCCCGCATCAAGGTCATGTCCGACCTGGACATCGCCGAGCGCCGCGTCCCCCAGGACGGTCGCTTCCGGCTCAAGATCAAGGACAAGACCATCGATTTCCGCGTCTCCATCATGCCCTGCATCTACGGCGAGGACGCGGTCATCCGCATCCTCGACAAAGAGATGATCACCCAGGCCATCCGCGAGCTGCGCCTGGACCTCCTCGGCTTCACCGACGAGATCCAGAAGAAATTCCGCAAGTACATCGCCCAGCCCTACGGCATGGTCCTGGTCACCGGGCCGACGGGCAGCGGCAAGACGACGACTCTCTACGCGGCCCTGACGGAGATCAAGTCCCCGGAAGACAAGATCATCACCATCGAGGACCCCGTCGAGTACCAGGTCGACGGCATCACCCAGATCCCCGTCAACGAGAAGAAGGGCCTGACCTTCGCCCGGGGGCTGCGCTCCATCCTCCGCCACGACCCGGACAAGATCATGGTCGGCGAGATCCGCGATCCCGAAACGGCCCAGATCGCCATCCAGTCCGCTCTGACCGGCCACCTCGTCTTCACGACCGTTCACGCCAACAACGTCTTCGACGTCATCGGGCGCTTCCTCCATATGCAGGTCGACCCCTACAGCTTCATCTCGGCCCTCAATTGCATCCTGGCCCAGCGCCTGGTCCGGATCCTCTGCCCGCGTTGCAAGGTCCCCGTCCGCTACGGCGCCCCGCAGCTCGCGGAGTCGGGCCTCGATCCGGCCCGGCACGCGGAGACCGACTTCTTCGAGCCGAAGGGATGTCCCGAATGCAATTTCACGGGCTACCAGGGCCGGACGGCCATCGCCGAGATCCTCGAGCTCTCGGACCCCATCCGGGAACTCATCCTTGAGAAAAGACCCCTCTCCGAGGTCAAGAAACGGGCCAAGGCGGAGGGCATGGTGTTTTTGAGAGAAGTCGGCTTGGACAAGGTCCGGGCGGGGATAACCAGCCTCAAGGACCTGAACAAAGTGACCTTTGTGGAGTGACCGCGTGACGCTCGGGAAACGCCTCAAAACTCATTTCACCGAACGGCTCCTGCCCGACGCCGTCTTCCAGATCGCCCCGGCGTACCTGAGCGGCATCCGCGTCGCCAAGAATGACGGGTCGATCAAGGGCGGCTTCGTCCTGCCCTTCCGGGAACGCCCGGTCAGTCCTTCGTTCGACCGGCCCAACGTGACCGATCCGGCGGCCCTCGAGGAGGCTATCACGCAGGGGAAGAAGAACCTCCACATCTCCTCCGGGTCGGCCGCCCTCCTCATCCCCGAGCCGGCCGTCCGCGTCTTCGTCCTGAATGTCGACTCCTTTCCAGGCTCCGGCAAGGAGAGGGACACCTTTATCCGCTGGCGCATCGGCAAGCAGATGCCTCTCATCCCCGAGGACGCCCGGATCGACTACGCGGTCACGCCTGGACGGGGCTCAAGAAAGGTCATCGTGGCCATGGCCCGCCAGGTGGTTGTCTGGGAGTACGAAGCTCTGTTCGAAAAAGCCGGGCTGAAGCCGGTGCTCGTGACCATCCCGTCCCTGACCCTGGTCAACCTGGTCGGGCGGGAAAGCTCGGCCAACGGCATCCTCCTCAACCTGGAAGACGAAGCCCTGACGCTCCTGGCGCTCCTCGATTCCGGCTGGGCGCTCTACCGCCAAAAGGACGTCGGCGCTCCCGGCGGGACCGGGCCGGATGACCGCGCCGGCAATATCGTCAGGGAAGTGGAGAACACCATCCGCTTCCTTGAGGACAAGGACAAGACGAGGATCGAGAGGCTCTGGCTCCGCTGCGCCGCCGCCGCGGAAAGGCCGGAGGTCATGGGCCGGCTGAAAGAGAGGATCGTCCTGCCGATCCAATCCGTCGATTACGAGGCTCCCGAGGTGTGGACCGAGGCCCAAAAGGACCTGCTCGCCCCTCTCGTCGGACAGATTCTATGAATGAACGTGTCACGCTCAACCTGAACCTGGCCACGAGGCCGCTCCGGAACCGGCGCTTCTATGCGGCCGTCCTCTGGGCCCTGGCCCTGTTCATCGTCGTTCTCGCCGCCCTGACCGCGTTCGACATCCTGAAATACGGCGGCGAAGCGGCCCGGCTCAAGTCCTCGAGCGCCGAGATGCGGATTCTCCAGGGCGAGGCCGAGATCGAGGAGAAGCGCCTGACGGCCGACATCCAGAGGGAAGAGGGGCTCAGCCGGACGCGGGTGGACCTCGTCAACGGCATCATCCTGAGGAAGACGTTCCTTTGGACGGCGCTTTTCTCGGAGCTCGAGCAGGCGCTCCCCGGGCCGAGCTATATCACGACGCTCAGCCCGGGCTTCACGACGGACAGCGCGATCACGATGCGCATGTCGGTGACCTCGCGCAGCCTCGACGACCTCCTCGCGTTCATCACCGACCTCACCGCCCGCGGCTTCAAGCATATCCAAGTCGGCGGCGAGACCCGGAGCCAGGAAGGCCGGCTCATCGCGGAGATTACCCTGAGCTATGAACGCGTTCTTTGACCAGTTCAACGACACGGAGCGGCGGACGTTCGGCCGGCTCGGCCTGGCCGCGATCCTCGCCCTGGTCGTCTTCCTCGTCCTGTTCGCGCGGATGCGTGGCGGCCTGGAGAAGGAAAGGACGGCCTCGTTCCGTCTTCAGGAATCCGCCCAGAGGGCCGTCCTGGCGCGCGACGAAGCCAGGGCCGAGTGGAAGCGCTGGGAGGACGCGGGCCGCGACCTCGAAGAGCTCCGAACGGGCTATTTCTACGAAAAAGAGGAAGGGGTCCAGGCCTTGCGCCAGGATCTTGAGCAGATCTTTGCCCTGGCCGGGACGACCATCACCGATCTCAACTACGGCTATTCCGAAATGGAGAGGGAACAGGTCCGGAAAACGCTCGTCACCTTCACCTACATGGGCACGTACACAGGCTTGAAGAAGCTCCTGGCCGCCCTTGAAGCGTTCCCTAAGTTCCTGGTCATCGAGCAGGTTGATTTCCCGAGGACGGGTTCCGGCGGCGAGCGCCTGAACGCCAAGCTGACACTGGCGGGGTACTATGGCATCTAAGAAAGCGGCGGTGGCGGGTCTCGTCCTCGGCGGGGCCTTGGCTCTCTTCGCGGCCCAGGACGCCGAGCGCCCGAAATCCCTCGTCCGCATGGACCTCCTCGTCTTCGGCAGCGGCGAGATCGCCCCGCCGGTGCGCGACATCTTCCGGCCGAAGACCGCGGCTGTCCCCGCGGCCGTCCGCCGGGCCGGCGGACCCGCCGTCGCGGGGCCGGAAGTCCCCCGGCCGGAAGTCCCGCCGGCTTTCGCCCTGAGGATCAGCTACATCGGCTCGATCAAGTCCGGCGGCCGGACGATCGCCCTCGTCCTCCGTAACGGCCAGACCGTATCCGTGGGAGAGGGCGACGAGATCGCGCCCGGCTACAAGGTCGTCGGGGTCACGGCCGATGCGATCGTCGTCCAGGGCCCCAATTCCGAGAGGAAAACGTTCCCGAGACAAGGAGAGCGGCCATGAAAAAATACGCCTTGATCCTGGTCTTGGCCCTGGCGGCCGGGGCCTGTCAAACGCTCAGCATGGACTACCGGCAGGGCGTCAAGGCCGAAATGAACCAGAAATACGAGGAGGCCGTCCAGTTTTACCAGAAAGCGGCCCTGAACCACCCCAACGATTCGGTCTACCGCCTGGCCCTCGTTCGGGCCAGGGCTTCGGCCGGCCTCTTCTTCGTTCAGACGGCCCGAAGCCTCGTCGCCCAGAACAAGAGGAAGGAGGCCGAGCTCAACTACAAGAAAGCCCTCTTCTTCGACCCCCGGAACTTCAAGGCCGCCGAAGAGCTGCAGGCCCTTCTCGCGCCCCCGCCGAAAAGCGGTAAGTCCGTTCAGGAAAAGCTCGAGGGCCCGGTCCGGCTCAAGGGCTCCGGCGAGACCCTCAACCTGAGCTTCCGGAACGAAGTGTCCCTGCGCTCGATCTTCCAAACCCTGGGCCGCGTCGCCGGCGTGAACTTCCTCTACGACGACACATTTCGCGACACCAACCTGGCCATCGACCTGACCGGCAAGGACCTCCAACAGGCCGTCAATTTCCTCTGCGTCGCCAGCAAGAATTTTTCCCGCGTCATCGACGAGCGGACCGTCATCATCGTCCCCGACAACGTCCAGAAGCGCATGCAGTACGAGCTCAACGCCATCAAGACCTTCTACCTGTCCAACATCGACGCGAGCGACGTCCAGATGCGGCTGACCCAGATGGTCAAGACCATGTACAAGGTTCCGGTCATCCAGGTCGACAAGAACCTCAATTCGGTCACGATCCGGGATACGCCGCAGGCCGTGGCCCTGGCCGAGAAGCTCCTCCGCTCCTGGGACAAGTCGAAAGGCGAAGTCATCATCGACATCGAGATCATGGAGGTCAACCGGATCCGGCTGAAGAAGCTCGGCATCGACCTCAGCTCCGGTATCCTGGGCATCCGGCTCAACCCCGCGGACGGCTCGATGACCGACGACGGCTATTTCCGGTTCAAGGGCCTCGACTTCGGAGACCTGGCCAACTACCAGATCACCGTGCCCGCGGCCATCGCCCAATTCCTCGGCACCGACTCGGACACCAAGATCATCGCCCAGCCCAAGATCCGCGGCCTCGGCGGCGAGAAGATGGAGTACATCGTCGGCCAGAAAGTCCCCATCATCAATTCGACGTTCGCGGCCATCGCCGCGGGCGGGCTCAATACCCAGCCGATCGTCAACTACACCCTCCAGGACATCGGCATCACCATCAAGATGACGCCTCGGATCCACCTCGAGCGGGAGGTGACCCTGGAGATCGAGCTGACGGTCTCGTCGATCGCGGCGGAGGGGGTCGCCGGCATCCCCATCATCGCCAACCGCGAGATCAAGAACACCGTCCGGCTCAAGGACGGCGAGACGAACCTCCTGGCCGGCCTCCTCCGCGACGAGGAGCGCAAGTCCACCGGCGGGATCGTCGGGCTCAAGGACCTGCCTCTCCTGGGGAACCTGTTCTCCGCGACCCAGAAGACGATCGAGCAGACCGACGTCATCCTGACCATCACCCCCCACATCATCCGCGCCATCGAGATCTCCGAGGACGATGCCAAGCCCCTTTGGGTCGATCCCGACAACCTCTCCGGCGTCACCGGCGCGGGCGCGGCCGGGGCGGCGATGGACGCGCGCGAGGAGGCGGCCCTGGCCGATGAGAACCCCGCCCAGCCGGAGGACACCGGCGCGAGCGCCGTCTACCTCTCACCGGCCAGCTTCGAGGCCCCCCGCGGCCGGGAATTCCGGATGAACGTCGAACTCTCGAGCGAGCAGGAGATCGGGAACGCCTCCCTCGTGCTGACCTTCGATCCCCGGATCCTCAAGCTCAAGGACGTCCTCGAAGGCGGCGGCCTGCGGCAGTTGGGGGATAAGGTGCCTTTCCTCAAGCACATCAGCGGCGGGACTTGCACCATCGGCTTCTCCGGCACGCCGGGCGGCCGGGGCTTCAAGGGCCGGGCGGTCCTGGCCGTCCTCGTCTTTACGTCCATGGGCCAGGGCGAAACGTCCCTGGGCTTCACCAGCGCGACGGCCGGGAGCCCGATGGGGCAGGCCATAGTCCTGCAGACGGGCGAAGCGAGCGTCAACATCCGATAGGGACGCATGGTCCTCGTCCTCTCCGGGCCCGTCCACGGGGGCAAAACGACGTTCCTCGAAAGATCCCTGCCACGCTGGACGGCGCGCGGCGTTTCATGCGCCGGGTTCCTCAGCCCGGCCGTGACCGCCGCCGACGGAGAGAAGGGCTACGACCTGCTCGAGCTCAAGGAAGGCCGCCGCCGGCCCTACCTGCGGCGGCAAGGGGAGCCGGGGGCGGAGCGGACCGGCCCGTTCGTCTTCGTCCCTGCGGCGCTCGACCTAGCCCGGTCGATCATCCGCGAGGCCGACGCCCGAGAGCTCCTCGTCGTCGACGAAGTCGGCCCCCTCGAGCTCCAGGGCGGAGGCCTGTGGCCGGCCCTCCGCGAAACGGTCGGCCGGCCGGAGAGGAGGATCCTCCTCGTCGCCAGGGAGGAGATCCTGGAAGATCTCGCCGCCGTCCTCGCGCCTGTCGTCCCTCTCGTCTTCGACATCCGCGACCCCGACGTCCAGGAGCTCCTGGACGAGAACCTTCTCGGAACGGTCAAGCCCGATGACGGTCAAAGCTAAGTTCTTCGCCTATTTCCGGGACCTTTTCCAGGGCCGCGAACGGGAGGTCATCGTCGGAGAGCGTGCGACGGTCAGCGACGCCCTGGCCCTTCTCTGCGACACTCCCGAACGCCGCCGGGAGATCTTCGCCGGCGACCAACTCAAGCCTTACCTTATCGTCATGGTCAACGGCGTTCCCGTCCAATCCCTCAAGGGACTGGCGACGCCGCTCGCGCACGGAGACACCATCGCCGTCTTCCCGATCATGGGCGGCGGCTAGAGCGGCCTCGGGGATCGTCGTCGTTCGCCGCGGTGATTCTTAACGCCTTCGATTGGCTATTGGCTCGGGGCTCCTCCTCCCTCGGCGTCACCCCCATCCGTCCTCGCCGCTCCAAAGAGCTCCCAGGCATCAGCGGTTCCGGGCGGGCGGGGGGCCCCCACGCCGTTGTGTCGTCGCCCCTTGTGGCCTACGCCCCGCGAATGCCCGCAAAGTTCATCGCGCCGCTTCATGCTTCCTCCGACGACACCCCTCGGCCTCGGGTTTAGCGGTCGTCTCGCTCGCTCATGAGCTCGCTCGACACGAGGGCCTCGGGGGTCATCTTTGCTCGCTGTAGGTTTAGAAGGCGAGCCCACGCAAAACGCGCAGGGGTGTTCCAAGAGGAGGCCGTAGGAGGGCGAAGCGGGCACGGTTCCTCGACCGAAGGGAGAGGAGAGCGGAGCCCGGAGCCGAAGCGGCCCGGCTCGCCGGGACGGGCCGCGTGCCGACGGCGGGAATACTCCGAGCGTTTGTAAGGGGGCTCGCCAGACAGCAACATCCTGCGCATCCGTTCCTTGCGAGCTCAGCGGCGTTCTGGTATCTTAGGGGCCGAACATGGCTGAATTCCCGATCTCCGGATACCACGGCCGGGTCCTCGTCGCCGACCTCGGCCGGGGAGAGGCGCGAACCGAGCCGCTCGATCCCAACGCGGCCCTCGACTATCTCGGCGGCCGGGGTTTGGCGACACGCGTCCTTTACGACATGATCGACCCGGCCTGCGACCCGCTCGGCCCCGACAACGCCTTCGTCATCGCCGCCTCGCCGCTCGTCGGCTCGAACGCCCCGACGGCCGGCCGCGGCCACATGGCCTTCAAATCGCCGCTCACCGGCGTCCTGGGGACGTCCAACTCCGGCGGGACGTGGGGCGCGGCCTTCAAAGCCGCGGGCTTCGACGTCCTCGTCGTCAAGGGCGCGTCCGCGACCCCGGTGATGATCGATATCTCACCGGGACGAGCCGAAATCCTGCCCGCGGACCATGTCTGGGGCAAGACGACCCACGAGACGAACGACGTCCTATCCGCGGTGTCCGAGCCGGGAAACCCGGCCCGGGTCCTGTGCATCGGGCCGGCGGGGGAGAACCTCGTCCGCTTTGCCGCGGTCGCCAACGACCGGGACCGCGTCTATGGGCGGTGCGGCCCCGGCGCCGTCTGGGGCAGCAAGAAGCTCAAGGCCGTCCGGGTCCGGGGCAAGGAGAAAATCGGTATCGCCGACAGGGAAAAATACCAGTCCGGCCTCGACCAGGCCCTCTATCTCATGAAGCAAGCCCCGGTCACGAAGCGCCTCCTCCGGGACCTGGGCACGGCCGGACTCGTCGAATTGATCAACCTCATCGCCATGCTCCCCCACAAGAACTTCCAGGATTGCCTCCATCGCGACGAGGACGTCGAGAGGATTTCCGGGGAAACCTTGGCCAAGACCCTGCTCGAAAAGGCCGGCTCCTGTTATCTCTGCCCGATCGGCTGTCAGCGGCACACGCGCGTTGCCGGGCGTGACGGGAGGGAGGAGCGCGGGGAGGGCCCGGAATACGAGACGATGGTCCTCATGGGCCCGCTCTGCGGCATCTACGACATCGCCGCGATCACCCGGGCCAATTACCGCGCCAACGAGCTCGGCCTGGACACGATGAGCTACGGTGGGACGGTCGCTTGCGCCATGGAGCTCGCCGAAAGCGGCCTCATCGGACGCGCGGAAGCGGGCGGGCTCGACCTCTCCTTCGGCAGCGGGGAAGCCCTCGAATCCCTGGCCGCGATGACGGCGCGCCGGGAAGGCCTCGGCGCCCGCCTGGCCGAAGGCTCCTACCGGCTGGCCGCTCATTACGGACGCCCCGAATTCTCGATGACGGTCAAGCGGCTGGAGATCCCGGCCTATGACCCGCGGGCCTCCTACACCCAGGCCCTCGGCTACATGACCTCGCCCACGGGAGCCTGCCACTTGCGGGGCGGCTACGCCGTTTCCCTGGCCTTCTTCGGCGGGGCCAAGGAGATCCCCCGTTTCAGCCTCCTCCAGTCGCCGATCGCCATACGGAACATGCAGAACGTCGGCATCCTCCAGGACAGCCTGGGTGTCTGCCGCTTCACCGGTTACGCGTTCTCCTCCGACCCCTGGGCCCGGATGGTCAGCGGTGTCACCGGCCGAGACTTCTCGGTCGCTCGGCTCGAGGAGGTCGAGAACCGCGTCGCGGCCCTCGAACGGCTGTTCAACGTCGAAGCCGGCGCGACGGCGGAAGACGACGCCCTTCCCGCCCGTTTCGCCGAGGTCCCCATCGTCGTCGAAGGGAAGGAGCGCCGCGTCTCGCGGCAGGACCAGGAGCGCATGAAACAGGATTACTACCGGGTCCGAGGTTGGGACGCCGCCGGCCGGCCGACGCCCGAACTGCTCCGGTCCCTGCGGGTCGAGGAGAGCAAGAGATGAGCGCCCAAAAATGGCAGGCGACAGGGGAGCTCTTTCGCGAGTTCCAGGCATTGGGACGGGCCTCCCTCCTCTACGACGTCCAGGACAGCCACAGCGGGAACATGGCCGTCCGCCGGACGAGCGAGCGCGGCGAGGACGAGATCGTCATCACGGCCACGGGCTCGCAGAAGGGCGACCTCGAGCCGAGCCAGATCTGCTTCCTCTCGGCCACGGAGACCGATTACGGTTACTACAAGGCGTCCTCGGAGACCGATATCCACGCCCGGGTCCTCCAACTGCCGGGCGTCCGGGCCTCGATGCACGCCCACGTCAAGGACCTCATCCTGGCGACGCTCGATGACGCGCCCAAGCCGGGGAAACCGCCGGATTTCGTTCCCGTCGACCCGCTCGCCTGGCACCACCTCGGCGGCGGCATCCCGGTCGATTGGTTCGCCGTGCCGAGCGGCTCTCCCGAGTTGGCCCGGACGATCCCCGAGCGGCTGGCCGGCCATCCCCTGACCATCATCTTCGGGCACGGCGCCATGGCCAAGGGCAGGAGCCTCCGGGAGGCGTTCTTCCGGCTCTGCGTCGGCAACAACGCCGGGGCGGTCGTCCGGGCGATGGAGAAGCTTCGCGTCGACGTCGGCGCCGTCCGGCGCGCGGTCGCGGCCGACCCCGGACGCGCTTTCGCTTTCCCGCCGCCGGCGTACGACATCGAGGGCGATGACCGCTCGGATTTCCGGGAGGAGGAGGAGATCCTCAAGGAATTCGTCAAGGCGGGCCACCGGATCTTCGAATCCCGCCTCTCACCCTTCCACACGGGCTCGATGTCGGTCCGCGGCGTCGATACGGTGCTCTACGCGCCCAAGGCCTCGATGCCGCGGGACGTGGGCGGGCCCTTGCTCAGCGTCCCTCTCGCCGTGGGCCCGGCCGACGACGCGGAGACGGCGCTCCACAAGGCCATCTACGCGGCGAGCGACTTCCAGACCGTCATGCACTGCCACATCCCGGAAGCCGAAGCCTCGGCCCATTATGTCTATCCCGGCGAATCGGCGCCGGCCGACCGCATCATCCCCGTGGACGCCGAGGGGTCGTTCCTCTACCTCGTCATCCCCATCCTGCCGCCGGACGTTTCGGCCGGCGAACTCGTCCGCTCTCTCCACGACTACAAGGTCGCCGTCGTCAGGGGAGGAGGCGTCTGGGCGGTCGGGGCGCAGTCGCTCTCCGAGGTCCTCCACCACCCGTCGTCTCTCCGCGAGATCTGTCTCTATAGGATCGGCGCCGTCGAGCGCGGCCTCGACCTCCGCCGCATGGAGCCCCAAAAAGCCAAGCGCTGGTGACGGCCGCGGGCCCGGCCCGCTCCTCACCCCTCCCCCCCTCTGGGGGTGAAACGTCACCCCACAAAATCACCCCCAAAGAGTATTGTCCGCCCTGAGCATTCCGCTAATCTAGAAGGGATAAAAGGACAGCCCCGGATATCGCGATGAGCCGCAGCACCCAGGAAAACCCAAACCTCAGCGGCCCGCTCGCGAACCTCGGCCCGCGCAGGATCCGGACCAAGCTCTTCCTCCTCTTCGGCGTCCTGATGGCTTGCTACCTTGGCTTGTTCCTGACCCTGAGCAAGCCCAGCGGGGCCATGCTCCTCGCGGCGCTCATCGCCTTGATCCTTGGCGGACTCCTCGTCCACCTCATCGGCGGCATGGTCACCCGGCCTCTCGTCCAAATGACGAGGACGGCGGAGAGACTGGCCAACGGCGACCTCACGCAGCGCGCCCGGATCTACGGCCGGGACGAGGCCGGTCTGCTGGCCAGGACCTTCAACGCCATGGTCGACGGCCTGGAGAAGACCTTCCGGGACCTGGAGCGCCGCAACCGTTTCCTCGCGGACGATGCCGCGAAGCGGGCCGTGCAATTAGACAAGGACTCCGCCGAGCGCGTCCGCATCGAGAGGGAGCTGCGGCTGGCCCGAATCGAGATCGACCACCTCGTCGACAAGAGGACCGCGGAGCTCTCCCGGGCGAACGACGAGCTCCACGGCAAGGTCCTGGAGACGCGCCGCTCGGAGGACTACCTCCAGAGCACACTCGACCGGCTGGAACGATCCCTTGAGGGGACCTTCCGGGCCATGTCCATGACCCTCGAGCTGAAGGACCCCTATATGGCCGGGCACCAGCACCGGGTCTCCAGCCTGGCCGTGGCCATTGCCCAGGAGATGAACCTGGCCTGGGAGAAGATCGAGGGGCTCCGGTTCGCCGGGATCATCCACGACATCGGCAAGATCGCGGCGCCGGTCGAGATCATGACCAAGCCCTGCCGCTTGACGAAGACGGAATTCCAGCTCATCAAGGAGCATCCCCGGGTCGGCTACGAAATGATCAAAAACATCGCCTTCCCCTGGCCCTTGGCCCACATCATCCTCCAGCACCACGAGAGGCTGGACGGTTCGGGCTATCCCGAAGGGCTCGTCGGCGACGCTATCCTGCCAGAGGCCAGGATCCTGGCCGTGGCCGATGTCGTCGAGGCCGTTTGCGCCCTGAGGCCCTACCGCCCGGCCCTCGGGCTCGAGAAAGGCCTCGAGGAGATCCGGAAGGGCCGGGGCATCCGCTACGACACCCGCGTCGTCGACGCCTGCATCAAGCTCTTCCGCGACGGCCGCTTCTCCTTTAAGAAGGAGACCGAGGCCGCTCTCTGCCAGTAGCGCCATTTCCTTTTCATGTGATGTCGGGATTCTTGATTCGCGGTGTGCGACGAGCACAGAAGCCGAGGGCCATCCGTACGTCGCCCCGCGCCGCCTTCGTTGACTTCGAGGGTCGATTCCGCTAGAATTTCTTGCACCCTGGCGGCGTAGCTCAGTTGGTCAGAGCATGCGGCTCATATCCGCAGAGTCGGGGGTTCAAATCCCTCCGCCGCCATTTCTCCGAGTTCTTGCCCTCATGACCTGAACGCGACGATGGCACCCAAAAAAATCGCGGCCCGCATTTTCACGGTTTTCAAGAAGACGATTCTCGAACAGCGGATGATCGTCCCCGGCGATCGCGTCCTCGCGGCCTTGTCCGGCGGTCCCGATTCGGTTGCCCTCGTCGCCCTGCTCCTGAAGCTCCGCGGGGAGATGCCCCTCGAAATCCGCCTGGCCCATTTCAACCACCGGCTGAGGGACGAGGCCGACGAGGACGAACGCTTCGTCCGGAACCTCGCCCGGCGCTGGGTCCTTCCGCTCGCCGCGGGGTCGGCCGACGTCAGGTCTTTCGCGGCCAAAAAAAGGCTCAACCTCGAGGAGGCCGGACGCGATCTTCGCTACGGCTTCCTGCGCCGGGCCGCTTCGGCCGTGGGGGCGACCAAGATCGCCACGGGTCACACCATGACCGACCAGGCCGAAACCGTCCTCATGCGCCTCATGCGGGGGACGGGACTCGCCGGGCTGGCCGGGATCGCCCCCGTCGTCGCCGGCGATCCCTGCCCGGTCGTCCGGCCGCTCCTCGGGATCCCCGGGCCTGATCTTCGCGCCTGGCTCGAGGCCGAAGGCATCCCTTTCCGCGAGGACGCGTCGAACCGCGACCGCCGCTACCTCCGCAACCGCGTCCGGGCCGAGCTCCTGCCGGAGCTCGAGAGCCGCTACGAGCCTCAGGCCGTCGCCCACGTCGCCCGGCTGGCCTCGATCGCCCGGGAGGAGGACGAGCTCCTCGGCGGGTTCGTCCGTGAGCTGGCCGACGAGTTCATCCTCAGGAAGGGCCGCCACGTTTC
Organism: Candidatus Aminicenantes bacterium RBG_19FT_COMBO_65_30; assembly: GCA_001775755.1. GTDB lineage: Bacteria > Acidobacteriota > Aminicenantia > Aminicenantales > Saccharicenantaceae > RBG-16-66-30. The sequence goes on along the minus strand of MEYF01000099.1, from coordinate 27,146 downwards.
TCTGGACTTGAAAATCCTGCCCCTCCTCCCGCCCGCCCTGGCCCGACGCGTCGCCCGCGAGTACCTCCGGGAGCTCTTGGGCGACCTCCGGGACGTCTCCTACGAAGACGTGGAGGCGCTCGTCGCGCTCGGCGAGGCGAAGGACCTGCCGCTTCGGAAAGGGCTCGTCCTGCGGCGGGAGGCGGGCCTGGCCGGTCTTAAAAAGCGGACGCCGCCGGCCAAGTCGTACGAGGTCCGCTGGGACGGACGGGGCGAGCTCGTCCTCCCCGAGGCGGGCCTGGCCTTCAAGGGCCTTCGCCAAAAAGCGGACCGGGGACGCCGGTCCTTCAGGAACGACGACCGGACCGGCGCCGACCTCGACGCGGCCGGGCTCGAGTTCCCGCTCGTCGTCAGGAACCGAAGGCCGGGCGACATCTACCGTCCGTTCGGCGCGCCGGGACGGAAAAAAATCAAAGAGATCCTCCGGGCCAAGGGCATCCCGGCCGCGGAAAGGGACCGTCTGCCCGTCGTCCTTTCCCGGGGCGAGATCGTCTGGGTGCCTGGGCTTCCCGTCGGCGATAAATATCAGATCACCGGAACGACGGAATGGGTCTTCTCGATCAGGCTGAAGCGGGGCGGCGGGCGCCGGCGACCGCGCCGGGTCTCGAGAACCCGCGCTTCTAAAGGCCCAAATAGGCGCGGACGATCCGCTCTCCCCAGAGCATGGCCACGAAGGCCGCCGGGGCGATGAACGTCCCGAAGGGCAGGGCGAACTGGAAATCCTTGCCCCGGCGGAGGATGAAGTAGACGCCGACGAGGGCGCCGACGAACGACGCCAGGATGAGGGTCAGGAGTGTCCGCATCAGGCCGAGGTAGGCCCCGACCATGAGCAGCATGGTCACGTCGCCCATGCCCAAGCCCTCTTTTTTGCGGACGAGGAAGTAGGCCCCGTAGACGAGGATCAGGAACCCGGCTCCGGCGACGGCCCCGAGGAGCGCGCCGCGGAAGGTCAGGTCGTCCCTGAAGAAGGCGTAGGCGAGGGCGAGGACGAGCCCGGGCAGGGTGATGACGTCGGGCAGGATCTGGTGATGGTAATCGATGAAGCCCAGGGCGATGAGGGCGCTCGTGAACACGCAGCCGGCGATGAGCTCGAGGCCGAGCGCGCGTCCGGCGTTCAAGTAGACGAGGACGAACCCGAGCCCCGTCAGGGCTTCAACGGCCGGGTAGAGGGGCGATATCTTCCGCCCGCACCTGCGGCATTTCCCGCCGAGGAGGAGATAAGACAGGACGGGGACGTTGTCGTAGGGCTTGATCCGGGCGCCGCACCCCGGGCATGACGACGGCGGCCGCATCAGGCTCATCCGCCGCGGCAGGCGGTAGATGACGACGTTGAGAAAGCTGCCGAAGACGAGGCCGAAGACCGCGATGATGATGACCATCAACGTCGCCACGGGCTGACCACCGTTTTCACGTCCCCCGTCACCGGGTCGTAGACGTAGTCCTTCCCGTCGAGATCTTTCGGGACTTCACGGAGAAAGCCCGTCCGGATGAGGGTCTCGAGGCTCGCGGGCAAGTGACCGAAGCGCTCGCGGTATTTCGCCGCCGCGTCCTCGAGGGCGGCCGCGTCGATCGTCGCCTTGACATTGTAGAGGTGGTTCGAGGCGATCTTTTTCATCTCTTCGTCCGCGGCCCTGTTATAGATGTCGAGCCAGGTCTCCCACGACGTCTCCAGGTCGCCCTTCTTGAAGAGGGCGTTGGCCCGGAGCCTCTCGACGAACTCCGGGGCGCCGGGGATCTTCATGCACTGTTCGAAGTACTTCTCGGCCAGGGAGAAGTCCTTGAGGGTCATCATGGCCACGTGGCCGGCGTTGAACGGATAGACCCACTGGTCCGGATTATTCGCGGCGCCCCGGTCGAGGATGGCGAAGGCGGCCCGCGTGTCCCCGGCCTCCTGGACGGCGATGAGGGCGCCGACCTCGTAGGGGTCCTGGTAGCGCGGGTCGAGCTCGTTGATGATGGAGAAGATGTGGTCGAGGTGGTCGAAGCGGTCGTCGATCGTCGGCGTCGTGTAATACTGGATGGCCCAGAGAAAGATGACGTCGGCGGCCAGGGACCGGTAGCCGAAGGTCGCGTACTTCAGGAATTTGCCGGACGGGATGTAGATGATGGACGAACCGGGGAGCTTCTTCCGGACGATCCTGTCCGCCCCGACCTTGAGGGCCATGAAGGCGGCCGCCGTGGCTACGAGGAAGACGGTGAGCAGGAGCGCCGCCGGGACTTTTTTCGCGGACACTCTCTTGCCCATGATTGATACGGTCGCACGCCCGCCCGGTCAGATGAAGTCCCGGCGCCTGAAAACGAGGACGGCCAGGCCGAGGATGAAGGCCGTGTAGCAGACGCCGTAGAGGAACGCCGAGACGTAGATCCCCGGCGGGATGGGCAGACCGTGAACGACCTCCGTCTTGAAGTTGAAGTTCTCGAGGTCCGGCAGGAAGGTGTAGAGGGCTCGGACGAGGGCCTTGCCCGCGCCCGGCCTCATTTTCTTGATGATGAGCTCCAGGCCCCAGGACAGGTGCCCGATGAGATAAAAGGCCAGGGCGAAGAGCGAGCTCAGGATGGGCGTCGAGAACGAGGAGAAGAGAACGGCCACCGCCGTGATGAGGACGAGCTCCAGGAAAATGTAGCCGACGGCGACGAGGAGCACCCCTTCGATCTTGAGCGTGTGGGCGTAAACGATGGCCAGGAAGATCAGCGACATGGCCAGGGTCATGACGAACAGCGTCAGGACGAGGCCGAGGAACTTGCCCAGGATGAATTCGGCCCGGTGGAGGGGCTTGGCGAGCAGGGTGAAGATCGTCTTTTTGTCGATCTCCTTGTAGACGAGCCCGGTCCCGATGAGGATGGCCATGAGGACGCCGAAGACGGAGATCGAGGCGAGGCCGACATCCTTGATGATCTTGACCCGGTCGCCGACCGTGAGGACGGCCAGGGCGCGGGAGGCGACGATGCCGAGGGCCGCGAAGAAGAAGAGGAGATAGAGGATACGGTCGCGCTTGGCTTCCTTGAACGTGATCCCGGCGATGGCCCAGATCTTCATGTCCGCGTCACCGTTTCGACGAAGATGTCCTCGAGCGTCTCGGTCCGCGGACTGAGGGAGACGAGCCGGCCCTTGTGCGCGCGGACGAGGTCGAGGACCTCGCCGACCTTGGATTCTTCGAAGATCCTGAGCAGGACCCTGTCGCCCTGGACGGAGACGCTCTCGGCGAGGCCCCGGAAAGCGTCCGGGAATAGTCCGGAGACCGTCGCCTCGGTGAACAGGACGCGTTCCGAGACGAGGTCCCGCAGGGCGCCCTCCTTGACGATGCGCCCGCCGACGATGATGGCCACGCGGTCGCAGATCATCTCGATGTCCTGGAGGATGTGCGAGGTGAAGAAGACGGTCTTGCCCTCGTCCTTGAAGCGGACGATGATGTCCCGGATCTCCTTGCGGCCGAGGGGGTCCATGCCGCCCAGGGGCTCGTCGAGAATGACCAGCTTGGGGTCGTTGATCAGGGCCTGGGCCAGCCCGGCGCGCTGGAGCATGCCCCGGGAGAATTTCCGGAGCGGGAGATCCGCGGCCCGCTCGAGGCCGACGAGCTTGAGGAGCCTGGCGATGCGGCCCCCCGTCTCCTTCCGGGCGAGGCCGAAGAGGTCGGCGGTGAAGGCGAGGAACTCCCTGGCCGTGAGATAGTCGTAGAAATAGGGATTTTCCGGCAGGAACCCGAGCGGCTCGCGGGAGCGGGGGGAGAGGTGGGAGCGGCCGAAGATCTCGATCGTGCCGGCGTCGGGGTGGATGAGCCCGAGGAGGCACTTGATGGTTGTCGTCTTCCCGGCGCCGTTCGGCCCCAGGTAACCAAAGATCTCGCCCTCCCGGACGGAGAACGAGATGCCTTTGAGGATCGGCCGCGTTTTAGGGATGAAGCCGAGCCGGAATGTCTTCTGAAGCTTGTCGATCCGGATCGCGTCAGCCATCGCTCCCTATTTTATGAAACGGCGCCCCAAAGTCAACCACGTTCCGGCTTCAGAGGAAGGCGCCCGCGGCCGGCCGCGGGCTAGCCTTTGGGGGTGAAAAACGGTCCGTTTTCTCATCGCCGGAATCACCGCGGACGGCGATTGACCCCCCGGGGGCCCCATGCGATTCTGCTCCCGGTCGCAGCCTTTAGGTCGCGACGGCCTCGAAAGAGGCGGTGCCAAGGTTGTGAAAAGGGAGAGGGAGGATCTCTCTCCCCCGTTTTTTTTTCGGCCCCTTTTTCGGTCATCTCCCAATCCCGCGGCGTCGCCGCCGTAGCGCACCCGGGATTGGAAGAGCTTATAAATATATAACCATCCTGACTCTTGGGCGGGGGAGTCAAATCCGGTATAATCGGGAGAGCTTTCCCTCAGGAGGTCGACGATGTCCGATTTCGGCGGAGCCGTCAAGCCGCTGTCCGAGAACCCCGACTACAAGATCGCCATCCTCGGCGTGCCGTTCGACGAGAAATCGAGCTATCTCCGGGGCGCCGCCGGGGGCCCGGCCGCGGTCCGGGCCGTCTCCACCGGCAAGTGCTACTGCGGCGCCACTGAGCTCGGAGTCAACCTGGAAGAGGACACGGTCATGGTCGACCTCGGCGACGTCGACACCTCCGGCGATCCGGACAAATCATTCGCCCTGACGGAGAAGGCCGTCGCGATGGTCCTGGACATCGGCGCCGTCCCCATCGTCCTTGGCGGCGACCATTCCATCACCTATCCCGTGCTCAAGGCCTTCGCCCGCCGCTACAAGCCGCTCGACGTCCTCCACTTCGACGCCCACCCGGACCTCTATGACGATCTCTACGGCGACCGGCTGTCGCACGCCTGTCCCTTCGCCCGCATCCTCGAGGACGGGCTGGCCGCCAGCGTCGTCCAAGTGGGCGTACGGGCCATCACGGCCGCCCACCGGGCCAAGGCCCTCAAGCACGGCGTCCGGATGATCGAGATGAAGGAGATCGAGGGCCCGCTCCATCTCCGCTTCGTCAACCCCGTCTATATCTCCTTCGACATGGACGCGCTCGATCCGGCCTTCGCCCCGGGCGTATCCCACCACGAGCCGGGCGGGCTCTCGACCCGCCAAGCCGTCCAGGTCATCCAGGCGCTCAAGGGGAAGATCGTCGGCCTGGACATCGTCGAATTGAATCCCGGGCGCGACCCCGCGGGCATCACCGCCGCCGCCGCTTTCAAGATCATCAAAGAGACCGCCGGCAAGATCGTCCGGCCGTCCTGAGGGAGGGAATCATGAAACGCTTTCTCGTGATCATCACCCTGGCCGCCGTCATCGCCGGCTGCGCCCGGGCCCAGAAAGGGCCGGCCTTCGACGCCTGGTTCGTCGACAAGACCATGCGCGTCGATTATTTCCACGCCGGCAACTCCTCCGAGGAGACGGTCACTTTGGACCAGGTCTTCGACCAAGGCCTCTGGGCGGGCAGCCGGACGAACCTCATCGACCCGTTCAACCTCGGCCGCTACTTGATCAAGGTTTACGACGCGGCGAGCGGGACGCTCATCTTCAGCAAGGGCTTCGACAGCTACTGCGGCGAATACAAGACTTCCGAGCCGGCCCTCCAAGGCGTCCGCCGGACCTACCACGAGTCCGCCCTCCTGCCGTATCCGCGGAAGCCCGTCCGGTTCACGGTCGAGGCGAAGGACCGCAAGAACGCCTACGAGGTCCTGTTCAGCCAGGTCATCGACCCGGCGGCCGTGACGGTCATCCGCGAGGAACTCGTCCCCGGGGTCAAGGTCTTCGAAGTCCTCAAGTCCGGCGAGCCCAGCCGTAAGGTCGACGTGGCCATCGTCGCCGAGGGCTACACGGCCGCCGAGGAGGCCAAGCTCAAAGCCGACCTCGACCGCTTCGCCGCCGTCTTTTTCAAGCTCGAGCCGTACAAGTCCCACCGGGACAAGTTCAACCTCTACGGCGTCTTCAAGCCCTCGCCGGAGAGCGGCTGCGACGAGCCGAGCCACGGCTCGTTCAAAGCGACGGCCGTCAGTACGACCTTCGACTCCCTCGGCTCCGAGCGCTACCTCCTGACCGAGGACAACAAGAGCCTGCGCGACATCGCCGCCCACGTACCCTACGACGCTCTGTACATCATGGTCAACCACACGAGGTACGGCGGCGGCGGGATCTATAACCTCTACTGCACGTTCACGACCGACAACCAGTGGTACGAATACCTCTTCCTCCACGAATTCGGCCATTCCTTCACCGGCCTGGCCGACGAATACTACACCTCCCAAGTCGCCTATAACGAGTTCTATCCCGCCGGCGTCGAGCCGGCCGAGCCGAACATCACCGCCCTGCTCGAGCCGGACAAGCTGAAGTGGAAGAGCCTTGCCAGCGCCGGGATCGGCGTCCCGACCCTCTGGGAAAAAGCGGAGTTCGACGACATGGACAACGCCTACCAGAAGATCCGGGCCGACATCAACGGCAAGATCGCCAGGATGAAAAGGGAAGGGGCGGCCGCGGCCGACGTCGCCCGCGTCGAGGAGGAATCCGAGCGACTGTCTCGGGAGCACGCGGACAAGGTCGACGCCTTCCTGCGGGCCAGCAAGTTCCGGGACAAGGTCGGCGCGTTCGAAGGCGCCGGCTACGCGGCCCAGGGCCTCTTCCGCCCGCAGCTCGACTGCCTGATGTTCACCAAGGGCACGAAACCCTTCTGCCGGGTCTGCGAGGCGGCCGTCCTGCGGACGATCCTCTATTACACCGACTGAACGGATCCGCGCGGCGCTCCGGCGGCCCAGACCGCGGACGCTCGCCGGTTCCGCCTTGCGCCCGCGTGATATTTTTTATCCGATGTGCCGTGCGCGGAGAAGTGCGGGCTGTTGTCAGCAAAAGGGGGGTTGATGATGGGAACCAAAAAGGTGGGGGCTTTCTCCAGCCCGCTCAAGAAAGCCACTATTATTATAGCACTTCGAAACGCGTTGTAAAGCGTTATTTTCTTTTTTTCTCTTTTTTTTTCGCGGCCTCCATCCTATTGATTTCCTTGCCGTTTCATCCCACAATGGAAGGGTCATCCGGACTCGGGAGGGACCATGGACCAAAAAACGGATCCGAAAAAGGTCGAGATCAAGGTCGACGAGGCGGTCGCGCTCGGCCAATACGCCAGCCTCGCCGCCATCCGCCACTCGCGGGAGGAGTTCCTGTTCGACTTCGCCTTCCTCTTCCCCGACGGGCCCTTCGGCAAGCTCGTGGCCCGCATCATCGTCAGCCCGGCCCACGCCAAGCGCTTCCTCGAGGCCCTGCAGGCGAACATCAAGCGCTACGAGGACGCCTACGGGACGATCATCCCGGCGGACATGCCGCCCACGGTCGATTTCATCCAGTGACTTCGCGGCCGGCGGTTTCCCTCTTCCCGGCCTTGACATCAGGCGGGATTTTCTATATTAGTTGAACAAGGCCGACAGGAGTAATATCATTTCAATTACGGAGGTAATAGACATGGCGTATGAATTCAAGAATTCGCGAGGGGTCAGCTACTTCCTGCACTCCAAGGACGTCCTGCTGAAGGGCGGCCGCAAGCAGACCATCTACTTCTTCGCCCGCGACATCCGGCCCGGCGCGCTGGATGCGGTCCCCGCGGCTTACGTCGTCCAAGAGACGACCAAGACCGGGATGCCCATCCTGAAGAAGAAGTAAGGCCTTTTCCTCCGGCGAGCGACGCCGGGAGCCCCGGTTCCCGGCATGGACGGGGAACCACCTTTGCGGCCTTCCCCGAAGGTGGTTCCCCCCTATTTTTTCGGCGGTTTCTTTGACGGCTCCTTTCCTTCTGAGTATACTGCGGCCATGAAATCCCTCGCCCCCAAAGTCCTCAGCGGATGTCTGTGCCTGTCGTTGGCCCTCGCGGCCTGCGCCAAGAAGTCCTCCGACGCCCCCGGCCCGGGTGAGGGCAAGATCCTCCAGATCGCCGTCATTCCCAAGGGGACGACGCATGAGTTCTGGAAGTCCATCCACGCGGGCGCGGTCCGGGCGGCCCGGGAGCTCGGCGTCGAGGTCATCTGGAAGGGCCCGCAGAAAGAGGACGACCGGGCCCAGCAGATCACCGTGGTCGAGGATTTCATCAGCCGCGGCGTCGACGGGATCGTCCTGGCGCCGCTCGACGACCGGGCCCTCATGCGGCCCGTGCAAGACGCCGTCAGGGAGAAGATCCCGGTCGTCATCATCGACTCCGCCCTGCAGGGAAGCGACTTCGCGAGCTACGTCGCCACGGACAACTACAAGGGCGGCGTTCTGGCCGCCCGCCGGCTCGGCGAGCTCCTCGGCGGCAAGGGCCGGATCTTCCTCATCCGCTACCAGGAGGGCTCGGCCAGCACCGTGCAGAGGGAAGCCGGGTTCTACGACACCGTCAAGAATGAATTCCCCGGCCTCGTCCTCCTCGTTCAGGACCAATACGCGGGGGCGACGACCGAGACCGCCTACCAGCTCGCCGAGAATCTGATCAGCCGCTTCCCCGATGTCGAGGGCGTCTTCGCCCCCAACGAGTCAAGCACCTTCGGCACCCTCCGGGCCCTCCAGGAATCACGCCTCGCCGGCAAGGTCGTCTTCGTCGGCTTCGACAGTTCGCCCAAGCTCGTCCAGGGCCTCCGGGACGGCCACATCCAGGGCCTCGTGCTCCAGAGCCCGTTCAAGATGGGCTATCTCGGGGTCAAGACCATCGTCGCCCACCTCCGGGGCGAGCCCGTCGAGAAGATCATCGATACCGGCGTCGCCCTGGCCACGGCGGACAACATGGACGACCCGGCGATCAGGCCCCTGTTGTCGCCCGACCTCTCCCAGATCATCGACTGATGACGATCGCGCCCGCCGAGCCCCCCGTCCTCCGCATGGCCGGGGTGAGCAAGAGCTTCGGCGCGACCCGAGCCCTCGACGACGTCAGCTTCGAGCTCGGCCGGGGCGAAGTCCACGCCCTTATCGGCGAGAACGGCGCCGGCAAGAGCACGATGATGAAGATCCTCAGCGGCGCCATCGCGCCCGACGCCGGCCGGATGGAAATCGACGGCCGGCCCTACGCCCCGGCCGGCCCCGGCGACGGCCTCCGGGGCGGCATCTCCATGATCTACCAAGAGCTCACCCTGGCCCCGCATCTCACGGTCGAGGAGAATATCGTGCTCGGCCGCGAGGTCCACGCGGCGGGCTGGCTCGACCGGGAGGCCACGAGACGGAAGGCCCGGGAGGCCCTCGAGCTCGTCCGTCATCCCGAGATCTCGCCCGCCATCCCCGTCGGCAGGCTGAGCGTGGGGGCGAAGCAGATCGTCGAGATCGCCCGGGCCTTGCTCAACAGGTCCCGTATCCTGGTCATGGACGAGCCGACGAGCTCGCTGACCCAGGAAGACAGCCTGCGGCTCTTCGAGATCATCCGCGGGCTCAAGGGCCAGGACGTCAGCGTCATCTACATCAGCCACTTCCTCGAGGAGGTCCAAAAGGTGGCCGACTCCTACACGGTCCTCCGGGACGGCCGGAGCGTCGGCTCCGGGAAAATGGAGGGGACCCGGCTCGAGGACATCATCCAGCTCATGGTCGGCCAGAAATTCACGCAACTCTTCCCCCGGGTCGAGCACGCCGTCGGGGAGGCCGTCCTGTCCCTCGACCGATTGAAGGGGACGAAGATGACGGCGCCCGTCAGCCTGACCCTGTCGAAGGGCGAGATCCTGGGCATCGCCGGACTCGTCGGCTCCGGCCGGTCGGAGATGCTACGGACCCTGTTCGGGCTCGACGAGGCCGAGGGCGGCTCGGTCGTCATCTCCGGGGCCGAGCTCGCGGGGAGAACGCCCTGGACCCGCATCAGCCGCGGCCTCGGCCTCCTCAGCGAGGACAGGCAGGGGGAGGGCCTGGCCCTCAGCCTGTCCGTGGCCGACAACATGACCCTGAGCGATCTCGCCCCCTACCGGCGCCACGGTCTCCTTCGGCCCGGGCGCCAGCGCCGGGCCGTGTCCGATTTGATCGGGAAGCTGAAGATCAAGACCAAGGGTCCGGCCCAAACGGTCGGCGACCTCTCAGGCGGGAACCAGCAGAAGGTCGCCCTAGCCAGGCTCCTCCATCAAAAGGCCTCGATCCTCCTCCTCGACGAGCCGACGCGCGGCATCGATGTCGTCAGCAAGGCCCAGATCTACGAATGGATCGGCGAGCTCGCCCGGGAGGGGAAGGCCGTCCTCTTCGTCAGTTCCTACCTCCCCGAGCTCCTCGGGATATGCGACAGGATCGCCGTCTTCCATCGGGGCGCTCTCGTCGAATCCCGGCCGATCCCGGAGTGGGACGCCCCAAGCTTGATGGCCGCGGCCACCGTCGGCCGGGCGGCCCGGGACAATACTATGGGTCAAAGGATCGCGGAATGAGCCGTCAACGTCCAGCCGGACTCCAAAAAGCCCTCAACGTCCTCGGCCCGTTCATCGGCCTCGTCCTCGTCATCGCCCTGTTCTCCCTGATCCCCGAGGTCCAGGGCCGGTTCCTGAGGTTCGCCAACTTCAAGAGCGTCGCCACCCAGTCCGTTATCGTGGCCCTGGGCGCGCTCGGCATGACCTTCATCATCATCACCGGCGGCATCGACCTCTCGGCGGCCTCCAACATCGCCCTGTCGAGCGTCATCGCGGCCTACGCCGTCAACGCCGGCCTGCCGCCTCTCGCCGCCCTCGTCCTCGGCGTGCTCACCGGCGGCCTGGTCGGCCTGGCTAACGGGGCCCTCGTGACGCGGCTCAGGCTCATCCCGTTCATCGTCACCCTGGGCATGATGGGTATCGCCCGGGGAGCGGCCAAGTGGATCGCCGGCAACCAGAAGATCGACGCGCCCATGACCTGGGTCAACGAGCTCATGGCCAAGAGCCCCCGTCCCTCCTGGCTGCTCCTGGCCCCGGGGATCTGGGTCGTCATCCTCTTCGCCGTGGTCCTGGCCGTCGTCCTTAAATATACCGTCTTCGGCCGGCACGTCTTCGCCATCGGCTCGAACGAGTCGACGGCCCGGCTCTGCGGCATCCGGACGAACCGGGTCAAGGTGCTGGTTTACGTCCTCTCCGGCCTTTTCTGCGGCTTGAGCGGCGTCATGGAGTTCTCCCGGTTGACGGTCGGCGACCCGACGGTGGCCGTGGGGCTCGAGCTCGACATCATCGCCGCCGTCGTCATCGGCGGCGGGAGCCTGAGCGGAGGCGAGGGGAGCATCCTCGGCACCATGATCGGCGTCCTGATCATGTCCTTCCTCCGCAACGGCTGCACGATGATGGGCTGGCCGAACTACATCCAGGAGATCATCATCGGGGCGATCATCGTCATCGCCGTCGCCCTGGACCGGCTGCGCCACCGCTAGGGGACTGTCCCCGCAGGGGGCCGTCCCTCCCGAACCGGCCGCGGAGGGGCCTCGTGGATCCCTCCGTTCGCTGCGGTTATTCTTCACGCCTTCCCGGTCCGGAGCCGACTTGGACGTCTCCGTCCCGATGACGGCTAAATAACCGCTTCATGCTCACTCCGGGACACCGCTCGGCCCCTTCTTCCGCGGCCTCACGGGTTTTTCGTCGATTTATCGGGACTCTCCCTCTTCAAAGGTTTTTGCGTCTCCTCCGTCTAAAGGAATGTAACGACCCGTAGGAGGCTCATCATGAGAACGACATCAAAAAGACTGATCATCGGCGCGGCGGCCCTCGCTTTCGCTGCCGCCCTGATCTTCCCCGTTTTCGCCGCCGCCCAGGAGGCGAAGACCGCTCCGCCGGCCCGGTCCGAGCGGCCAGCGAGGATGCTCGCCCGGGAAGCCCTCGATATCACGCCCGAACAGGAGAAGGCCCTCGGGGAATTCCGGAAGGCCCGCACGGAGGAGAACAAGGCCTTCCGCGAGGAGATGACGAAGCTCCGCGCCGAGATACGCGAGCTGGCCAAGGACCCCGGGGCCAACCAGGCGAAGATCGACGCGCTCATCGACAGAACCGCGGAGCTCCGGTCGGGACGGGAGAAAGCGGCCTTCAGGAACAGGGCCGACAGGGACAAGATCTTCACGCCTGAACAGTTGGAGAAGATGAAAGCCCTCCGGTCGAGGTTCGAAGGCCGGCCGGCGGCCGCCGGGCGGGGCCGTATGGCGTTGGGCCGGATGGGCTTACACGGACCGCGCATGGGACGGTTCATGGAACCCGGTTTCGGCCCTGAGCGCATGGCCCGGCTGAGAGCCTTGCGCCACCGCCCGTTCCTCCGCTGGCGGCGCTGGTAATCGAAGAGGGACGGTCCCGCGTCCGGGGACTGTCCCCCTTTTTTTTCGTCCCGGCAGGGTTGTCCTCTTAATAGGACGAAATTCTCTTTCTCCCCTTGGGAAGATGGATGGCACGATAGTTGCTTAATAAGAGGTCGGAAGGAGAAAGACGATGAACAAGATGATGAGACAGGCTTCGCTCCTAGCGATCGCTTTCATCGTTTCCATCCCCCTCGGCCTCATGGCCCAGGACGAAGGATTCTATCCTTACAGCTTCGCCCGCCTGAGCTATGTCAACGGCTCGGTCTATGTCCAGAGGACATCGGACCTGGGCTATGAAAAGGGAGAGGTCAACCTCGCCCTCGTCCAGGGAGACAAGATGGGGACCGAGAACGGCCAGGCCGAGATCCACTTCGGCCGCCGGAACTACCTCCGCCTCAACGATTACACCAAGGTCGAATTCGCCGTCCTTCCCAAGGAAGGGGAGGAGCGCATCAAGATCCATCTCACCGAAGGCAGCGCCTATTTCCGGGTGAGCCATCTCGCCCTGGACAAGGGCATCGAAGTCCATACTCCCGACGCGTCCTTCTACGTCCTCGAGGAAGGGCTCTACAGGTTCGACGTCAGACTCGACCAGGAAACCGAGGTCTTCGTCCGTGAGGGCAGTCTGGAAGCCGCCGCCGAAGACGGGTCCGTCCTCGTCAGGGACAAGGAGACCGTGACGGCCGCCGACGGCCGGCTCCTCGGTGAACCGGAATACTCTATCTCCCGGGAGGACGGCTTCGACGATTGGAACGGCTCCCGGGACGCCGAGCTTTCCCAGAGAAGCGAGCGGCAGTACCTCCCGTCCGAGATCGAAGAATACGAGGAAGAGCTCGACCAGAACGGCAACTGGGTCTACGAACGGCCCTACGGCAACGTCTGGGTCCCGAACGTGTCCTATTATGACGATTGGCGGCCCTATTCCTATGGCCGCTGGGTCTGGTATCCCGTTATCGGCTGGACCTGGGTTTCCTCCGAATCCTGGGGCTGGCCGGTCTACCACTACGGCCGCTGGAACTGGCGCTTCGGTCTGGGCTGGTACTGGATCCCCCGGAATCATTGGGGGCCGGCCTGGGTGCACTGGTGGTGGGACCGCGACCACATCGGCTGGTGCCCTCTCACCTGGTATAACCGTCCCGGCCTGCTCGTCGACAACCGCTTCTATGATCGGTTCGACGACCGCTATTTCTCGGCTCACAATCGGGCTATGACCGTCGTCCGCCGCGACCATCTCCAGTCCCGCGACATCGGCCGCCGCCAGATCGGCCGCAGCGAGCTCAACCGCATCGATAAGGTGGCCCTCAGGGCCGAACAGCCCTCGATCCGTCCGGCCGTGGACAACGCCCGGCCCCAGGCCCTCGCGGCCAAGCGGGCCCTGGCTGACCGTCCCGGCAGCCGGAGCGAGGTGAAGTCGCTGGCGCCGTCGCGTTCCCTGTCCTCTTCGCGTCTGAGACAGGGCACGGTCAACTCGGGCGCCCGGACGAGAGAACGGGACGTTTCCCTGTCCAACCCGAACCGGAACGCCGTTTCGCGGCCGGCCGTCAAGAACCCCGAGACGGGAAGCCGGGCTATCCGGTCCTATCCGAGCCAGAAGGTCTCCGGGAACCGCAGTGAGGGCGTCGCTTCCGAAAACCGTCGGAACGCCGTCGCCGCGCCCGTCCGCAGGAGCGGGGCCGAGACAGGGAGCAACGCCGCCCGCGTCTCCCCGTCCCAGGGACAGGCATCGGGATCTCCCAAGTCCGGAACGGCGCGGGAGCCGCAGAGAACCCGGAAGACCGAGAATGAATCCGGAAGCGCCGTCACCAAGAAAGGCGAGACCATCAAGAATGACCCCTCGAGCTCGCGGTCCGAATCGACGGCCGTGAGGCAGCGGACCTCGACGACAGCCCGGACGATCCGGTCCGGATCGGACCGGCCGTCCACGGAATACCCGGCACGCTCGAACCGGACGGACTCGACGCCTTCACGATCGCTCGGGAGCTCGCCACGCCCGACTTCCGGAACGTCGTCCGCGCGGTCCCAAAGTCCGACCTATTCTTCCAGATCGTCAGTCTCCCGGACGTCCTCGCGGCTGAGCGCCCCGTCGTCCTCGGCCTCGCGTTCCTCCTCTTCGATCTCGCGCCCGTCCTCCTCCGCCCGGTCGAGCTCCCCCTCCTACTCCCGGCCCGGCTCCTCCCGTTCATCGTCCTCTTCCCAGTCCCGAAGCTCATATTCCGCCCCCTCCCGGTCGAGCGGCTCTTCCGGCCGCAGCATCAGCGCGCCGAGATCGACGAGCTCATCCTCCGGGCGTTCCTATAGCGCGCCGAGATCGAGCGGGTCGTCCTCTTCGGGCCGCTCGGCGTCCTCCGGCAGGTCGAGCTCCTCGTCTTCCAAATCTTCGGGCTCCTCGTCCAAGTCCGGCAGCGTGAAAAGAAAAGGCTGATCGAATCCGGCTTCATTTTCTTCCGCTCCCTGCCGATCCCCGAGTCCTGATTTTTTTCTTTACTTTTCGAGGCCGCGGTGGTATAAACTACTCCTCGTTCGGGAAGGAGACTTCCGGGCGCTTGTTCGACACATGGAGGTAGGTCCAATGAATTCCACCAAGAAAACAGGGATTTTGATCTTAAGCCTGGCCCTCCTCGCCGGCACCATGGCCTGTCAGAAGAATGCGGCCGAAAGCCAGGCCGCCGAGGTCCAAAAAGCCGTCACCGATTTCGAAGGGACGGTCCGGGCGGCCCTCGGCCGGTACATGTACCTTTCGACGGCCCCGGGTTTCGACATCGTCCTCCCCGGCTTCGACGCCGCCACCCTCATGGGCAAGACGATCAAGGTCAAGGGCGACCTGCTCGTCGACCATCCTCCGATCTTCCTGGCCGACACCGTCGAAACCGGCCCCGGCTCGAGCGTGTATACGCGCAGTCAGGAATTCCAGTCAGAGGATTTCGTTGAGTTCAAGGCCCGGGAAGGCGTTCCGGCCCTGGCCATCTCCGGCGTCGCCAAGGCCGAGGAATGGGAAGGCAAGGGCCAGGTCAAGATCTACGGGAAGCTTCAGAAGGGCGATGTCAACTCTATCGTCCTCTCCGACGACAAGGGCAAGGAAATCGCCAAGATCATCGTCGACTCCATCTCGACCTATTCGAATTACTACCTCCAGAAGCTGAGGCTCTTCGACAAGTTCTGGTTTTACCTCAACGTCAAGGACAGCGTCGACAAGAAGATCCGGCCGCGGACGAAAGAGATCTTCCACGCCGATGTCGTGGGCGTCGGCCTCTTCTAAATTCTTCGCAGGGACGAATCAGGGACGGCTCTTCGGGGCCGTCCTTTTTTTTGGTTCTTCTCCCGATTCCGGGATATCCATCTCTCCGGCTTCGCTCAGGATATCGCCCCTCGCATCCCCGCGCCCCGGAAACCTCCGTAAACGGTTTCCCCCGCCTCCGGCGGGTCCCCCTTCCCTCACGGGGGCTTCGTGGCGACATCCATCGCCGCCTCCGGGTGGATTTCCCGAAAATCGGAGATGAACCTTTTTTTTGACTTTTACCCCAGGAGGGACGCGAGCTTCACCATCCCCGCTTCGATCGGGCTCCCGAACTCGATCGTCAGAACCCGCCGCCCTTTCTCCGCCAAAGCCATCCCGTCCCCCCGCGCCTGAGCCGTGAACAGGCCGGCGAAATCCGCGGCGGGCCGGGCGATCCCCGGGACGGCGGGAATCTCGACCTCCGGCAAGACGGCCGGGACCAGCATCAGGAAAAGGCCCCTGTTCCCGTCGCCCTTGTGGAGCTGGCCGGTCGAGTGGAGGTAGCGGGGGCCGAAGCCGAGGGTCACGGGCAAACGTGTCTTGAGCCGGAGGCGGTCGGCCAGCCCGGCGAGGAGCTCCTCGATTCCCGCTCTCTTCGGGAGGAAGGCCAGCACCGCGAGATAATCCCCCTCGCGGCAGCCGCCCAGGAATCGGGCTACGGCATCCTCGGGGCCTTCTTGCGGGCCTGACCCGGCGATCCGCAGCCCTTCGCCGGCGGGTGAGCGGTCCTCCGGGGCGGCGCTTCCTGCCCGGGCGGCGCCGGCCAGGACCTGCCGCGCTTTTCTCTTGGCCGCCTCGACGTCCGGCTGGTCGAAGGGATTGATGTGCAGGAAATGAGCGGCGACAGCCGTGGCGAATTCCCAGAGGAAGATGTGGCCGGCCACGGAATAGGGATCGTCCAGGATCAGCCGGATGAGGGGCGCTCCGGTATCGGCGAGGGCACGGACGCCTTCGTCAGGTTCCGCGTCGCGTGACGCCGGGAAATCGACGAACACGCGGTCCTTTCCATAATCCCGGATATTCTTGGGGCCGGACTCGATGACCGGGACGATGCCCCGGCCTTCTTTTCCCGTGCTCTCGGCAACGAGCTGTTCGAGCCAGCCCGCCAGCGGCTCGAGCCGCGGCGGGACGAAGAAAGTCAGCTTGTCCAGACCCTTCGCCGCGGCCGTTCCCAGGACCGTCCCGAGGAAGGCGCCGGGATTGTCCGCGGGGATTTCGAGGCGGCACTTGTCGGCCATGGCACGGGCCGGGGACAGGAGGCGCCTCAGGTCGATGCCCTTGAGGGCCGCCGGCAGGAGGCCGAACGCCGAGAGAGCGGAGAACCGTCCGCCGATGTCCGGCCGGCCGCGGAACGCGCGGCGGAAATGGAGATCTCCGGCCAGGGCCTCCAGCGGAGTCCCCGGATCGGTGACGGCGACGAAATGACGACCGGCGCGCTCGCCGCCGAGTTCCTGGCGGACCTGGTCGTAGAAAAAGGACAGGAGAGAGACGAGCTCCGCCGTCGTCCCGGACTTCGAAGAGACGATGAACAGGATTTTTTCGAGGTCGAAACGCGCTGCGGCGGCGGTCACGGTTTCGGGCTCGGTCGTGTCGAGGATCTCGAGCTCGAGAAAGCCTTCGCGCGTCCCGAAGGCGCGGGCGAAGACCTCGGGCGCGAGGCTCGAGCCGCCCATGCCGAGGACGACCGCCTTGGTCAGCCCGTCGCCGCGGACGGAAGCCGTGAAAGCCTCCAGATCCGGGACTTCCTCTTCCGCCGTCAGCGGGGACGCAAGCCAGCCGAGGCGGTTGGAGATCTCTTTGTCCTCGGATTTCCAGACCGTCCAATCCCGGTCCCAGATGCGGCGGACGATCGCGTCCTTTTCGAGGTCGCGGAGGCCCTGGGCGAGCTCGGGGGCCAGGCGCTCCGGGTTGACGATCTGGATGTCGCGGCTTCGCATGTTCATGGGCGGGTCCCTTTCCAGTAGGGGGGATTATACCAGCACCGCGGGGACCGGATAAAGGCGCTTGATTATTTTCGCCGGATTCCGGAAGATAGAAGCCTCGGATGACCGGACTACAGCGAGATCGGAGGGCCCTCTCATGACGAACACCGAGGCCGCCGCGCCGGTCGGCTTCTTCCATCCGACGAGGCCGATCTATAGATTCACCAACCTCCTCTTCATCTCCTCGCTGTCGTTCGGGAGCTACTTCGCCTACGACATCATAGGGGCCATCGCCCCGTCGCTCATCGAGGAGCTCAAGGCGGCGCGCGCGACCGTCGGCACGATGAACACGATGTACAGCGTCGCCGCCATCCTGGTCGTCCTGTTCGGCGGCATGCTCATCGACCGGCTGGGGACGCGCAAGGCCAGCATCATCTTCTCGGTCCTCGTCCTCGCCGGCGCGGCGATCGTCTGGCAGGCCAGAAGCATCCCCATGATCTTCCTCGGGCGGTTCGTCTTCGGGGCCGGCTCCGAACCCCTCGTCGTCGCCCAGAGCGCCATGCTGGCCCGCTGGTTCAAGAACAAGGAAATGGCCATGGCCTTCGGCGTCCAGCTGACGGTGAGCCGCCTGGGATCGCTCTTCGCCTTCAACACGGGGGAGCTTTTCTCGAGCTACTTCGGCAGCTACCGCTACGCCCTGCTGGCCGCGGTCGGCGCCTGCGCCCTGTCGCTCGTCGGCAACCTCTTCTACATCGTCATGGACAAGCGCGGCGAGAAGGCCCTCAACCTCCGCGACGAGAGCGCCGGCGACAAGATCGTCTTCAAGGACATCAAGGAGTTCAAGCCGACCTTCTGGTATGTCACCGCGCTTTGCTTCACGTTCTACGCGGCCATCTTCCCCTTCCAGAGCCTGTCGACGGACTTCTTCGTGACCAAGTGGGGGATCGCCAGGACGGCGTCGGCCGCCGGGGGCTTCCTGGCCCAGGTCTTCAACAACCTCCTCCACATCTTCAGCACGGCCGGCGGCATCACCAGCATCATCATCTTCGCCTCCATGCTCCTCGCGCCCTTCGCCGGGCGGCTCATCGACCGGGTGGGAAAAAGGGCGACGTTCATGATCGCCGGGTCCCTCCTCCTCATCCCCTGCCATTTGGCCATGGGTCTGACGAAGATCTATCCGGTTTATCCGATGATCCTCCTCGGCTTCGCCTTCGTCCTCGTCCCGGCGGCCCTGTGGCCGTCCGTGCCGCTCATCGTCAGGTCGGAACGGGTCGGCACGGCCTTCGGGCTGATGACGGCTATTCAGAACATCGGGCTGGGGCTCTTCCCGCTCCTGAACGGGCTGCTGCGCGACAAAACGGGCTCTTACGTCGGGAGCCAGATCATGTTCGCCGGCCTGGGCCTCATCGGGCTGATGTTCGCTCTTCTCCTCAAGCGGGCCGACCGGCGTGAGGGACAGAGGCTGGAGATCCCGCAGAAAGCCAAGTCCTGAGGTCGATTCGCCCGGGACCTTAAGAGCGGCTGGCTGTCCGATGAAAAAATAAATCCGGACGGAGCTCCCTCGAGATCGAGGGCCGATCTCTCCGGGTTAGAGAACGTTTCTAGTTCGTTTACTCGGTTTTCTTGGCCTTGGCCGCCGTTTCGGTCTTGCTCGTCTTCCTCATGTCCGCGGCGTGAGCGCGCTTGTAGGTCTGGATGTCCTTGAAGCGCCCCTTGGCATCGCGCACGGCATAGAGCTTGGTCCCCTTCGAGCTGCGATGGGTCGTTCTCTTGATCGGCATACATTCCTCCTTCGATGGATTTAGCTGACTCCGCCGGCCGGATGAACGAACGGCAAGAGGCCGAATGAATAAACGCATGTGATGACGTCAGTATGGGGGAGGCCCATTAAAATGTCAATCAAAATCGGCCCGTCGTTTGCCCCGGCCGCATGTTTCTGCTATAACGTCCTCTCGCTTCGACCATGAAACGGAGCCTTCACCGCCGATGATACGAACCGTGATTTCCGACCTGGGCCGCGTCGTCCTCTGGTTCGACAACAATATCTTTCTCCGTAAGCTGGCCGAGCGGGCCGGGAAGCCCTTCGCGGAGGTCAAGGCGGTCGTCCACGGCGACCTCGAGCTCATCCGCCGTTTCGACGGCGGGGCCGTGACGCCGGCCGGCTTCCACGAGCGGGTCATGGAGATCGTCGGCGCGGACATCCCCTACGGCGTCTTCTATGAGATCTACAACGATATCTTCTCTCTGAACGCGCCCGCGGTCGATGTGCTCGCCCGGGTCAAGGCGGCCGGCTACAAGACGCTGCTCCTTTCGAACACCGATCCGGAGCGCTTCGGCTTCGTCCGGCGCCGCTTCCCCGAGATCCTGTTTTTCGATGGCTACGTCCTGTCCTACGAGCTCAAGCTGCTCAAGCCCGACCCGGCCATCTACCTCACGGCGGCGCGGATGGCCGGCACTCCACCTGAAGCGTGCGTCTTCATCGACGACATGGAGGAGAATGTGCGAGGCGCCGAGGCCGTCGGCCTGCGCGGGGTCCATTACGCGCCGGAGACCGACCTCGAAGCGGAGCTCCGCAAGCTCGGGCTCCGTTTCTAAGGAGGCCCCCGCCGTCGGCTTTGCTCCGCCGGGGTCACCTTTCTCCCCCGGCCCCTCCGGGAACCGATATATCCTCAGAATACGGAACTGGAAACTCGTTTCCGATATTTACCAGAAGTACGGCTCCGAGTTGCTCCGCCGTACTTCTGTCGGTCGCTCCTCGGAATTCGCTCCCTGCCGGTCCCCTTCCGCTACGGGGGAGTACAGGTGACCATCGGCTCGCCCGGTGCCGGGTGCTAGTCCTCTCTTATCGGCCGACGACCTGGACCCAGACTTTTCTGGTCCGCGGGCCGTCGAATTCGCAGAAGAAGATCCCCTGCCAGGTCCCGAGCTGGAGGCGCCCGCCCTCGACGGTGAGGATTGCCGACGAACCGACGAGCGAAGCCTTGACATGGGCCGGCGAATTCCCTTCGGCGTGGGCGTAGGGGAGGGCGTCGGGCACGATCCGCCGCAGGGTCGTCAGCAGGTCCGCCCGGACGTCCGGATCGGCGTTCTCATTGATGGTGACGCCGGCCGTCGTGTGGGGCACGGCGACGACGCAAATCCCGCTCGCGACCCCCGAGGCCGCCACGATCCGGCCGACATCTGCCGTCACATCGACGAATTCTTCCTTCATCCGCGTCCGTATTTCGATGGTATTCATTGCCGCCTCAACAAGTTAAAAGAATCTCTTAAAAGGGCTTGACAAGCCGATTTTCCGGGTGTAGAGTCTGCTCGGAAAATACAATATTTGGTATTTTCCTTGCCATAGCTACACAATATATGGGATAGAGCCGAAAGGCTTTTTATTTTTGCCATGGTTTTAGGAAGGGTTGATTTTAGCACGTCGCCCGCGAAAATCCCAGGTTTGTGAGCCGGGCAAAGAAGAAGGAGGCACCTCATGGTCAGCGCGGTCGGCAGGATCAAGAAGAGAGACGGAACGGTCACGGATTTCAACCAGGAAAAGATCACCAACGCCATCTTCAAGGCGATGCAATCCCAGGGCATCAAGGACCGGACGATCGCCAAGACCGCCTCCGACATCGTCTCCTTCATGATCGAGGAGAAGTTCGGCGGCTACACCGTCCCGTCCGTCGAGCAGATCCAGGACATCGTCGAGATGGTCCTCATGAAGCAGGGCTACCACGAGGTCGCCAAATCCTACATCCTCTACCGCGAGAAGCACAAGGGCATCCGCGAGGCCAAGAGGATCGGGCTCAACCTCGAGCGGCTGATCAAGGACTACCTCAGCAACGCCGACTGGAAGATCCGCGAGAATTCGAACGAGGGCGTCATGAGCTTCGCCGGTCTCAACGCCCGCGTCTCCGGCGAGGTCCTGTCGAACTTCGCCCTCAACCAGGTCTACACCGACCGGGCCAAGAAGTCCCATGAGGAAGGGGAGTTCCACATTCACGACCTGAGCTACCCCATCGTCGGCTATTGCGCCGGCTGGTCCCTCGAGAACCTCATCCGCAAGGGCTTCGGGCACGTCCCGAACCAGGTCCACTCGAACCCGGCCAAGCACCTCGACACCCTGACCCTGCACATGGTCAACTACATCGGAACGATGCAGGCCGAGTTCGCCGGCGCCCAGGCCTTCTCGAGCGTCGACACCCTGCTCGCACCCTTCGTCCGGCACGACAACCTCGGCTACGAAGACGTCAAGCAGGATATGCAGAAGCTCATCTTCGGCCTCAACGTCCCCTGCCGCTGGGGCTGGCAGACGCCCTTCTCCAACCTGACCTTCGACTGGACCATCCCCGAGGACATGAAGAACAAGAAGGCCGTCGTCGGCGGCGAGGAGCTCGACACCTGCTACGGCGACTACCAGAAGGAGGTCGACTGGATCAACCGGGCCTTCCTCGAGATCATGATCGAGGGCGACCTCAAGGGCCGGGTCTTCACCTTCCCCATCCCGACCTACAACCTCAGCCGCGAGTTCGACTGGGATTCGCCCAAGGCCAAACTCCTCTTCGACGCCACGGCCAAGTACGGCATCCCATACTTCCAGAACTACATCGGCACGAACATGAGCCCCGGCGACATCCGGGCCATGTGCTGCCGGCTCAACCTCGACCAGCGCGAGCTCATGCGCCGGCCCGGGAGCATCTGGGGCCCCGGCGACTCGACGGGTTCCATCGGCGTCGTCACCATCAACCTCAACCGGCTCGGCTTCGAAGCGGCGGACAAGCCCGATTTCTTCGCCCGACTCAAGGACCTCATGACCAACGCCAAGGAGACGCTCGAAACCAAGCGCGAGCTCGTCAACAACATGCTGGCCAAGGGCATGATGCCTTACACCAAGGTCTACCTCGGCCACTTCGACAACCACTTCTCGACGATCGGCATCTGCGGCATGCACGAAGCCTGCATGAACTTCCTGAAAAAGGGCATCGGCACCCCCGAAGGCCGCGATTTCACCGTCGAGACGCTCGAGTTCATGCGCGGCGTCCTGCGTCAATTCCAGGAGGAGACCGGGAACCTCTACAACCTCGAGGCGACGCCGGCCGAGTCCACGGCCTACCGGCTGGCCCGGCTGGACAAGCAGAAATACCCCCGGATCTACACGTCGGGCACGGAGAAGTACCCCTATCTCACCAACTCCACCCAGCTCAACGTCGACGCCACCCGGGACATCTTCGAGGCCATCCAGCACCAGGGGGAGATCCAGCCGCTCTACACCGGCGGGACGATCTTCCACGCTTTCCTGCCCGAGGCCATCGACGGCGAGACCTGCAAGAAGCTCGTCCAGAGGATCGCCCAGACGAAGCTGCCGTACTTCTCCATCACTCCGACGTTCAGCGTCTGCATGAACCACGGCTACCTCCGCGGCCGGCACTCCCAGTGCCCTGACTGCGGCGACGAGACCGAGGTCTACAGCCGCATCGTCGGCTACATGCGGCCGGTCCGGACCTGGAACGATGGAAAGCAGCAGGAATTCAAGGACCGCACCCCCTACAACAAGATCGCCTGAGTCGCGGCATATTTCACGAGAGGCGGAAACGTCATGGATTACCTGCTCTTTACCTATCCCAACTGCAATAAGTGCGAGTCTTTGAAGAAAAAACTCGCGGAAACCGAGACGGCATACGCCGAGTACAGTCTGACCCAGCCCCCGGGCAAGGCCAAGATCCGCGAGTTCATCAACGTCATCAAGCGGGACGACAAGGGCGCCATCATCCTGCCCACACTCATCGCTCACACCCAGGGCATCGTCCGGGTCGTCATCAACTCGGCGGAGGAGTTCGACGGGTGGTCGAAATCAAGGGCATAGAGAAGTTCTCCAGCCGCGATTTCCCCGGCCACATCTCCTCGACCATTTTCCTCGGCGGCTGCACCTTCCGCTGCCCCTACTGCCACAACTCCGAGCTCGTCCTGAGGCCGGAGACGATTCAGACGATGCCCGTCGACTTCTTCCTTTCCTATCTCGACGGCCGCAAAGGCTGGCTCGAGGCGGTCTGCCTCACGGGAGGAGAGCCCCTCCTCCACGAGGACATCGAGGACATCATCCGTGTCGTCCGGGAGCGGGGCCTGCTCGTCAAGCTGGACACGAACGGCTCCTTTCCGGAGCGCCTGGAGGGGCTTCTTGCCGCCGGGCTCCTCGACTGGGTGGCCATGGACGTCAAGGCCCCCCTCGAGCGCTACCGCGAGGTGACCCGCTCGAACGTGGACGTCGAGCGGATCGTCCAGTGCGCGGACATCCTCCGGACCTCCGGCGTCCGGCACACTTTCCGGACGACGGTCGTCCCGGGGTTCGTGGGGAAAGACGACGTGGTCAAGATCGGCGAGTGGCTCGACGGGGCGGCCAATTACCTGATCCAGCAGTTCGTGCCCCAGACGACGATCGATCCCGCTTTCCTGGCGATCAAGCCGTTCGGCCGGACCGAGCTCGAGGCGATCGCGGATGCGGCCAGGCCCTATTTCAAAGAGGTCCGCATCGAGGGTCCGGACTGAGAGGGGAGCCGATCATGGAGCTCAAAGTCAAGCGCATCCAGCCCGAAGCGAAGCTTCCCGTCTACGGTCATCCCGGGGACGCCGGCCTGGACCTCTTCTCCGTCGTCGATCGGGATATCCAGCCGGGCGAGGTCTTCGCCGTGCCCACGGGCATCCAGGTCGCCGTCCCGGCCGGCCACGTCGGGCTCGTCTGGGACAAGAGCGGCATTTCGCTCCAGCGCGTCCACCGGC
This sequence comes from Candidatus Aminicenantes bacterium RBG_19FT_COMBO_65_30, assembly GCA_001775755.1. GTDB lineage: Bacteria > Acidobacteriota > Aminicenantia > Aminicenantales > Saccharicenantaceae > RBG-16-66-30. Next base: position 2,958 of record MEYF01000099.1, on the reverse strand, counting down.
TGGCCGGCGTCGTCGACTCCGGCTACCGGGGCGAGGTCCAGGTGGTCATGATCAACCTCGGCGCCGCGCCGTTCGCCGTCCGAAAGGGTATGAAGATCGCCCAGATGCTCGTCCAGCCGGTCACCGCCGTCGAGGTCGTCGAATCGGACTTTCTCGACGACACCTCGCGCGGGGACGGCGGATTCGGTTCGACCGGACTCTTCTGAGTTGTGATAAGATGTCCCGGATATACCAACCGAGGACTACTTTCATGAAACGCAGAATACACGTTCCTGCGGCGCTGGCGCTCCTCCTGATGAGCGTCCTGGCCGCCTACCCGGCTACGGCCCAGGACACCCCGGAGCCGCGGCTCAAGCTCATCTTCGTCGAAAGGTTCCGCTTCGAGGCCTGGGACAACGCCGTAAACCTCGACGACGCGTCCGACGACACCTTCGCTTACACCCGCAACCGGACGACCCTCGGCCTGCGCTGGCTCGCCGCCAAGAACGTCGAGATCCTGGGCAAGGTCTCCAACGAGTTCCGCGTCTACCTGGCGCCCAAGGACAGGGCTTTCAACTGGCACGAGATCTTCTTCGACAACCTCCACGTCAAGTGGACCATCCCGGGCCGCCTGCCCTTCACCGTCACCGCCGGGCGTCAGGACATCAATCTCGGCGAGGGCTTCGTCGTCGCCGACGGCACTCCGCTCGACGGCTCCCGCTCCTACTACTTCAACGCCCTCCGGGTCGACACCGACTTGAGCAAGAGCCAGAAGCTCATCCTCTTCGCCCACGCCCAGAAAACGACCGACCGGTTCCTGCCGGTGATCAACGACCGGCCCCAGGCCCTGGCCGAACAGCCCGAGAAAGGCCTGGCCCTCTACTACGCCGGGGCCTTCGGGAAGACGAAATTCGACGCCTACGCCATCCGTAAGACGACCGGCGAGACCGAGGTCTGGCCCGTCCCAACGCGCATCGATACGTTCGGAGCAAGGGCCCAGGCTCCCGTCATCCGCCGCCTCGCTCTCACGGCGGAGGGGGCCCTCCAGACGGGGACGTACGGCGCGGCCGGCCGTTCGGCCTTCGGCGGCATCTTCCATTTCGACTACGACTTCAAAGGTGTCCTGCCCCTCCTCAAGACGGCCGTCGTCGGCGGCATCTATCTGAGCGGCGACAAGCCGGGGACGGAAAAGATCGAAGGCTGGGACCCCATCTTCAGCCGCTGGCCGAAATGGAGCGAAGGCTACATCTACACGTTCACCCGGGAGAGCCGTTCGGCCTATTGGAGCAACCTGACGTCCCTTTACGCTTCTCTCGTCCTTGATTTCGGAAGCCGCGCCGACGGCGTGCTGACCGTTCATCGCCTGGGAGCCGACGAGACTCCGGCCGGCGAGTTCCCGGGCGGGGCCGGACTCGATCGGGGAACGCTCCTCAAGGCCCGGCTCAATTTCACGATCAGCGAGACCCTCACGGGTCATTTCATCTGGGAACATTTCCGGCCGGGCGACTTTTACCGGCCGGGCGCCTCGAGCTACAACTGGCTGAGATTCGAGTTGGTGTTCCGCTACTAAGACCGGTCATCCGCCGGTCGGCCCCCGGCTCGTCCGCCCGACAAGGCTGAAGAGCGGGTTGGCCGCGAACGACACCAGCATACCGATCGTCCCCGCCTCGGCCGGCGCCATCCCGGTAATGGACAAACCCAAGCACGTCCCGAGGCCCAGGACCGCCGCCGCGATCGCCCCGAATTTCGTCACCTTCTTGCTGATCAAACCCCAGACGAACGGCCCCAGGAAGAACGAGCCGATCGCTCCCCACGAGACCGACAGGATGGCGACGATAGTCGCCGGCCGGAGATAGGCCAGGACGACGGAGAGAAGGATGAAAACGGCCGACATGATGCGCATCAGCCGGGTCAGCGTCCGGTCGGGAACGTTGGGATTGACGAACCCGGCGTAGAGGTCCTTGACGACCGAGGAGCTCGAGATCAGGATGAGCGCGGCGAGCGTCGACATGGACGCGGAGAGGATGAGGAGCATCATGACCACGGAAAGGGAAGGCGGGACGACTTTGGCCAGGAACTCCGGCATCAGGACGTCGAAAACGGGTTTGCCGCCGGCGAAGGCTGCCGGCGCGCTCTCCGGGGTGAGGAAGAACCGGGCCGCCGCTCCCGTGAAGTAGGCCGTGCCGGCGATCAGGGCGGCGAAGAGGGTCGAGGCGACCATGCCCCGCCGGATGGCCCGCTCGTCCCTGATAGCGAAAAACTTCTGGACGAGCTGGGGCATGGCGAAGGGGGCGATGCTCGTCAGGAAGACAAGGGCGAAGAGGGGCCAGGCGCCGCCCGGGCCGACAGCGGCCGTAAGCCTCGGGTCGATGGCCGAGAGGCCCGCTGTCAGATTCCCGGGCCCGCCGCTCTCATGGAGCGTGCTCGCGATGAGGACGGCCGAGCCGAGGCACATGATCATCCCGAAGACGACATCGATCATGGTCATGGACTTGTAACCGCCCAGAACGAGATAGAAGGCCGTGAACAGGCCTATGAACAGGAGGGCCGTGCCGTAGGCCAGGCCGAAGTTGGCCTTGAAGAGATAGGACAACCCGATGAAAACGGCCGCCGAGTAGGGGACGAGGAAGAGGAAGACGGCCAGCGAAGCGATGAGCTTCAAAAAGCGGCTATGGTACCGCTTCTCCAGGAATTCCGGCATGGTCGTGACCTGGAGATCGACCGACATCCGCCGGATGCGGTTGCCGAGCAGGCCCCAGACGCCGAGGACCCCGACGAGGGCGTTGGCCGCCGCGATCCACAATCCGGACAGGCCGAAGCCCCAGCCGACCTTGCCGGCGAAGCCGATGAAGAGGACCGCCGAGAAATAGGCCGCGGCGTAGGTGAAGGCCGACATCCACGGTCCGACGGAGCGCCCCCCCAGAAAATAGTCGGTGAACGTCCGGGCCCTTTTCAGCCCGAGGTAACCGATGACGAGCG
>MEYF01000098.1 GCA_001775755.1 Candidatus Aminicenantes bacterium RBG_19FT_COMBO_65_30 | reverse complement strand
CCGTCGTCAACACCCAGTTCGGCGTCCACCCCTGGCTCAAGGCCATCGGCTATTTCCTTTCGACGATGTTCCTCCTCCTGGGCGTGCAAAGCATGTACCAGAAGTTCTACAGCGCCAAATCAGGCAAGGACGCCAAGAAGGCCGTGGCCTGGTGGACGGTCGGGACGATCTTCGTCGAGACCGTCGTCGTTGTCATCGCCGTCTTCGCCTTCAGCAAGCTCCAGGGCCAGATCGACCTTAGCGTGCCCAAGGCCGGCGGCAAGGTCGTTCTGATGGCCGCGAAACAGCTCGTCCCATTCCCGGTCGGCGTGCTCCTCCTCGGAGCGGCCTGCGCCGTCGTCATCTCGACGGGCATGAACTACCTCCTCTCGCCCTCGACGACGATCATGCGCGACATCTACCAGCGCTTCATGAAGAAGAACGCCGACCCGAAGAAAATGGTCGCTTTGCAGAAGGTCATCATCGTCGTCATCGGCGTACTGGCTTTCCTGTTGGCCACCCAGCTCAAGTCCGTCCTGGAGATGAGCTTCTTCGCCTATACGATCTACGGCGTCGCCATCACCCCGGCCCTCCTCGCCGCGCTGGCCTGGAAGCGCGTGACTAGGGCGGGCGGTTTGGCCTCGATCATCTCGGGAACGCTCGTCTGCCTCGTTTTCTTCGCCCTGTCCAAGATCCCCGGCATCCCGGCCCCCGACGGCGACCCCTGGGGCATCCCCATCATCTACCCGTCGCTCATCGCCTCGCTCGGCGCGCTCATTATTGTCAGCCTTCTGACGCCGAAGCCCAAACCGGAGGAATTGGAGAAGTTCTTCCCAAAGACCGCAAAATAAAAACGAAGATGGAATAGGGACACATATCGAGGCGATACATGTCCCCGAAGTAGTGGCGACGCCCGGAGATGGCGGCGGCGGACCGAGGAGTTCAGATGAACACGGGTGTGGTAATCGACCGGCGCTACATGGAGCACGACATGGGCGCCTACCATCCCGAGTCGCCGCGCCGCATCGAGGTCCTCAACCGGATGCTCGAGGAGGACCCGCCCGTCCCCTTTCTCGCCGTCGAGCCCCGGCCGGCGACGGACGAAGAGCTGGGCTGGGTCCACGAGAGGGCCTACATCGACCTCGTCCGGTCGACCGCCGGCAAGACTGTTCCCATGGACATGGACACCACCGCCGGGCCGAAGACCTTCGCCACCGCGCTTCTCGCCGCGGGCGGCTTCCTCGAAGCCCTTGACCGCGTCATGGAGGGGACCGTGCCGAACGCCTTGGCCCTCGTCCGGCCGCCCGGCCACCACGCCGAAGCGTCGCAGGCCATGGGCTTTTGCTTCTTCAACAACGTCGCCGTCGGCGCCGAGCACCTCCTCCGAAAGCACAGCCTCAAGCGGATCCTCATCGTCGATTGGGACCTCCATCACGGCAACGGGACCGAGCACGCGTTCTACCCGCGCCGCGACGTCATGTACTTTTCGACCCACCAGGTCCCGCTCTACCCCGGCACGGGAGCCGCGCGTTTTTTCGGCCACGGCGACGGCCACGGCTACAACCTCAACGTCCCCCTGCTCGCGGGCAAGGGCGACGCCGATTATATCCACATCTTCGAGAAGATCCTGGCTCCGGTCGCGGCCCAGCTCGCGCCGGAGTTCATCCTCGTCAGCGCCGGCTTCGACATCGCCGCTGGCGACCCTCTCGGAGGGATGGCGGTGACGCCGGCCGGATTCGGACGGATGACGGCGGCTCTCATGGCCATGGCCGAGCGGACCGCCGCGGGCCGGTTGGCCCTGATCCTCGAGGGCGGCTACGACCTCCGGGCCCTCCGGGCCGGCGTTCGGGAGGTCCTAAAGACGCTCGCCGGCGGCGAAACGCCGATCCCTTCGGCCGGGCTCCCCGCCTCCGAGGCGCTCCGAGTCGAGCTTGAGGAGCCCCTGCGCGCCTTCCGCAAGAAGTGGGACATCCCCACCGCTTGAGTGTCCTCCCCCTGGAAAAACGTCACCTGGATAGGACAAAACCGGCTTCTCCCCCCCTATTATCAGGCAGGGGCTTTGGCATAGTTCTTGCATAAATAAATTTCGGATAGGAGAAGGACCATGAAGAAGACAATCGTCATCGCGGCTGCGTTATTCATGATCGCGGCCGGTGTCTATGCCCAGGACACGCAGGCTCCGACCCCGCAGGATACGAAGGAGATCAAGGACGCGAAATATACCAACGAATCCGTCGCCCGCCTGAGCTTCGTCGAAGGCAAGGCGTTCGTCCAGAGGGCGTCCGACCTCGGCTACGAGGAAGGGGCGCTCAACATGCCCATCAGCGAGGGCGACCGCATCGGCACGGCGGAAGGCCGGGTCGAGATCCATTTTGGCAAAGGGAACTACGTCCGGCTCGACAACGACACCAAGATCGACGTCCTGAACCTCCCCAAGAAAGAGGACGGCATCGCCCGGATCCGCGTCTGGTCGGGGAACGTCTTTCTCGTCGTCGGCACGCTGAAGAAGGAAAAGGCGATCGAGCTCCACACGGCCGATTCCTCCTTCTATGTCCTCGACCGCGGCGTCTACAGGGTTGACGTCCGGGAGAACAGGGACACGGAGATCCAGGTCTACCAGGGCCTCATCGAGGTCGCCGGCGAGGAGGGGTCGACCCTGCTCAAGGCGTCCCAGCGGCTCGAGGTCTCCGAAGGCCGCTTCGCCTCGAAGCCGTCGTCCTTCATCGCCGTGGCCAACGACAGATTCGACAAGTTCAACGAATCCCGCAACGCCATCACCGGCCGGCAGTACGCCAAGAGCTATATGCCCGAGGAGCTTTCCGACTTCGAAGGCGAGCTCGACGAGTACGGGGAATGGATGTACCTCGCCCCCTACGGCAACGTCTGGGTGCCGGGCGGGGTCGACGAGGACTGGCGCCCCTACTACAACGGCCGCTGGACCTGGCTGCCCCTGTCGGGGTGGACCTGGTGGCCTTACGAGCCCTGGGGCTGGTCGACCTTCCACTACGGCCGCTGGCACTGGGGACTCGACCTCGGCTGGTACTGGATCCCCATGAACATGTGGGGCCCGGCCTGGGTCAACTGGTGGTGGGATGATTATTACTTCGGCTGGGCGCCGCTCAGCTACTGGGGCTACCCCGGTATCCTCATGGGCGGCCAGTATTACGGCCACTACTATGGTCAATACTACCCCTACGAATCGCGGGCCCTGACGGTCGTCCGCAAGGACCATCTCAAGGACCCCGGCATCTCCCGCAACGCGCTCAGGGGGGATGCCCTTAATAGTCTGAACAGGATGAGCCTGACGAGCCAGAGCCTCAAGCTCAGGCCCGCCGGAACGAAGATCTCCGTCCAGCCCCTCGACGGGAACAGGGTCCTTCTTCGGAAGGACGACCGTTCGACAGGGCTCACCCAGGACAGGCGGATCGGCCGCGAGACGATCGGCGGGTCATCGACTTCGACCGGCCCCCGGGCGATCCGGAAGCCGGATGATCCGGGCAAGTCCCAGGGGACGGCGCGCGGGACCGCGGCCAAGCCGCAAAGCGTCAAGAGCCCGGACAAGGGTGAAAAATCCGCCCCGGCCAAGACTTCGGGCTCCACCGAACGCAAGATCCGCAAGAAGGACGACAGCCCCGGGACTGCCTCGGGCGCCTCGGCCGGATACATGAGCGATCCGTCCATCGCCGGGAACGGGTCACGCCTGGGAAGCCCGAGGACCGTCAACGGCTACCCCTCCTCCCCGAGCATCAAGCGGCTGGCTTCCTACGGTGACGGCGGCAGGGCCAGGGCCCGGACGTTCTCCGGCCCCTATTCCCGTCCGTCCTCCGGCAATACGATCTCGAGGCCCTCGTCGGGCCGTTCGAGCGGCTCATCCGCGGGGACGAGCAGGGCTCGGGTGGGTTCTTCGTCGTCGGGGAGGTCGAGCGGCTCCGCCTCCCGCGGCTCGGGCTCGGCGTCCCGGGGTTCGTCCTCGGGTTCCCGGGGCGGTTCGGGCGGCAGCGTCCGAAGAAAGTAGCAACCCCTTTCCACTAGGGGGGCGTCCCTCTCCTCATGGCCGGTTTGGGAGGGACGTCCCCTTTTTTTATCAGCGCTCCTCGCCGGCCTTATCGATGGAGTAATACTCCAGGACCCTCATGTGGTCGGCGAGCGTGCAGAACCGGGTCGGTTCCGTGCCCGGGAAAAAGACCTCCAGAAAAGGATACAGGCAGTAGTCCATCTTCCTGAGTCCGGTCTTCTTGTCGATCTCGACGAAGACAAGATTCGGCGGGACCTCGAAATCCTGCGGTTGGAAATCCACGACGCCGTCCGCTTCGGCTTTTTTCCTGACATCGTCGATGACCCGGGCGAAAAAACTCTGCCAGATGGGCAGGGCCGCCGCCGCCCCGGTTTGTCTTTCTCCGAGCGGGATCTGTTTGTCGTGGCCGACCCAGACGCCCGCGCACAGGTTGGGCGAGAAGCCGATGAACCAGGCGTCCGAGTACCTGTCCGTCGTGCCGGTCTTCCCGGCCAGCGGCCAGCCGAGGACGGAGGCGGCCCCCGCCGTGCCGCCCTCCGATTCGACGACGCCGCGCATCAGGTAGGTCATCATGTAGGCGGTCTGGGGGGAAACGACCTCTTCCGATTCCACCCGCGCTTCTTCGAGGACGTTGCCGTCCTTGTCCTCGATCCGGCTGATGAAGTAGGGCCGGAACCGGACGCCCTTGTTGGGGAAGGTCGAGAAGGCGGAGACCATCTCGAGGAGGGTGACCTCAAAAGTCCCTAAGCTGAGGGAGAGGTAGGGGTAGAGCGGCGACGTGATACCGAAGCGGCGGCAGTAGTCGACGCCGACCTGGGGCGAGATGAAGTCCAGGAGTTTGGCCGTGACGACGTTCCGTGATTGCTCGAGGCCGATGCGGACGGTGACGGCGCCCTTGTATCTCCGGTCGTAGTTCTTGGGCGACCAGGGTTCGCCGTCCCAGCGGTCGATGAAGGTCACGGGTTCGTCGGCGATGAGGCTGGCCGGCGTGAAGCCGTGCTCCAGGGCGGCGGTGTAGAGGAAGGGCTTGATGGCCGAACCCGTCTGCCGCGGCGCCTGGACGGCCCGGTTGAACTGGCTGTCGCGGTAGGAATAGCCGCCGACGAGGGCCCTGACCTGTCCCGTCTGGGAGTCGATGGCGATGAAGCCGCCGTTCCGGACGGGCTTCTGGTCGAGGGAAACCAGGGCCTCTTTCGCCGCTTCATCGTAGGAGGCCACCTTGACCTGGACGACGTCGCCGCGCTTGATGAGCGCGTCGAGGGATTTGGCCTTCGTCCAGCCGATGTCCTTGCCGGTCATCTTGCCGAGCGCGTTCTTGACCCGGACCGTGGCTTCGTTCCGGGAAACCGAGAGTACAATGGCATCGTAGACATCGCCCGGCTCGATCGTCTGATTCTCCCAGCTCAGCAGCCATTGGTCCTCCAGCCCGGCCTGGGCGGCGGCGACGAGGCTTTTCAGGATCTCGGGGCCGGCCGTGAGGATGTTCGGCTTGTCGGCGCGCCAGCCGTTCATGCCGTTTTCGGTCTCGCGCAGCCCCGATTGGAGGGCCCGCTCCGCGTAGCGCTGGAGGGTCGGGTCGAGGGTGGTGAAGACCTTGAGCCCCGCCCGGTAGAGGCCGTCGTAGCCGTAGTTTTTCTCGAGGTAGCGCCGGACCTCCTCGAAGAAGTAGGCGCCGAATTCCGCGCTCGTCCGCCTCAAGGGCAGGACGTCCATCGGCCTCCGCTTGGCCGCTTCGCCCTCGGCCCTGGTCAGGTAGCCTTCTATCACCATCCGGTTGAGGACATGGTTGCGGCGGTTGAGGGTGCCCATCTTGTTCGAATACGGGGAATAAAGGGACGGGCCACGGAAGACGCCGGCGATGAGGGCCGATTCCTCGAGGCTGAGATCGGCGAGGTCCTTGCCGAAAAAGAGATTGGCCGCGGACTGGACGCCGTGAGCGCCGTGGCCCAGGAAAAAGTGGTTGCAGTAGAGCTCGAGGATCTTCTCCTTGGAATAGAGCTTCTCGATCTGGCGCGAAAGGTAGAGCTCCTTGAGCTTGCGGCGAAGGCTGACCTCCCGGTGGAGGAAGAGGTCCCGGGCCAGCTGCTGCGTGATGGTGCTGCCGCCCTCGGGGCGACGGCCGCCCAGGACCTTGAACACGTCGGCCCAGACGGCCCTCAGGATACCGCGCAGGTCCACACCACCGTGGCGAAAGAAGCTCGGGTCCTCGGTGGCCACGATCGCGTCGATGAGGGACTTGGGTATCCGGTCGTAAGCGACTTCGACGCGCCTCTCCTCGGCGAATTCCTTGATCGGCCGGCCGTCGGCGGCGTAGATCGTGGTGATGAGCTTGGGCCGGAACGTGTCGATGTCGGCGACCTGCGGCAGATTGTCCTTGATAGCGACGTAGGCGCCGGCGAGGGCCCCCAGGCCGACGGCCAATCCGGCCAGAACGAGGATGAGGAACGCGCGGAGGACGGAGCGCTTCTTGAATTTCCGGATCTTGATCTTAAGGGCGGGGATCTTCATGCTCATTAAAATCCATGATAGCAAAACGGTATCCAAAAGACAAAGCGGAGGGGCCTCGGGGATCGTCTTCGTTCGCTGCGGTGATTCTTCACGCCTTCCCGGTCCGGAGTCGATGGGAGGAGTCCGCGTCTCCGTCCCGGCCAGGCTGAATCACCGCTTTATGCTTCCTCCGACGATGCCCCTTAGCCCCTATCCCCCATCGTCATCCGGGAACACCCCTGCGGCTGGGAGCAGATTCTTGGGAGCGACCGGAAGAAATGGGGCGGAACAACACAGAGCCGCATTTCTGGCAAATATCTAAAAAGAGTTCAAAATTAGCGGCTACGAGCGGGGCGGGAGAAGCGGTGCGACGCGGGCCCAAATCGCCTTGCCGATGGCCCGGCGGTCGCCGCGGCCGTCGATGTGAACGAACTCCGGGCCCTCGAAGCTCCGGAAGATGCGGCCGACCCGGACGAGGTAGTCCGCGCGCTCGAATAGCTCGTCGCGCGTTTTTCGACCTCTGATCCGGGCCAGCCCCGCGTTGGCGTCGACGTCGAGGATGACGACCAGGTCGGGCTTTACGGCGAAGGCCTCGTTCATCCGGCGGATCTCGACGGTGTCGATACCTTTGGCGCCCTGGTAGGCGATGGTCGAGAAGTAATAGCGGTCGAGGACGACGGCTTTGCCGGATTCGAGGGCGGGCCTGAGGTTATTCTTGACGTTCTCGCGTCGGTCCTTGACGAAAAGCTCGAGCTCCTCGCCCGGCGTCAGTGAATCGGCCCGCGCGGCCAGCTTTTTGATCTCCCGGCCCCATCGGCCCCGGGTCGGCTCGCGGAAAAAGGCCGCCTTGTAGCCGCGGTAACGGAGGCGCCGGAGAAGGGCGCGGGCCTGGGTCGTTTTCCCCGACCCGTCGATCCCCTCGAGGACGACGAGAAGGCCTCGGCGGAGCTTCCTGTCCATGGGATAACCATCTTAGACCGGATTGTTTCGTTATGCAATCCCGCGGGGACGAATTCCGGAGTGCAACTTTCTTACCTGAGCGGGCGTTTGGAAGGGGTTACGGAAAATTGAATTTTCGGGCCTGATATGGTATTTTTGAAACGCGATATACGGAGGAATTCCATGAAGAAATACGCCTGGATAGCCGTCTCGAGCTTTACCCTGGGCCTGCTCCTCGCGGGCTACCTGTTCCTGTATCTCCCCGAGAAAAGCCTTACGACCCCGGATGTTTTCGCCACGGCAGCGCCCGCGGCCCCGGCGGCGACCTCCAACCTCTTCGCCGGCCCCGTCCCCCAGGAGAAGGCGACTCTCGATTTCGTCACCATCGCTGAAAAGATCGGCCCGGCCGTCGTCCGCATCGAGGCCGAGCGCCGGGAACAGTCGAGGTCTTCAGACTTCGGCGACCAATGGCCCTTCGGCGACGACTTCTTCAACCGGTTTTTCGGCCAGCCGCGCCGGAACCAGCCTGAGTCCAACACGGTCCAGGTCGGCGGCACGGGCTTCTTCATCAGCGCCGATGGCTACATCCTGACCAACAACCACATGGTCGAAAAGGACAAGACGACGAGCGTCACCGTCACCACCCTCGCCGGCAAGGAATACGACGCCAAGATCGTCGGCACCGACCCGGGGACGGACCTGGCCTTGCTGAAGATCCAGGCCAAGGACTTGCCCTTCGCCGAGCTCGGCGACTCCGGCCAGGTCAAGGTCGGCGAGTGGGTTCTGGCCATCGGCAACCCCCTGGGCATGGAGCACACGGTCACGGCCGGCATCGTCAGCTACAAGGGCCGGTCGATCGACACCCAGAGCTACCAGGACTTCATCCAGACCGACGCGGCCATCAACCGCGGCAACAGCGGCGGACCGCTGATCAACATGAAGGGTGAGGTCGTCGGCATCAACTCCAACATCATGACCACGGGCTTCGTCGGCAACATCGGCATCGGCTTCGCCATCCCCTCGAACATCGCCAAAAAGGTCGTCGTCCAGCTCAAGGAGAAGGGCCGGGTCATCCGCGGCCGTCTCGGCGTCCAGATCCGGGACTTGACCGACGGCATGGTCAAGCAGTGGAACCTCAAGTCCAAGGCCGGCGCCGTCGTCATCTCCGTCGAGCCCGACTCCCCGGCCGAGCTGGCCAAGATCAGGCAGTACGACGTCATCACCCAGGTCAACGGCGAATCCGTCAAGAACGGCGACGACCTGCGCTTCAAGATCGCCGACATTCAGCCCGGCGGCAAGGTCAACCTGACCGTCGTCCGCGACGGCAAGGAGATGAAGGTCACGGCGATGGTCGACGAGCTCGAACCCGAACGCGAGAAGGGCCAGGTCGCCAGCCCCGACAATGACATCGGCGTCTCCGTCGTCGCCCTGACGCCCAACACGGCCCGCCGCTACGGGTTGAGGACGACCGAAGGCCTGCTCATCACCGAGGTCCGCAGGGGCAGCGAAGCGGCCCGCGAGAGCCTCGCCGCGGGGATGATCATCCTCGAGGTCAACCGCAGGAAGGTGACGGCCGTGCGCGACTTCGAGGACATCCTCAAGAGGACGGAGAGCGGTGACGAGGTCATCCTCCTCGTCCGCCAGGAGACCGAGGGACGGTCGCAGGACTTCATCGCCACGGTCAAAGTCCGCTGATGCGGTTCACCAAACTCCACGCGCTGGGCAACGACTTCTTGGTCGTAGGCCCGGGCGAGGAGTCGGAAACCGCCGCGGCCGGGGAACTAGCCCGGCGGATCTGCGACCGGCACACGGGGGTCGGCGGCGACGGCCTCATTTTCCTCAGCGCCGAGGCGGTCGAACCCGCCAGGGCCGCTTTCCGGATCTTCAACGCCGACGGCAGCGAGGCGGAGATCTCGGGCAACGGGCTGCGCTGCGCCGCCGCCTTCCTGGCCTCGAGCGGGATCATCGCCTCGCCGAAGGTCCTGTTCCGGACGGCGGCGGGAGAGCGCCTGAGCGAGATTCTCTCCTCCAAGGGCGCCCTCTTCGAGGTCAGGATCGGCCTCGGCGTACCGCGCCTTACCTCGAAAGACATTCCCTTCGACGACGGGCAAGCCCACAACCGGATCGTCGACTACCCGCTGTCCATCATCCGTCGGTCCTTCCCGGTCACCTGCCTTTCGATGGGCAACCCCCACTGCAGCCTGTTCCTCGATGCCTTCCCCTCGCACAGCGAATGGCGGGGCCTGGGCTCCGAGATCGAGACGCATCCCTTTTTCCCTCGCCGGACGAATGTCGAGTTCGTCCGGGTTCACAGCCGGGACGAGATCGAGGTCCTGTTCTGGGAGCGCGGCGTCGGGGAAACCCTGGCTTCGGGGACCGGCTCTGCGGCGGCAGCGGCCGCCTCTATCATCAAGGGGCTCGTTAACCGCGCGGTCACCGTGCGGACGGCCAGGGGCAGCTTGAAAGTGGAGTGGCCGGAGGGCGGGGAGATCCTGCAGACCGGCCCGGCCGAAGTCGTGTTCTCGGGCGATTATCCGGCGGTCTGAGCCGTCCCCTTCCGCCCGGCTAGACGAAATGCTCGAAGCCTCCGGAACGGAGGGGCTTTTTCTTTTTACCGGGGCCGATCAGGAATATCTTTTTGCCGGCGGTGATGCGGCCGATCCGGGTCAGCCGGAATTTCGAAGCGAGCTGTTCGACCGCGGCGGACTTCGCCGGCTTGACCGTGAACAGGAGCTCATAGTCCTCTCCCCCATTGAGAGCCAGGGCTAGAGGGTCTCTCGCGAATCGTTCGAGCGCCGAGGAGATCGGGATTCGCGAGGCCTCGATCTCCGCTCCGACCCTGCTCTCCTCGCAGATGTGCGCAAGGTCGACGCTCAGGCCGTCCGAGAGGTCGATCATGGCCGAGGCGAGCTTCCTCCGGGCCAGCAGGGCCCCGAGCTTCAAGCGGGGCGTCGGGTCGAGGAAAGCGTCGAGGAGAGGCCGGACGGCATTGATCACTCCGCGGATACCCCCTTTTTCGAGAAGCCGGAGGCCTCCGGCCGCGTCGCCGAGAGTTCCCGACACGAAGATCCAATCGCCGGGTTTGGCGCCGGACCTCCTGATAGGGGCCTTGGCCTTCCCGGTCACCGTGACCGCGATCATGATCTTCTCGGCCTGAGAGAGGTCCCCCCCGACCAGGGCGACGCCCGCCTCGCGAGCCGCGCTCCGGAAGCCGGCCATGAACCGCCGCAGCCAGCTCACTTCGATGTCCCCGGGAACGGCCATCCCGACGAGGGCGTGCAAGGGCCGGCCGCCCATGGCGGCGATGTCGCTGAGGTTGACGTTGAGGGCCTTGCGGCCGAGGAGCCGCGGCGGGTGTCCGTCGCGCCAAAAATCCTCGTCCTCGACGAGGACGTCGGTCGTCAGGAGGAGTGGGCCGGGTGCCCTGACCAGGGCCGCGTCGTCGCCGATGCCGATGAGGACGTCGGTCCGGCGTTCGCCGAAGGCCCGGCGGATGCGCGAGACGACGCGCCGCTCGCCCAGATGCCTCAACCGCATCGCGTCCCTCCCGACGTCCGGGCTCGGCTATTTCTCTTTCCCGGCCCTCTTCCCGGCCTTCGCTCCGCCTGTCATCGGAGCCCTGCCCAAGGGCTGGACCATGGCTTTCCGGAAGACCTCCTTGACGTCCTCGACGTAGATGAACTCCATGTCGCGGATGACCTTCTTGGGGATCTCGAACAGGTCCTTCTTGTTCGCCGCGGGCATGATCATCTTCTTGACGCCGGCCCGCTGGGCGGCCAGGACCTTCTCCTTGACCCCGCCGACGGGCAGGACGTTGCCGCGCAGGGTTATCTCGCCTGTCATGGCCACGTCCCACCGGACCTTGTTGTTGGTGCAGACGGAGATGAGGGACGTGGCGATGGTCACGCCGGCCGACGGCCCGTCCTTGGGGATGGCCCCCTCGGGGATGTGGACGTGGAAGTCGTTCTTGGAGAAGATCGCGCCGTCGATGCCGAACTCGGCGGCGTGGGTCCGGGCGTAGCTCAGGGCGGCCTGGGCCGACTCCTTCATGACGTCGCCCAGCGACCCGGTCAGTGATAGCGTGCCCTTGCCCGGCATCTTGGTCGCCTCGACGAAAAGGATCTCGCCGCCGACGGCCGTCCAGGCGACGCCGGTGGCCAGGCCGACCTGGTCCTTCTTGAGGAGCTGGTCCTTGAAGATCTTCGGCGGGCCGAGGTGGCGCTCGACCGACTGGGCCGTGACCACGGTCAGGCCCTTCTTCCCCTCGGCGACCTTGCGGACGACCTTGCGGCAGATCGAGGCGATCTCGCGCTCGAGGTTGCGGACGCCCGCCTCGCGCGTATAAAGGGAGATCGTCTTCTTGATCGCCCCGGAGCTGAAGGTGATGAGCTTGGGCGTCAGGGCGTTCTCGGCGACCTGCTTGGGGATGAGGTGACGGACGGCGATCTGGAGCTTCTCCTCTTCGGTGTAGCCCGGAAGCTCCAGGACCTCCATGCGGTCGCGGAAGGCCGGCTGGATGGGGTCGAGGAGATTGGCCGTGGTGATGAACATGACCTTGGACAGGTCGTACGGGACGCCCAGGTAGTGGTCGCGGAATTGGTTGTTCTGTTCGGGGTCAAGGACCTCGAGCAGGGCCGAGCTCGGGTCGCCGCGGAAGTCGGCCCCGATCTTGTCGACCTCGTCCATCATGAAGACGGGGTTCTCCGTCCCCGCCCGGCGGATGCCCTGGATGATGCGGCCGGGCATGGCCCCGACGTAGGTCCGGCGGTGGCCGCGGATCTCGGCCTCGTCGTGGATGCCGCCGAGGGAGATGCGGACGAATTTCCGGCCGAGGGCCCGGGCGATCGACTTGCCGAGCGAGGTCTTGCCCACCCCGGGCGGGCCGACGAAGCAGAGGATGGGCCCCTTGGCCGTCTTCGACAGCTTGCGGACGCCGAGGTACTCGAGTATGCGTTCCTTGACCTTCTGCAGGCCGTAATGGTCGTCGTCGAGGATCTTCTTGGCTTTGAGAAGATCGAGCGTATCGACCGTGGCCTTGTTCCAGGGCAGCATGAACATCCAGTCGAGGTAGTTGCGGACGACCGCGGTCTCGGCCGACTCCGGGTGCATCTGGGCCAGGCGGCTGATCTGCTTCTCGAGCTCCTCCTTGACCTCGTCGGAGACGCGGATCTTGCGCAGCTTGTCCTGGTAGATCTTGAGCTCTTCCTGGATCTCCGTGCCTTCGCCGAGCTCCTTCTGGATGGCCTTCATCTGCTGGCGCAGGAAGTACTGCTTCTGGAGCTTGTCCATCTCGCCCTTGGCCTCGGTCGAGATCTTGGACTGGACGTCGAGGAGCTCGAGCTCCCGGGTCAGGAG
>MEYF01000097.1 GCA_001775755.1 Candidatus Aminicenantes bacterium RBG_19FT_COMBO_65_30 | reverse complement strand
CAGATCCGCAAGGGCATGATCATCATCATGGACGGCACCCTCTACCGGGTGATGGAGATGCAGCTCATCACGCCCGGCCGGTGGAAGGCCATGGTCCAGACGAAGCTCCGTAATATCCAGGCCGGCTCCCAGACCGAACACCGCTTTCGCTCCGAAGAGCGGCTCGAGCAGGCCCGCCTCGACGAGGTCGAGATGGAGTTCCTCTACGAGCAGGGCGGCGAATACATCTTTATGGATCTCGAGAACTTCGAGCAGGTCACGCTGACCGCCGAGGCCATGGGCGACTCGGTCAAGTACCTCAAGCCGAACACGATCATAGAGGTCGAGATGTTCGAGGGCAAGCCCGTCGGCATCAACCTGCCCAACTCCATGGACCTCAAGGTCGTCAGCACCGAGCCCCGGCTCCAGGGCGCGACCAAAACGGCCCTCTACAAGCCCGCCGTCCTCGAAACGGGCGCGGTCGTCCAGGTCCCGGAGTTCATCAAGGAAGGGGACGTCATCCGCGTCGACACGCGGGACGACAAGTACCTCGAACGGGCGAAGACGAAATAGACCCGGCCTCAGAAATTCTGCCGGAACACCCCGACGTTCCCGAAGCTGTCCCGAACCCTCACGGTGACCTGGTTCTCCGCCCCGGCCGGGAGCTTCAGCGAGAACTTGAAGGTTTCGTTCCGCGAATCCGCGATGCCGTCGACCGGAAAGACGACGCGCCACTCCCCCGGCCGGACGAGCACCTTGGCCTCTTCGATATAGGAATAGGCGTCCTCCGCCTGGAAGGCGATGTCGAGCGCGGCGCCGTTCCGCGCGGCCGTGAAGCCTTTGACCACCGGCAGGGAATTGTCGATGACGAGGGGCGGGCTCGTTTTTTCGGACTTGAGCTCGAGCCCCAGGGGGTTGGAAGGCGAGTCGGAGGCTGTGAGCTTCAGGAGGTAGGTGCCGTCGGGGAAGGACAGGGTGTCGAACGCGTAGATCGTTTCCGTCCGGCCTTCCTCGAGGACGCGCCATTCGGACTCGCCGTCCTTCTTGATGGCCAGAGCGTACCGCAGGGTATCCCCGTTCTCGTCGACCGCGTCCCAGACGACCGTCTGGAACCCCTTGCGCTCCGCCTTCCGGGACGGCAGGCTCATCCGCAGCTCGTCCTTCTTCGTCTGCGCCTCGGGCAGGTTCCGCTCGACGCCGAGGATGACGTCCTCCTGGTCGGGGAGCTTGAGGAAGACTTCGTTCGGCCGCAGGAACTCCAACCGGCCGATTGATGGGGTGATATTCGACTGCAGGTAGAACACCGTCAGCCTGTTGAAGACGGGTGAGGACTTCCCGGTCTGCGTCCGGAACAGGACCTTGACCTGGAGGAAGCGGGCCTTGGGGCTGAGGATCTGCTCCTCGGTCTTGCCGTAGAAGGGGGACCAGTCGCTCCAGGTCGCGTTGGGCTCGTTGGTGTTGCCGCTCCGGCTCTGGAGCTGGACCGAGGCGCCGGCGGCGACGTCGGCGTCCCAGACGACGCGCCCCCAAGAAGTCAGCGTCCGGGCGTCGAGGACCGGACTGGTGTACTCTCCGGCGAACCTCTGCTCCGTGAGCAGAAGCCCGAAATAGCACGGGTTGTTCGACAGGACGTAGATCTTGGAATCGAGCGGCACAAGCTGGTAGACTTGCTCGGAGCTCTGCTGGAGGAGAAGGGCGACCCTCTCCTCCCGGTCCACGGAATAAATCCGGCCCTTGCCCCCCGTGCCGAAGAGGACCTTCTTCTCGTCTTCCCTCCAGAGGAGCGAGTAGATCATCTCATCCTCGGAGCTCCACAAGCGCTTGGCCATCCCGTCCCCGGTGACCCGATACAGGGCTCCCCCGTCGCGGGCCGCGGGGCCGGAGCCGGAGGCCGCCGCCGGACGGCTGTCGCCGCCCGAGGCGCTGACCGTGATCGAAACATCGGCGTCGACGCGGACCGGCTGGCCGGACGGCTCGTCCTTCCGCGACCTCGTCGGGGTGCCGGACGCCGCGGCATAGATCTGGCCTTCGCGGTCGACGGCCAGGCTCCGGACCTCTTCGTACGGGGTTTCGAAGAGGACCGAGGCGCGGCCGTCCGTCGCGATCTTGTAGACGAGGCCGTTGCCGCCGCTCCCGGCGACGATATCCCCCCGGGCGGTTTTCTCCAGGCACAAGATATGGTTTTGCGCGGCTTTGAAGAGCATCCGCCCTTCGCCGAGCGGGGAGATCTGGTAAATGCCGCCGCTCTCGCCGACAGCCGCCCAGAGCTCGCCCGAGTCCAGGAACAGGAGGTCCCAGACGTATTTTTCGGCCGGATTGAAGAATTCCTCGCCCTTGCCCTTGTCCGTGATCTTGTAGATCCGGCCGTTCGGCGAAGTCGAGGCGTAGAGCATCCCCTTCCGGTCCTGGACGAGGCAGGTCACGTCCATCTCGGGGGCCTGGAACCAGACCTCCCCTTTCCCGTCCTTTCCGATGCGGTAGACCTTGCCGCCGTGGCCCGTGCCGAGGAACGTGATCCCCTCGGCCGTCGCCAGGACGGACAGGAAGAACTCCTCCTGGGGCGCGGCGATCTTCTCTTCCTTGGGCGCCAGGGCGAGCATGCCGTCGTAGGAGACCGAGATGCCGTCGAACTTGCCTTTCAGGTAATCCTCACGCGTCCGGAGCTCCCATTTCTGGGGAACGACGGCGTGGAGGGAGGCGGCCAGGACGGCCAGTCCGAGGATGCCGAGCAGAAACGGTTTTCGCATGGGGCCGGACTCCTATTTTCGGATATTGACGGGGATCGTCGCCCCGCCCTTGAACACGTAAGGGATGGGCAGCTGATATTCGCTCAGGGTCGACCGGGTGATCTCGGTCGGGCCGGCCGCCGAGGCCCGCGGCGAGGCGAACATCGACTTGAGCGTCGGCGGCAGGTTGGGCATCTCCTCGCCCTTCAGGAAGAGCCCCGGCTTAGGGGCCATGATCTTGAAATAGATCCTGCTGTTCTTGCGGAGGTTGCCCAGCAGGCGGACGAGCTGGTCGAGGCTCCGCGGCACGAATTCCTGGATGCGGTACTGGGCCCGTTCGACCTGCTGCATCGTCGCGGCGTCGCCGACGAGGAGCTGGAACTCGCTTCCCGCGGGAAGGGCGGGCGCGAGGACCGTGACTTCCTCCATCAGGCTTTCTTCCTTCTGCGTCCTATAGAAGACCTTGATATGGATGGGCTCCCCGGGAGAGACTTCGTACTTGTCGAGGAGGACCTTCTCGAGCGAGCAGAGGCGGCTCTCCTCGATGGCCCGGACGTTGAGGTCGATGCGGAAGATGCCGACGTCCTTGAACTCGTTGTTCATCAGGAAGTGGACGACCGCCGCCAGAAGCCCGGACAGGTTCACCGGGGGATTGTCGTAGTTGCCGGAGAAGAGGTCTTCCAGGTGGACGCTCATCCCGCCCTTGTCGAGGAAGACGTCGGCGTCGAAATCGAGGGAGATATCGCCGTAGTTCCGCTCCTCGCTCGTGACCAGGTTCGACACGGCCAGATTGACCAGGGCCGGGGTCAGGAACTTGTCGGCGACGAGCTTGAGCTTGTAGTCCTTGCGGACCGCGGGTTCGGTCCGGAGGCCGATGTTGAGGGGGATGAGGCGGGGCATGACCCCGACCTCGCCGGCGGCCCCCGGCGTCCGGTCCTGGGTGAACCGGCCGATGACCGGGCCCGCTGTCGCCAGCTTGAAGGAACTCTCCAGGCTGGGCATGACGGCGATGACGTCGGCACGGGTCATGGCGTAGTCCACGCTCCCCAGGTTGTAAAGCGGATGGCCGAAGGCCAGGATCTTGGAGCCGTCCACGTAGGTCGCCGTTCCGATGGCGGAAACGTCGAGGTCGCCGCCGATGAGCTGGACGCCGACCGCGTCCCCTTCCCGGAGCGAGGGGCCGGCGGGCGCTTGCCCCGGCCGCGCCTGGCCTCCGGACCCGGCCCGGACGGCCCGGAATCCGAGGGGAGTGAAAAACGACCGGGCCCTCTCGAAGGCCGCGGCGGAGAAGCCGCCGAACATCAGGGGAAGCTCGAGGGGCGCAATGGTCAGGCCCGAAGTCCTATCGACGGCCTTGGCCGCGAGCGTTCGCAAGAACGCTCCGGAGAGCTCCTCCTGGCTGATGTCGTCGCGGATGGCGAGCGTCGCGGCGGCGCCCGTCTTGGGCTCCTGAGGGGTCGTTCCGACGGCCAGCATCTCTTCGATCGGAGTGATCCCGGCGATGGCCTCCTTCGAGAAGCTGAAGCTGTAGGCGACAGCGCCGATGAGCTTGCCGTCGACATAGACCGGACTGCCGCTCATGCCGCTGATGACGCCGGTCGATTCGAGCCCCCGTCCCCGGAGCCGGGCCAGAATGACGTTCCGCTTGGGCTGGACGTTCTCCAGGACGCCGAGGATCTCGGCCTCGAACTCCTCGATGGCCGTGCCCTGAAAGACGCTCTTGCCCCGGCCCTTCATGCCCGGCTTGACCTGGGAAAGAGGCAGGGTCAGGGTCACGGCGTCAGCCGCGAGGGCCGACACAAGGAGGGCCAGGGCCATGATGGGGATACGGCGGGTTGTTTTATTCATGACTCGTTTCCTGACGGGATTAACAGGGAGCATCGGAGTTCGTCCCGCGCCGGCGGGCCGGATCAGATGATCCCCAGGATTTTTCCGCATTTCTCGAAGGCCGCGAGGATCGCGTCCAGCTCTTCGTCGGTGTGGCCGGCCCCATAGCTCGTGCGGATCAGGGCCTGTCCGAGGGAAACCGCAGGATAGATGACCGGAGTGGTGAAGATCCCCTCTTCCCGCAGGAGCCGCCAGAGCATGAAGCACTTTTCGTCGTCGTGGACGAGGATGGGGATGATGGGCGTCTGCGACGGGCCCGTATCGTAGCCCATGGCCTGGTAGCTCGTCCTCATCCTCTCCGTGACGGCCCAGAGGCGCGTCCTCAGCTCGGGCTGCGTCTCGAGCATGTCCAGGATGGCCAGGACGGAGGCGATGGAGGCCGGCGTCGCCGCGGCGCTGAAGATCAGCGACCGGGCATGGTGTTTGATGTAGGAGATGATCGGCCTCGCGCCGGCGACGACCCCGCCGATCGAGGCGAAGGTCTTGCTGAACGTGCCCATGATCAGGTCGACCTCTTGTTCGAGCCCGAAATGCTCGGCCGTGCCGCGGCCGTTCGCGCCGAGGACGCCGATGCCGTGGGCGTCGTCGACGAGGATCCGGGCGCCGTATTTTTTGGCCAGGGGGACAATGCCCGGCAGGTCGGCGATGTCGCCCTCCATGCTGAAGACGCCGTCGACGACGATGAGCTTGCCTGCGCCGGGGTCCAGGGAGGCCAGGAGGCGCTCGAGGTCCTTCATGTTGTTGTGTCTGTACTTGTGCACGGTCGCGAACGACAGGCGGCAGGCGTCCATGATGCTGGCGTGGACCATACGGTCGATGATGATGGCATCGCCTTTCCCGGCGATCGTGGAGACGATCCCCAGGTTGATCTGGTAGCCCGTGCTGAAGGTCAGGGCGGCCTCGCGCTTCATGAATTTCGCCAGCCGCTCCTCGAGTTTCTCGTGGAGGTCGATGGTGCCGGTCAGGAAGCGGGAGCCGCATGTCCCGACACCATAGCGGTCGACCGCCTCCCGGGCGGCTTCCTTGGCCTTCGGATGATGGGCCAAGCCGAGGTAGTTGTTCGAACCGACCATGATCATGGGCTTGCCCCTGACCTTGATACGGTTCCCGACCGCCTCCTGGATGGGGGTGAAGTAGGGGTAGAGGTCCATCGCCTTGAGCTCGTCCGCCCTGGTGAAGGCCAGGCACTTGTCGAAAACGTCCACGCTTGTCTCCTTTGACTCCGAGAGATGCCCGGCGGCCGCATTGACCCCGGCGGCCGAATCTCATACAATCCGGATCATGCGTGTCCTGGTCACCGGCGGGACGGGCTTCCTCGGGAGCCACCTCATCGAGCGGCTCCTCGAGGAAACCGGCGTCGAGGTCTACGCCCTCGTCCGCGACCCGTCCAGGCTGCGCTGGCTCGAGGGGATCGAGCGCGTCCGCCTGCTCACGGGAGATCTCCAAAGCGTGCCCGCCCTGCCCGCCGGCCTCGCCTGCGTCTACCACCTGGCCGGATTGACCAAAACTTTCAAATCAAACGATTATTATACCGTAAACCGGCAGGGGACGGCAAATCTCCTCAGGGCCCTCGAGGGCCAGTCCGGCAGGCTGCGCTTCGTCCACCTGAGCAGCCTCGCCGCCGCCGGGCCGTCCGCCCCCCGGCGGGCGGTCTGCGAGGATGATCCGCCCCGGCCGGTCTCACCCTACGGCGAAAGCAAGCTCCAGGCCGAGGAAGAGGTCCTCAAGTACAGGGAACGCTTCTCCGTCGTCCTCCTTAGGGCGGCGGCCATCTACGGCCCCCGCGACGAGGATTTCCTCGAGTTTTTCCGCTGGATCAGGCGCGGTATTCAGCCCCTCTTCGGGCGCCGCAAGTCCCTGAGCCTGGTCTACGTCCGCGACGCCGTCCGCGCCGCCCTCCTGGCGGGCCATCCCGGCCCGGCGAGTGGAGAGATCTTCAACATCGCCGATCCGAAGCCTTGCGGCTGGGAGGACATCGGGTGTATCGCGGCCGGGCTCCTCGGGAAAAAGCCCGTCCGCGTCCACCTGCCATTCTGGACGGCGTACCTGGCCTCGGCCGCCTCGGAAGGCATCGACCGCCTCGGCGGCTCGGGGAAGAGCCTCTTCAACATCAGCAAAGTCAAGCAAATGAAGCCGGACGGCTGGGTGGCCGACGTCCGCAAGTCCCGGCAAGGGCTGGGCTTCGAAACCCGCTTTTCCCTCGAGCAAGGCCTGGGCGAGACGATCGCCTGGTATCTCTGGAAGGGACTGCTTTGAGCCGGGCCGGCACGGCCCGTTGTTTATTTATCGGGAGCCTTCCTCTATAATAAGGATGACTATGATCACGCGAACGATCATCACCGGAACCGGCCACTACGTCCCGCCTCGAGTCGTCACCAACCGCGATCTCGAGAAGCTCATGGACACGTCCGACGAGTGGATCCGCGAGCGGAGCGGCATCGTTGAACGGCACCATGTCGATGGCGGGGTCGGCACGTCCGACCTGGCCGTCGAGGCCTCCCGGCGGGCCATCGCCGACGCCGGCATCGAAGCCTCCTCCATCGACTTCGTCATCGCCGCGACCCTCTCCCCCGACCACTATTTCCCCGGCATCGGCGTCCTCGTCCAGGCCAAGCTGGGTTTGGGCACGATCGGCGCCCTGGACGTCCGCAACCAGTGCAGCGGCTTCATCTACGCCCTGTCCGCCGCCGACCAGTACATCCGCGCCGGGACCTACAAGCGCATCCTCCTCGTCGCCGCGGAGGTCCAGTCGACCAACCTCGACTTCTCGGACCAGGGCCGGGACATGTCGGTGCTCTTCGGCGACGGCGCCGGGGCCGTCATCCTCGAGCCGAATGCGGCCGACGACGGCCGCGGCATCCTGTCGACGCACCTTTACTCCGACGGCCGTTTCGCGGCCCATCTCTGGATGGAAAAGCCCAGCCCCTTGGACAATCCGACCTTCCAGCGGGACTTCTTCGACCAAGGCCGGTTCTCCCCCAAGATGGAAGGCCGGAACGTCTTCGTCAACGCCTGCCAGCGCATGCCCGAGGCCGTCCGGGCCGGCCTCGAGAAAAACGGTCTGGCCGTCGAGGACATCGACGCCCTCATCCCCCACCAGGCCAACGACAGGATCTCGCTCATGGTCGCCAAGGGCCTCAAGATCCCGGTCGAAAAGGTCGTCCGGAACATCCACCGCTTCGGCAACACGACGGCCGCCTCCATCCCCATCGCCCTCGACGAGGCCGTGAAAGAGGGCCGGATCAAGCGGGGGAACCTCGTCGCCCTGACCGCGTTCGGGTCCGGATACACCTGGGCGTCGGCCTTCATCCGGTGGTAAAGCAAGTCTTTATTCACATACATCGAGGGTGGTAAAAAGGGTTTGTCAGGGAATGGATAAGTATGTTAGGATTTCGAAAATGGTTTTGAGGAGGAACAAATGAAAAAAACAGCCATCGCCCTCGCGGTGCTGGCCATCCTCGCCTATGGGACCGGCGCCCTTCTGGCCCAGTCGCCCGAGGACGCCAAGTTCAAGAAATTCCAGGACACGTTCTGGGACGCCTACTTCAAGTTCTACCCGACGGCCGGGACCCTTCAGGGTTACACGAAATACAACGACAAGCTCGAGGACCCGAGCGAGGGCAGCCTCGACAAGTTCAACGAGACCCTCAACGGCTTCAACCAGGATCTCGTCTCCAAGATCGACAAGACCAAGCTCTCGGCCGACAACCAGGTCGAGCACGAGATGTTCCTCGATTTCCTGGACCTGGAGTTCCTCAAGCTCCAGAACATCGTCCCCTGGGAGTACAACCCCCTTCTGTATAACGAGCTTTTCGTCCAAAGCCTCCGGAGCCTGCTCGTCAAGAACAGCGGCTCCGGCGTCGCCGCCGCCACCGCCCGGGCCAAGGCCATCCCCGGCCTGGTCAAGAGGGCCAAGGACAGTCTGAAAACCCCGCCCCAGGATTGCACCCAGGCAGCCATCGACCAGATGCCCGGCATCATCGACTTCTACAGGATCGAGGTCCCGAAGCTCTCGGGAGGGGCCGCCGCCCTCCAGGCCGAAGTCGTCAAGGCCGTCACGGCCCTCGAGGACTACCAGCGCTATCTCAAGGCCGATCTCCTGCCCAAATCGACGGGCAATTTCCGGATGAGCGACGCCCATCTGCAGATCCTTCGGAGGACGACCCAGGGCAACCTGCCCATCATCGAAGAGATCGTCCCCCGCTCGCAGAGCGACGTCAAGAACATACGCAACGCCATGGGGGAAATCTGCATCCCTTATTTCAAGATCATGTATCCGGCCGTCAACCCGGACCAATTGGCCGCGCAAAAAGGGGTCGACTTCGCCGTCACGTCGGTCATCCAGGGTGTGCTCGACAAGCTCAAAGTGGAGCATATCGGCAAGGACGAATACATCGGCCGGATCGGCCAGGCCATGGACAATCTCAAGGATTTCATCCAGCGGACCAATCTCATGGAGATCCCGCCGGAGAACCTCCAGATCGAGCCCATGCCCGCCTATATGGCCCGCGGCCTCTGGTTCCAGCTGACGGGGCCGGGGGCTTACGAGCCGGCCGGTCCGTATACGCTTTATGCCCGGACCATACCCGCCGACTGGGCCGCCGACCAGACGACCTCCTTCCTCGAGGAACATAACAATTACTACATGGATTACATGACGGTCCAGAAGGTTTTCCCGGGCTCATTCGTTCCCGCCTATTTCACGAGGAAAGACCCCTCCGTCATTAAAAGAATGGCTCCCAATCAGGCCCTCCTCAAGGGTTGGCCGGTCTACATCCAGAATACGCTCGTCCTGGGAGGCTACCGCAACTACGACCTCCGGACCAGGCTCCACCAGCTCAAACTCCTCCTGAAGACCGTCATCGACTTCCAGATGGACATGAACATCCATCAGGGCACCTATACGAAAGACAAGGTCGTGGATTACATGACACGTTCCGGCTTCATGACCCAGACTGAGGCCGAAGGCCACTGGAGGCACATCGTCCTCAATCCCGGGGAATCCTCCCTGGCCTACATCGGCTACCAGGAAATCCTCGACCTGGAGGAAGACTACCGCAAGCTCAAGGGAGAAGCCTTCAACACCAAGGACTTCCTGCAGAGAATCCTCAGCTACGGCGCCATCCCGCTCCGGACGCTGAAATTGAAGATGGCGCAGTAGGGCGCTGTCCGTTTTAGCAGTGATGGGGGCCATGCATATCCCCCGGCCCCCCGGGAACGGCAGGGAGCGTATTCTTAGAAGCGACCAGCAGAAGTGCGGCGGAGTAACTCGGAGCCGCACTTCTGGTAAATATCTGGAACGAGTCTTGTGTTTGGCTGCTCACATCTCAAGCTGGGAGAGCCGTCGATGGCCGAGACGGGTGGAAAGCCGAGGCTGGTCGATTCGCACGCCCACCTCGACATGCCCGAGTTCGACGCCGACCGGGCCGATGCCGTCCGCCGGGCTTCCGCCGCGGGCGTCGTCGCCATCTTCTGCCCGGCCGACCTGACCCGCGCCGGGAGCCTGCCCTCCATCGCCGGCCTGGCCGCCGAGTTCCCCGGCGTGCTGGCCGCGGCCGGCGTCCATCCCCACCAGGCCGCGAAGTTCGCCCCTGACCACCTCCGCAGGCTCAAGGACCTCGCTGCTCACGGCGCTATCCGAGCGGTCGGCGAGATCGGCCTCGACTACCACTACGATCTCTCGCCCCCCGGCCTCCAGCGCGAAGTCCTGCGGCATCAGCTCGCCTTCGCGGCGGAGGCCGGCCTGCCGGTCATCCTCCACAGCCGCCTGGCCGGCGCGGACATCATCGCCGCCGTGGAGGGGGAAGGGTTCCGCCGCGGCGGCATCCTCCACTGCTTCACCGAGGACTG
Source organism: Candidatus Aminicenantes bacterium RBG_19FT_COMBO_65_30 (assembly GCA_001775755.1). Classification (GTDB taxonomy): domain Bacteria; phylum Acidobacteriota; class Aminicenantia; order Aminicenantales; family Saccharicenantaceae; genus RBG-16-66-30. The sequence continues at coordinate 8,676 of MEYF01000097.1, read as the reverse complement.
GGCGACGGCCCGGGCCATGGTCGAGCGGGGATTCTTCGTCTCTTTTTCCGGCATCCTGACCTTTCCCAAGGCCGGGAAGCTCCGCGAGGTGGCCGCCCGGGTCCCCCTCGACCGCCTTCTCGTGGAAACCGATTCCCCCTACCTCGCCCCCGTCCCCTACCGGGGCTCCGGGCGGCGGAACGAGCCCGCTTTCGTCGTCGAAACGGCCCGCGTGCTGGCCGAGATCAGGGGCCTTTCCCTGGACGACCTGGCCGAGGCGACGACCCGGAATTTCACCGGCCTCTTCCCGTTTGAAAAAACGGGGGAGCAATGCTAAGATAACCGCGCCATGGGCCTGGACCATTCGTTCGACATCGTTTCCCGCATCGACCTCCAAGAAGTGACCAACGCCGTCAACATCACCCTGAAAGAGATCCGGAACCGCTTCGATTTCAAGAATAGCCGCGTCGACATCGTGCTCGAAAAAGAGAAGCTCACCCTCGTCGCCGAGGACGACTTCAAGATCAAGGCCCTGCGCACGGCCCTCGAGGAGAAGCTGGTCAAGCGCAAGGTCCCCCTGCGGGCCCTGGAATACCGCCGGATCGAGGACGGGGCGAACCGGACGGTCAAGCAGGACGTCGTCTTCCAGGTCGGCATCCCCATCGAGAAGGCCCGCGAGATCGTCAAGCTCGTCAAAGGGGAGAAGTTCAAGGCCCAGGTGGCCATCCAGGGCGACGAGGTCCGGGTCTCCTCGGCCAAGATCGACGTCCTCCAGGAGGTCATCGCCTTCCTCAAGGGGAAGGACCTCGGCATCCACATGCAGTTCATGAACTACCGATGACCTCGCCGACAACCCTCCTCGACCGATGGTCGTCCATCCCGAAGTGGAAGGACATGTCCTCGCTCTACAAGGAGATCCGGTCCGACCTCGACCGGGTCGAGGACCGGCTCGAGTCCTGGTCCCGCTCGGCCAACCCCCTGACCGCCGAGATCAGCCGCTACGTCCTCCGCAAGAAGGGCAAGAGGCTCCGGCCGGCGCTCGTCCTGCTGACCTCCCGCCTCTTCAGCCCGGGAAGCGAAGAGTCGGTCTTCCTGGCCTCGCTCGTCGAGCTCCTGCATACGGCCAGCCTCATCCACGACGACATCGTCGACAACGCCGGCGTCCGGCGGGGGAAAGAGTCCGTCCACGCCAAGTGGGGCCCGAACATCACCGTTCTCCTGGGAGATTACCTCTACATCAAGTCCATCGGTCTCTCCCTCCAGTCCCGCCACGACCGGGTCATCCGGCTCCTGGCCGACGTTTCGGCCCGGATGATCGAGGGCGAGCTCGATGAGTACGCCCTCGTCGGCGACCTCCGCATCACCGAAGAACAGTACCTGAGCATCGTCGAGAACAAGACCGCGGTCCTGTTCGGCGCGTGCTGCCGCATCGGGGCCATCCTCGGCCTGGCCTCCCCCGAGGAGGAGGAGGCCGTCGCCGCCTACGGCCTGAACCTGGGGAAAACTTTCCAGATCGTCGACGACCTGCTCGACTTCACGGGGGACGCCAAAGTCCTCGGCAAGCCCGTCCTGTCCGACCTCGGCGAGGGACGGATCACCCTGCCGCTCATCCGAATCCTCAAGGCCGACGGCCGCTCCGGGCGCGAGCGGATCAAGGCCCTCGTCGGCCGGAAGGACATCTCCGGCGAAGAGCGCCGGGGATTGATCGATGCCCTGGCCGCCGGCGGGGCCTTCGACTATGCCGGCGAAAGGGCCCGGGAGTTCGCCGAAAAGTCGCTCGAGTCCATCAACCCCTTCGCCGCGTCGACGCCCCGCGAGACGCTCATCCGGCTGGCCGTCTTCGGCCTCGCCCGGAGCCGATGAGGGCCGGTGGAAAGGACGCGATGACCGAGATCGAAGTCAAGATCCGGATCGGGGATCCCAAGGCCGCGCGGGAGAAGCTCCTCGGCCTCGGCGCCGTCGTCGCCCGGGACAGGCACCTCGAAACGAACGTCCTTTTCGATTTCGAGTCGGGCGCCCTCCGGGCCGGCCGCCGGGCGCTCCGCCTGCGGACGACGGGCAAGCGGGCGACGCTGACGTTCAAGGGCGAGCCCCGGAAATCCCGGTCGTTCAAGGTCCGTGAGGAATTCGAGACCCAGGTCCGCAACCCGCGCGAGCTCCGCAAGATCCTCAAGGCCCTGGGGCTCCGGGAGACGTTCGCCTACGGCAAGCACCGGACCGTGCTTCGGAAGAACCGGCTGACCATCTGCATCGACGAGACGTCGGCGGGGAATTTCCTCGAGCTCGAAGGGGAGAGGCACGAGATCACCCGGTTCGCCCGGGCCCTGAAATTCGGCCGGGCGGACTTCATCACCCGCGATTACATCGAGTTGATCGGGAAGCGGGGGGAACCGGGCGGGCCGGACTGAGCCGCCGGCGGCCCGGGCTCACTCGTCCTTGTCGTCTTTTGCGCCGCCGTCCTCGTCTTCGGCGTCCTCATCGCCCGCCTCGTTCTCTTCGATCTCTCCACCGAGCACGACTTCGGCGTCCCCTTCGACGATGTCCTTGGCGGCGATCCCCTCGGACTCCCCGGGCTCGTCGGGGATGCCGGCGCCTACGAAGACACGATCGTCCCGTTCAGGAAGGTCGTCCATCCGGGTCGGGATGATCTCGTACTCGATGAGTCCGGCCTTGACCTCGGCCTGGGCGATCCGGATGAGGCTTTTGGACTTGCCTTGGATCTTGGGCTTGGCGCCCTTGAGCAGCTGCTTGGCCCGCTTGGAGGCCAGGATGATGAACCGGTATTTGCTGTCGATATTTCCGAATTTATCCACTGGGCGTCCACTCCTCGCAGAGAATTCCTTTTGACGGGCACCTTAAAATAGCAGAAAACCGGGAAAAACGCAAGGCCCAGGAATTGTTTTGACAGGGGCGGCGTCCTGTGGTATCTAGATTTTCTTCCTATTTCGAGGAGGTCCCATGACTCAGGGCATGACCGCTAGCGGCTGGATATTCTTCGTCCTCGGGTGGGGGTTCATTCTGGCGCTCGCCTTCTACTGCTTCCGCCGTGTTCTCTTCGGCAAGAGGCCGGAGGTCGTCGTCGAAGCCGGCGGCCGCGAGCAGTGGGGAACACGCATCGGCCTCATCCTGGCCGTGGCCGGCAACGCCATCGGCCTGGGCAACTTCCTCCGTTTCCCGGTCAAAGCGGCGGCCAACGGCGGCGGCGCCTTCATGATCCCCTACTTCGTCGCCTTCGTCCTTCTCGGCATCCCCATGATGTGGGTCGAGTGGACGATCGGCCGCATGGGCGGGGTCAGGGGCCACGGCACGACCCCGGGCATGTTCCACGTCATGTGGAAGAAGGCCCCCTCCAAGTACCTCGGCGCCCTGGGCATCGTCATCCCCTTCGTCATCGTCATCTACTACAACTTCATCGAATCGTGGTGCCTCGGCTTCTCCTGGTTCTCCGTGACGGGCAAGTACTTCGGCCACGCCAACCGCGAGGCCATGGGCAAGTTTTTGCGCGGCTTCCAGGGGGCCGAATCCAACGAGTTCTTCAGCTCGCTCGCCCCGATCCTGATCTTCTGGGGCATCACCATCGCCTGCAACTTCTTTTTCCTCTACAAGGGCATCTCCAAGGGCATCGAAGTCCTGGCCAAGTACGGCATGCCGCTCCTCTTCCTGTTCGGCGTCATCCTGGTCGTCCGGGTCCTGACCCTGGGGACGCCCGACCCGTCTCAGCCGGAGCTCAACGTCGCCACGGGCCTGGGCTACATCTGGAACCCGGTTTTCAGCCGCCTGGGGTCGGCCAGCGTCTGGCTCGTGGCCGCGGGGCAGATCTTCTTCACCCTGAGCTTGGGCATGGGCATCATCCAGACCTACGCCTCCTACGTCAGGGAAAAGCAGGACATCACCCTGAACGGCCTGACGACGTCCTCGGCCAACGAGATGGCCGAAGTCGTGCTCGGCGGCACGATCGCCATCCCCGCAGCCGTCATCTTCTTCGGCCTGGCCGAGACGCAGATCATCGCCAACGAAGGGGCCTTCAACCTCGGCTTCCAGGCCCTGCCGGTCATCTTCCAGAAGATCCCGCTCGGCCAGATCTTCGGGGGCATGTTCTTCTTCCTCCTCTTCATCGCCGGCATCACCTCGTCGGTGGCCATGACCCAGCCGGCCATCGCCTTCCTCGAGGACGAGTTCAAGTGGAAGCGGGAGAAGGCCGTCATCGCCGTCTTCTCTGTCCTCGTCACCATGTCCGCTTTCGTCATCGCCTTCTTCAAGTTCGGCGTCCTCGACGAGCTCGACTTCTGGGCCGGCACCTTCGGCCTGGTCGTCTTCGCGGCCATTGAGGTCATCCTCTTCTCCTGGGTTTTCAAGATCAAGAAGGGCTGGGAAGAGATGCACAAGGGCGCCGACCTCAAGGTGCCGCGCGTCTTCAAGTTCATCATGACCTACATCACCCCCGTCTATCTGCTCGTCCTGTTGGGCGTGTGGACCTATCAGGACGCCGTCAAGAACTTCCTGATGAGAGATCCGGAGAACGTCCATTACGCGGATGCCTCCCATCACCCCTATCTCTGGGGCGCCCGGATCATGATCGTCGTCTTGATCCTGGTCGTCACCCTGCTCATCCGCAGGGCGTGGAACAAGAAGCGGGGCGAGAAGGCGGAGGCCGGGGAAGCCTAGACGGCACGCGGCGGGTCACGGTTCGATCGCTTCTCAGACGAACGTGGAGGAGTCTTCCTTGCCGAACTCCTCCCCCCGGTCAATTGTAATCGGTCCGTGTCTGTGGTAAATTTATGCTTCATCGCCAAGAAAAAAATAAAAAATGGAGAAGAGGATCTGGGCCATCGGCGGCGGCAAGGGCGGGACGGGGAAGAGCTTCGTCGCCGCCAGCCTCGGCCTCCATCTCGCTTCGCTCGACCGTGAGGTCGTCCTCGTCGACGTCGACCTCGGCGCCCCCAACCTCCATACTCTCCTGGGCATCAAGGCCTCCCACCCGGACCTGGGCGACTTCCTGACCAACGCCGTCCCTTCCCTGGAGCAGGCGGCCGTCGAGACGCCCTACCGCGGCCTGCGCATCGTCAAGGGCTCGGAGAACATCCTCTTCATCGCCAACCTCAACCACTACAAGAAGCTCCGCCTTCTCCGCCAGCTCCGCCAGATCAACACCCAGAACGTCATCCTCGACCTGGGGACGGGCAGCAGCTTCAACACGCTCGATTTCTTCCTCAGCGCCAACCCCGGCGTGGTCGTGGCGACGCCGGAGGCCACGGCGATCGAGAACACTTACCTCTTCCTGAAGTCCTGCATCATGCGCGTCCTCAAGCTCTATATGGACCATTACAAGATCCAGGAACTCCACCAGAAGATGCTGGACCAGATCGAGAAGAACTCCCAGTCGCTCTACGGCTTCTTCAAGGCCCTCATGGAGAGCGACCGGGCCTACGGCACGATCCTCTACCGGGCCCTGCGCGGCTTCCGGCCCTGCCTGGTCATGAACAAGACGCGGGACGAGCGGGACGTCCTCCTCGGCCGGTCGGTCGCCGACGTGGTCAGGAAGTACCTGCTCATCGACATGAAGTACCTCGGCGCCATCCCCTACGACGAGGACGTCCACGCCTCGCTCCGGGGCCTCAAGCCGTACTTCGTGGAGCACAAGGACTCGGCCGCGGCCAAGGCCATCCGGCAGATGTCCGAGGAGCTGGCCTATTCGATCGAATTCACCCTGCGGACTCCTCCGGAGATCCGGCTTCCGGATACCTGATGCTGAAAAAGATCGAGGACTGGAACTACTACGAGCTGCTGTCGGTGGAGAGGACCGCCTCGCAGGACGAGATCTGGGAAGCCTACCAGGCCGCCTTGGCCACCTACCGGGACGGGTCGCTCGCCCTCTACGGCCTGGTCACCGAGGACGAGCGCGGCCTCATCCTCGAGCGTATCCAGGAGGCCTTCCAGACGCTCCGGGACCCCGGCGAGCGGAAGGACTACGACCTGGCCCTCCTCCGGCACGCCGCCTATTTCCCGCCGAAAGCCCCTTTCCGCAAGTCGGTCGGGAGGCTCGAGATCGAGGACGTCCCCCCCAAGAAAACCCTTTGGGCCGGACTGAAACGGCTTTTCGTCAGAAATCCTTGACGATGTCGTCTTTGGTCCCGAAGGCGCCGTCGGGCCCGGCCGAACTGAGGCGGAACGAGGCGTCCGAGAGCTTCTCGTAGCGGATCTTCCTTCCCCATACGTCCGGGAGGGCGCCCGCCGTCGGATGGAAGCGCCGCAGAGCCTCGAGCGTCTCGGGCAGGCCCCCGCCTTCGGAAGCATATGAGAGGACCTGGCGAGAGAGGCTCTCCAGGTTGGCCCGGGTCAGGTCGATTTTGGCCTCAAGGTACTTGTCGACCATGATCTCAAGCCCCCCCTTGTTGTCGGCGACCTTGGTGAAAAAGATGAAATAGACGGCGACCATCGTTAAGATGACGCCGATGAGCAAGCCCCTGATCTTCATGACGGTCTCCTAAGCGGACCGCTCCCGCGCCGCGGCTTCGCCGGCGTACGCGGCGATACGGTCCGCGATCCTCGCCACCACGGCGTCCGGAACGCCGTCCGGGTGCGCCGACCGGAGTCTCATGTCGCAGATCTCGTTGACGTAATCGACGACGAGCAGCCGTCCCCGGACGTCCCTCGCGACTTCCGTCGAAAAAAATCTGAGCCGGGAGACGCGGGCGATCGTCCGGACGATGGCGTAGATCGGGTCGAGCCCGAGCGCGGCGGCCTCATCGTAGCCGAGCTCGGCGTAGAGATGCGTGCGATCGTCCCACCACGTCAGGTAGACTTCACCGAGGACAAAGAAGCCTCTGAACCAGAACCGCTTGCCGTCCCTGGCCTCAGGGATGATCTTTTCCTGGAGAAGGTACTTGTCGGCCGGGTACGTCCGGCGCGCGGCGAGGACGTCGGCCGGGCCGGCCGCGTCGGCAACGACGCCGACACTGCCGCCGGTCGTGTTGGCCGGCTTGATAAAGAATGGAACGCCCAGCGGGGCGAGTTCCTCGGGCTTCAAGCCGATGTCCGGCTCGGCGGCGAAAGCGGGGAGGATCACGGTGTACGGGGTGAGGATTCCGGCGGTCAGGAACTCCAGGTGCATGGTCGCCTTGTCAGAAGCCCAGCGGATCCGGTCCAGGCCTTCGATGACGTCCCTGCCCCTCTCCGCGGCCAGGGCTTGCAGGCCGACGAAATCGGGCGCGGCCCCTGAGGCCCGGTCGAGCAGGACACGGAAGTCGAGCTCGCCCGAGCTGAAGGCTTCGAGAACCCGGCCGGCGCCGGCCGGCGGCACGGTGAGCGTCGTGAGGCCGCGGCCGCGCGCGGATTCCTCGACGAGGCGGATGAAATCCTTGTCATATTCCCAGTCGTAGGTGAGGGCCAGGTCGTATCGAGATCTCGGGTCCATGGGTCAGTCGTCCGGGACGCGTAATCCACCGCGATTCTGACCGAAATCCGGCAGGCTGTCAATCGAACGGCCGGACGGCCTAGATCTTCCGGAAAAGATAGGCGGCGCCCCTCTCGATGCCTGCTCCGTCCTCTCCCGCCGCCCCGACGAGGGCGTAAGGGCCGTCGAGGGCTACGGAAAACCCGAACCAGTCTTCGTTCGCGGCGTCGCTCGCCCGCAGTCTCTGGATCTCGCCCCAGTTGTCCGCTCCGCCCTCGTTCCTGGAAAAGAGATAGGCCTGGCCTCTCTCCGTGCCCCCTCCTCCGTTCCAGCCCGCGCCGGCGACGATGGTATCCCCGGAGAGGGCGACATCATAGCCGAACAGGTCGCCATTGCGGGCGTCGCTCGCAGTGAGCTTTTTGAGCTCGCCCCAATTCTCGGCTCCGCCTTGGTCGCGGGAAAAGAGATAGATCGCGCCCCGGTTCGTCCCTCCGCTGTCCTCCCAGGCGGCCCCGACGACCGCCAAGGTACCGTCGAGCGCTGCCGACGTCCCGAACGCGTCGCCGTCGGAGGCGGCGCTCGCCGTGAGCTTCTTCAACTGGCCCCAGGCGTCCGCTCCGCCCAGGTCGCGGGAGAAAAGATAGGCCGCGCCCCGGTTCGACCCGGCCCCGTCCTCGCCGCGGGAGCCGATGACGATGACGTCTCCCGCGATGTCGACGGCGTACCCGAATTGATCGGCGTCGTCCGGGTCTCCGGCCGTGAGCTTGACGACTTCGCCCCAGTTGTCCGGGCCGCCTTGATCGCGGGCGAAAACGTAGGCCGCGCCCCTATCGGCGCCCGCGCCGTCCTCGCCGTCCGCCCCGACGATCACGGTATCCCCGTCGATGGCGACGGAGAATCCGAATCCATCATTGTTCTCGGCGTCGCTCGCGACGAGCTTCTTGACCTGGCCCCAATTGTCGGCCCCGCCGTGGTCGCGGGAGAAGACATAGGCCGCTCCCCGGCTCGATCCGATCCCGTCTTCCCCTGCCGCCCCGACCACGGCCAAATCGCCGGATATGTCCACGGAACACCCGAAGAGGTCGCCGTCGCCCCGATCGGCCGCGACGAGCTGCTTGACCTCGCCCCAACCGTCCAGACCGCCCTGGGATTGAAGGAAGAGGTAGGCCGCGCCCCGGTTCGATCCGGACCCGTCGACCCCGGGCGATCCGACAAGAGCGTAGCCGCCGTCGACGGCGACGGACAGGCCGAAGCCGTCGTTGTCGGAGGCGTCGCTCGCCGTGAGCTTCAGGAGCGACCGGAAC
>MEYF01000096.1 GCA_001775755.1 Candidatus Aminicenantes bacterium RBG_19FT_COMBO_65_30 | reverse complement strand
GGCGCACGGGATAGAAATAGTCCGATTCGAACCAGCCTCTTTCCGTGTAATATTGATAGTCGCTGTCGGTTTCGGTGAGTTCCAGCCTGACGTTCGTGCGGCCCATCCGAAAGCCCCAGAGCTTCAGGATAGACGGCGCCGGGAAGGGCGCCCCGTTCATTCGCTTATGGAACCGCCGGCTCTGCTTCGCCAGGGCCCGGTTCCTCCTTTCCTTTTCCCGGCTCGTGGGCGGGTCCAAGGCCGTGAAGCAGGCGCCCGGGACGGTGTTGAAGCCCAGCGCGCTGCCGACGAAATCCAGGTAGCCGACGATCTTCCGGCCGCCGAAAAATCCCTGGGTGACGATGCTCGTAAAGGTCTTGCCGAAGAAGCGCGGGCGATGAAAGACGAAGCCGAGCCTGTCGAGAAAGACCTTCAGCATGCCGGAAACCTGGAACGAGTAGTTCGGAGAAGCGAAAACGATGCCGTCGGACGCCATGATCTTCCCCATGAGCGCGTCCCGGTCGTCCTTCATGGGGCAGGTCTCCTCGCCCTTCTCGAAACAGAGCCGGCAGCCCCGGCATGTCCCGATTCGATAATCGCTGAGCGTGACGAGCTCGGTCTCGACGTCCCCCAAAGACTGCAGGTCGTCCAGGAACTGGCGGACGGCGCTGTGCGTGAGCCTCTTGTGGCCGGAGCCGACGAACGCGGTGACCTTCTTCATGGACAGGCCTCCAGGAATGCGATGTCGCCCCCATTCTCGCTTCCCCTCGGCGCCGAGTCAAGCCGGCGGGCCGCTTCCTAAAGCTTTTGGGCTTGGCAGCGATGATATACTTAAACAATGAAGGACACGTTTATGAAAGCGATCGTTTACACCGATTATGGACCGCCGGAAGTGCTGCGGGTGCAAAAAGTGGAGAAGCCCGTGCCCCGGGACAGGGAAGTGCTGGTCAAAGTCCACGCCACCACCGTCACCATCGGGGACACGATCATGCGCAGTCTCAACATGCCCATCCATGGCTTGAAGCGGCTCCTGGCGCGCCTCTACCTGGGGTTCCGTAGACCCAAGCGCCCCATCCTGGGGATGGAACTGGCCGGAGAAGTCGAATCCGTCGGCGGGAAAGTGACCCGCTTCAAGCCCGGCGACCAGGTGTTCGCCTCCACCTTCGATGTCGATTTCGGAGGCTATGCCGAGTACAAGTGCCTGCCCGAAAAGGGAGTGATAGCGCTCAAGCCGGCCAATCTCACCTACGAGGAGGCCGCCGCCGTCCCCGGCGCAGGGCAGACGGCTTGGCACTGTCTCAACAAGGGAAGGATCCGGCCTGGGCAAAAAGTGCTGATCTACGGCGCGTCCGGCGCGGTGGGCACTTATGCGGTGCAGCTTGCCAGCCGCCACTTCGGGGCGGACGTGACCGGGGTATGCGGCGGCACGAATTTGGAATTGGTCAAATCCCTGGGGGCGAGTCAGGTTATCGATTACACCCGGGAAGACTTCACCCGAAGCGGCGCGACCTACGACGTGGTTTTTGACGCCGTCGGAAAACTGCTCCCTGCGCATGGCAGGAAAGCGCTCAAGCAGACCGGCATTTACATCAACGTCCTTACCGACTCAGACCGCGACGAAAAGCTCGAACACCTTCTCTTGCTCAAGGATCTGATCGAGGCGGGCAAGCTCAAACCGGTTATTGACCGCGTCTATCCAATGGAGCAGATTGTCGAAGCGCATCGCTATGTCGAGCAGGGGCATAAAAAGGGAAATGTCGCGATAATCGTGGGACACAACGCGGGCCAGAAAGCCGATCTACTTTCAATCAACTAGTAGGAGGTGGCGAGATCTCCGGATCCAAGGGTCGGAGGTTCGAATCCTCTCAGGCACGCCACGTTCTGATCCGCCGGATATCCTAGGGATGTCGTGTTCCAGATCGCGTTCTTAATCCCCATTCTTCTCAGGGGGCTGTCGATCTCGGCGTCGGCTACTTGAGCTCCGGGATCCGACGGGTCAGTTCCGCCCAGTCGTTTCCGATGGCGACCTGGATAAGCTTGATGGCTCCTGCAAAGGCCGGCTCGGGCAAAGCCTGCCGCCATATTCTGGTCATGTTCTCCCGATCGTCATGCCCGATGAGCCGAAAAAGCCAGCCGACGACTTCGGGAAAGCGCTGCTGCGGAACTTTCTGGGGCATTTTCCCAACGATGGCCCCCTGGTTCTGAAGCGGCACCCTTTCGTTGAATATCCGATAAAGATGGGCCTCTTCCTTGTCCAGGTGAATGCCCAAGTGGAAGTTGAATGCGGCTGTTGCGCGCGCCGTGGCCAGCGGATCAGACTCGGCGATAGCCCTGTGGAGCGACTCGAACAGGGAGTCGAGACCTCGATGGTCCCGCTCGTACGCTTCGGATACGAGTGGAGCAACGCTTTCCAACGCAGGGAATACGAACTCCTCCTCTCCGCTGGCGTGCCAGACGAGGACCTCGTTGAAGAACGAATAGCGTTTTAAAACAACGCCCAGGCTGCCACGGCCGCGAGCAGCTTCGTATGCCGAGGCATCTATCACGGCCATGTCTTTGCGGAGTGCGTTATGAATCGCCCGGATAGAATCAAGCGGGACAGCCATGTTTCTCTCCTCGCTGGGATTAGTCGACTGCTCAGTTCCGCCGGTCTTGCCCCAGGCGCTTCAGCTCTTCGGTCCAGTTGAGAACGACGACGATGCTCGTCGAAGAGGCGTCCTGGTCGTTGTCTTTGACCATCAGGAAACGCCGGCCGTCGGAGGTCACGTCGTAGCTGGCCGAACTGACCCCTGGCGGGCCGCAGGAGGAGCTCATCCCCTGAGAGTAGTGGCCTTCCCACAGCAGGCTGGGCTTGCCGGCCTTGAATCCGCCCGCGGTCGACACGGGCACAACCATCATTTTGTCGGCGTTGCGATAGAAAATCTCCTGACCCCCGCGGTTCCAGATCGGGTCTGTGCCGCCATCCGACGAAAGCGTGATCTTCGGCCCGGGTCCGGGCCAAGGCTGAACGTAGACTTCGGCTTTGCCGGACTCGTTGGAGCAATAGGCCACCCATTTACCGTCCAGTGAGAACTTAGGTGACGCCTCGTCGAACTTCCCCCCCACGAACAGCCGGGGCTCATGGTCGTCGCCCTGAAGGGGCAGAATCCAGATGTCGGATCCGGTGCTTGTTGTCGCCATCTGGTTCCCGGAGCCTGTCGGCGTCATCTGATTCCCTGTGCCCATCGGCGCCATCTGGTTAAAGGCCAGGTAACGCCCGTCGGGCGAAACCGAGACGGCGCTCTGTTGCGAACCCATCATCGTCAGGCGTTCTTCCGGTCGGCTGCGGTCCGAAGGCATCTCCCACATGGTCATCGAGCCGGCTTTCCAGGAGCGGTAACAAATGTTCTGCCCGTCCGGCATCCAAACCGGCGCGTGGCTCAGCCCGTCGGTCGTCAATTTGGTCACCACGCCGCGGGCAAAGTCATAGCTGTAAAGGTTGTGGGTGGCTCCTTCCACTTCATAGGCGAGAGTCTTGGCATCGGGTGAGATTCGCGGGAACAGGTAGGAGCGGGGTGGGAGCGGCAGTGTTTCCGCCTTGCCCTGGCGGTCGACCCAGACCAAAGTGCGTTCACCGCCTTCGGCGATTCCGGGGACGTAGGCCAGCGCGCCCGTGCTGGACACATCAAAATAGGCTGAGCCTGTGTTCGTGCTCATCTGCACCCCCTCGACGACTTTGAGCGGGAGACCGGTCACTTCCAGTTTTTTAGGATCGAAGGGCAGCGCATAGAGATTCCCGCCGTTGGCATAGACGATGTGGCCCGAAGGGGAATAGCGGGGGCCAAAGCCGCCCTGGACCAGGATCTTCCGTTGCTTGGTGTCGAGGATTTGGAGCTCGATGCGGGCATCGTCGTATGATTCCATGCCGGAGGATATGACCGTGAACATAACTGCCTTTCCGCCGGGCAGGATCTGCGCGTGCTTATGGACGAATTCCTCTTTGTCCGGATTGAGCGTCGTCACGGCCTCTTTATCACCGCCATTCTCGGGGATGCGCCAGATCGAACCGGGATACCGTTCGGTGAAGTAGATGTAGCCGTCCTTGCCCCAATCGCCTCGCCCGAACATGTCCGTCTTAGCGAGCGGCACGGGCGCGCCGCCGTCGACAGCGATCTTGTTGAGAGTCAAGTCCTTACCGTCGGCCATGACGACCCAGCGTCCGTCGGGCGAAAAGACGGGGGCGAACAGGCCTTTCACTCCCCCCAGGGGCTTCTGGTCCAGTTCATCAATACGCCTCTGGACGGCCGTCGGTCCACCCGCATTGTAGTTGAAGGCAAGGGATTTACCGTCGGGCGAGAACATCACGCTCGGATTCCAGCTCGGGAGCATCCGGTGGCCCTGCGGTAGATGATGGGTGAAGCGGACAACTTCCCGGGCGGGAGCTCCCCGCCCCTGAGACCACGCCCACAGGCCGAGCGCAGTCCCCCCCAGCACGACCCCTGCCGCAACGGCCGGCCAGAGAGTGCGTTTTCGCGCGGCCGCTGTTTTCTCGGTGATGGCTTTCCCCGAGAGCGTTTCCTCCAGCTCCAGCCGAGCGTCGGCGATGTCATGAAGCCGGCTGTGCGGGTCTTTCTCCAAGCACCGCCGCAGCAGTTGCTTCACGTTATCGGGCGTATCGGCCGGCAGAGACTGCCAATCGGGTTCGCGGTCCAGGATGCCGACGAGCAATTCGGTCGTCGTATCGCCGGGGAACGTCCGTTTTCCGGTCAGCGCCTCGTACATCACGCAGCCGAAAGACCAGATATCCGTCGCCCGGTCGACCGGTTTGCCCGATGCTTGCTCCGGACTCATGTAGGCCGCCGTTCCCATCACGACCCCCGCCTGCGTCATCTCCGGAGCGATGGTCGCGGTCTCGGCGCCGGTTCCGCCCGGCCGCGCCGCCTCGAGCGCCTTGGCCAGACCGAAGTCCAGCACCTTCACTTTCCCTTCGGTCGTGATCTTGATGTTCGCCGGCTTGAGATCGCGATGGACGACACCGGCCTCGTGCGCCGCCGCCAGCGCGTCAGCGATCTGCCGGCCGATGTCCAGAACCTCCTTGAGAGACGGCCGGGTCTTAGCGAGGCGTTGAGCGAGCGTGTCACCCGGCACATACTCGAGAACCAAAAACTTTTCTCCCCGGGCTTCTTCCAGCCCGTAGATCGCGGCGATGTTGGAGTGGTTGAGCGTGGCCAGCAAGCGCGCCTCGCGCTCGAACCTCGATAGCCTTTCGGGGTCATTGAGGCTCGCCTCGTGCAGCATCTTGATGGCGACCTGCCGGCCCAGCCGGGTGTCGGTCGCCTGATAGACCACACCCATCCCGCCTGCGCCGAGTTGCGACTCCACTCTGTAGCTTCCGAGAATCTGTTCCGGCATGAACTCCTCCTTTAACGATCATGGGCCCGGGAACCCCAATCTTGTCCCCTTGGGTGATTGGAATCATACACCTATATCCCGATCAATACAAGCTATTCTATCGGAACACTAGAATATACAATGGGAGCCGGCGTCTACCGTTTTCTTGCCGCGCCGCCGGCGATGACCTGCCTCTTCTTCAATCGATCCGGGCATATTTTGATAATGGCCTCGGATGTATTGTCCACACGGCAGGATGTAGTTCTGTTTGCCAAGGAATGGCAATCGTGAGGTCGTCCGTTCGATCCTGGTCAGCTCCACCATCGAAAGAACGCCGTTTCCCCTGAAGCCCCCCGGTCCGTTCCCTGGCCTGCGGGCGTTGACTTCCCCCATGTAAAAAGATATTTTGGACCCGCCCGAACGAATTCCGACAAAACTCCTGAAGGAGGCCGGCCATGCCTAAAAAAGATGATTGGGACGCGCGTTTCGTCCCGGAGAAGGTTCGTCGGCCGCGGGGCAACGGCCGCAGTCAGGGGCTTCTCCTGATGCTCATCGCCATCGGCATCCCGCTCGTCGTCTTCTTCATCCAGGTGGACGGCGCGCTGAGGTTCTCCGAGCAGGACAAGGTCTTCGAGAGGACCCTGACGGCCGCCGAACAGCAGGAGATCCGCTCGGCCATCGACAAGCACAAGACCAAGCTCGACACGGTCCAGAGGATCGTCGAGGAGATCAAGGAAACGTACCGGGGCGAGACCGGCGCGAGCTACGAACGGGACGTCTGGGTCGTCCACCTCAAGGAGGGCTTCGCCATCCCCTACAAGTACGTTCTCGCCCTCGGGGCGCTCCTGTTCCTCATCGGGGTCGGAAAGCTCATCCTCTAGACGTCCTGGCCGCGCCGTCGGCCGACGTCATTTCGGCGCCGGATCAGATCTCGTTCCCGTAGCGCCCCGCCGAGCCGAGGACTTCCCTGTTTTTCCGCTTGTACATCTCGACGAGGGCCGTCCGGGCCGGGCCGAGGTACTTGCGCGGATCGAACTCCCCGGGCGACTCGGAGAAAACCTGGCGGATCGTGGCCGTCATGACCATCCGGCCGTCGGTGTCGATGTTGATCTTGCAGACGGCCGAACGGGCCGCCTGACGCAACTGCTCTTCGGGGACGCCGATGGCGTCCTTCATCTTGCCGCCGTACTTGTTGATCGTGGCCACGGCCTCCTGGATGACCGAGGAGGCGCCGTGGAGGACGATGGGGAAGCCGGGGATCTTCTTCTCGACCTCGGCCAGGATGTCGAACCGGAGCGTCGGCGGAACGAGGATGCCGCGCTCGTCGCGGGTGCATTGCTCGGGCTTGAACTTGTAGGCGCCATGAGAGGTGCCGATGGATATCGCCAGCGAGTCGACGGTGGTCAGGCGCACGAAATCGACCACCTGCTCCGGATGGGTGTAGGTCGATTTCTCGGCCTGGACCTCGTCCTCGATCCCGGCCAGACGGCCGAGCTCGCCCTCGACCGAGACGCCCCGCGTCCGGGCGTACTCGACGACCTGACGGGTCAGGGCGATGTTCTCCTCGAAGGGCAGATGGGAACCGTCGATCATGACCGAGGAGAAGCCGTTGTCGATGCAGGACTTGGCCAGCTCGAAGGTGTCGCCGTGGTCGAGGTGGAGGGTGATGGGGATCTCCAGGTCCAGGCCCTTGGCCTTCTCCATCTCCCGGGCCATGCGGACCGCGCCCTCGGCCATATAGCGGAGGAGCGTCTGGTTGGCGTACTTCCGGGCTCCGCTCGAGACCTGGAGAATGACCGGCGAGCGCGTCTCGACGCAGGCGGTGATGATGGCCTGGAGCTGTTCCATGTTGTTGAAATTGTAGGCCGGTACCGCATACTGCCCGGCGAAGGCGCGCCGGAACATATCGTTGGTGTTGGCGAGGCCGATATCTTTGTAGGACGTTGGCATTTTAGGACCTCCTCGAAGCGTTATGCAGACCTCCTGAATCATACCTGATTATCGGCCGGAATTCAAAGCCCTGTTCTCCTGTTCGAGAACATCCTGCCGTACGTGCCCCCCTTCTTTCCCATTCTTCGGGCTAAAGCCGATTTGGAGTAAAATAGCGGGCGAATGAGATTCAAGCTCGCCTACGGAAAAACGGGGCTGCCGCTCGAGCTCGACGATTCGCTCAACGTCACCGTCGTCGAGCCGTCGTTCGTCCCCGCCTTGGCCGACCCTGCGGCTGCCGTACGGGCGGCCCTGCGAGAGCCCATCGGCTCGCCGCCTCTCCGCGACCTCGTCCGTCCCGGCAAGCGCGTCGGCGTCATATTCAGCGACATCACCCGGCCCGCGCCCAACCCTCTGATGTTGGCGGCCGTCCTCGAAGTCCTGGACGCGATCCCCGGTGTCGACGTCACGCTCTTCAACGCCCTGGGAACTCATCGTCCCAACACCGAATCCGAGCTCAGGGCCATGGTCGGCGACGCGATCTATGAGAAACGCCGCATTGTCCAGAACAATACGTTCGATCCGTCGACCCAGGTCAAAGTCGGCGTGACCTCGAAAGGCCACGAGACCTGGCTCAACGCCGAGCTCATGCGCTGCGACTTGAAGATCCTGACCGGCTTCATCGAGCCCCACCTCTTTGCCGGATTTTCGGGCGGCGGGAAGGCCATCATGCCGGGCATGGCCGGTCAGCGCACGGTCCTCGGCAACCACGACGCCGGCATGATCGGCCACCCGAAAGCAATCTGGGGCGTGACCCAGGGGAACCCGATCTGGGAGGAAGTGCGCGAAGTCGCCGGGCAGGCGGGCCGCCTTTTCCTTCTCAACGTGACCCTCAACCGCGACAAGGCCGTGACCGGCGTTTTCGGCGGCGACCTGGATGAGGCTCACGCGGCCGGGTGCGCCTTCGTCAAGCGCTCGGCGATGGTCGCCGTCCCGAGGCCTTTTGACATCGTCGTCACCACGAACTCCGGCTATCCGCTCGACATCAATCTCTACCAGTCGGTCAAGGGCATGAGGGCGGCCGACCAGATCGTCCGGCCGGGCGGCGCGATCATCATCGCCACCAGCTGCTGGGACGGGCTCCCCGAGCATGGGCTCTACGGGAAGATCCTGAGGGAGTCGAAAAGTCCCCAAGAATTGCTCGCCAAGATCTGCGCGCCCGGCTTCCTCGAGCAGGACCAGTGGCAGGCCCATATCCAGGCCCTCATCCAGCACAAAGCGGGCATTTACGTGAAGTCGGACGGCCTAACGGACGACGAGATCCGCTCGGCGCTCCTCCTGCCGTGCCGCCGCATCGAAGACAACGTAGCCGAGCTCCTCGAAAACTACGGCCGCGGCGCGTCCATCTGCGTCATGCCCGAAGGCCCGCAGACGATCCCCTACGTATCCCAGACGGCCTAGCCCGATCTCGGCGGATTCATGTGTCCGAACGAATGCCGCAGGCGTGTGGCAATTCCGCGCCGTAGCGGGTAGAATGGTACCTCGGATTATTTGTGATGAACGCAAAGAAGCCAAGAGCCGGCATTCCGTTTCTCCTTTTCTTCTGCGCCTTGACCCTTATCCCGTCCTGCGGGACTCCGCCGCCGCCCCCGCCGGTCGAGTCGGCCCGGGCCGTCCTCGAGACGAGGGTCGGTCCGGACGGAACCGATGGGCCCGTTTATTGCCGGCGCGACAGGATCTGCGGCTCCGATGTCCTGCCGGATTTTTACCGGGCCCGGGATTTCCGCCCTGCCTGGATCGACAACGGACTCGTCCTTGCTGACGCCGCCGCCTTTCTTGGCGCTTTGCGCCTCGTCGCCGCGGACGGGCTCAACCCGGAAAACTACCATCTGGCCGCCCTCGAAGCCTTGCTCACGGAGATCAAGGCGATTAAAGCGAAACGGGGCAGAAGTGTCCGGCCCGAAGTCCTGGCCGACCTAGAGATGCTCCTCACCGACGCCTTCCTCCTCTGCGGATCACATCTTGTCCACGGCCAGGTCAACCCGGAAACGATCCAGTCCGAATGGTTCATCAAAGGGCGTTACGAGGATTTAGCGGCCGTCCTGGGAAAGGGCCTGGCGGCGAAGGATATTCCCGGCGCCCTCGACTCCCTGCGGCCGAGCCACGCCATTTACAAAGGGCTGAAAAAAGCTATCCGGGACTACTGGGCTCTCGCCGATGCGGGCGGCTGGCCGGAATTCCCCCCGGGCCCCAAGCTCGTCAAGGGAGACCGGGACGCCAGGGTCGAAGCCCTCAGGAAAACGCTCGCTGCGACGGGAGACCTCTTGGCCGCGGAGAGTGACGGCGACCCGGACTTTTTCGACGACGGGCTGGAGCGATCGGTGAAGGCCTTTCAGCGTCGCCACGGCCTCGAGCCTGACGGCGCCGTCGGGGTTGGGACGGCGACAGTCCTGAACGTCCCCGCCGCCGAGCGTCTGACCCAGATCCGGGCCAACCTCGAGCGCTGGCGCTGGATCACCCAGGACCTGGGGGAGAGATACATCCTGGTCAACGTGGCCGATTTCAAGGTCGGAGTCGTCGAGGCGGGCCGCGAGGTCCTGGCCATGCCGGCCGTCGTCGGAAGCGCCTACCGGCGGACGCCCGATTTCAGCGGGAGGTTGTCCTACATCGAGATCAACCCCGCCTGGACCGTGCCGCCGAAGCTTGCCCGGGAGGACATCCTGCCCAAGATCAGGAAAAATCCCGGCTATCTCAGGGAAAAGGGGATCCGGGTCTTCAGGGACTGGAGGGAGGGCGCCCCGGAGATCGACCCCGCGGATATCGACTGGTCGCAGGTCAAGGCGGACGACTTGTCCTATAAGTTCCGGCAGGACCCGGGGCCCCAGAATTCCCTGGGCCGGATCAAATTCATGTTCCCCAACAAGTTCGACGTCTACCTGCACGACACGCCCGAGCGTGGGCTTTTCAGCCGGGCCGTCCGGGATTTCAGCTCGGGCTGCATCCGGGTCGAAAAGCCCGTGGAACTCGCCGAGTACGTCCTGCGGGACGATCCGGACTGGAGAAGGGATAAGCTCCTGGCCGCGATGGAGGACCGGGAGACGCGGGTGATCAAACTTAGGAACTCCCTGGGCGTTCATCTCCTTTATTGGACCGCGTGGCTGGCCGACGATGGGCGGGTGCAATTCCGGAAGGATATCTATCTCAGGGATGCGGCCCTCTATCGGGCCCTGGAAGAGCGCGCGTCGCCGTCGTACTGATAGGCCGGCTTACCAGGTCCGGACGCGGCCGACGTCGACGTGGACGAAATCCGATCCGGGATAGATCCCCACGCCTCCGCCGCCGAGGTCGACCGCCGCCCGATAGAGATCCTGGAGCTTGTAGCCGGGGATGCGGATATCGATGGCCCGCCCGAGAAGGTGGAGGCTGTTCTCGGCGACGCCCCCGCCGCTCGCTCGCAAGGCGGCGTTGGTCCGGGGCGACCGGTAGCCGGAGATGACGTGGAAGGGCCCGTCCGTCGAGATCTTCCGGGAGAGGGCGTTCAGGAGGTCGAGGAGGCGGACGTCGATGTCCCTCGTTTCCCCGGTCCGGTGGTCCCTCAGGATGTTGTTGATCTTCTCAAGGGAAGGGGGGACGAGGCACCCCGAACGGCAATATTCGACGGTCTCAGATTCTCCGGTGTGGGTGTTGTAAAAGGACAAGCCGCGGTCGGGAGGAAGGAGCGGCTCGGGAGCGGCGAAGGCGGAAAGCCGCGACATGAGGGGGAGCGCTAGGGCGGCCGCCCCCAAGCCGAGGAACCGCCTCCGGATCAAAGAGTCGGGGGCCGATATATTTCCGTCCTTTGCTTCCATCAAGTTTTCGCGCAAATTTTGTCTATTATACCATGAATCTATAGTTTAGTCGCTTCAGCCATGCTGAGATCCGAAAGCGCCGCATGTCAGCGGACGATGATCTCGTCGATGAAGACCCAGGAGAGCCCCCCGGCCGAGGCGTGCCAATCGGGCAGGCGCTTGGTTCCCTCGATGAGGAAGCGGACGTAACGGACTCTGCCGAATGAACTTGGCTCAGTCGGGCCAGCCCTCCAGGAGAGAGGGCGGATGATCTCTTCCCCCTGGTGGTCTCCTTCGGCGGCCAGGGCCCCGAGCTCCCGGAAAGTGGCGCCGTCTGGGGAAATCGAGCAGGTCACCCGGTCCGGGTGGAGGATCCAGCTCCGGTGGTCGGAGAGCGTACTCAACAAGATTTCGCGAGTTGCAGCCGGCTTCCCCAGGTCGACGGTCAGTGTTAGGTCGACGCCCTCCCAGCCCAGCCAATGGACCTTGAAGTCACTGGCTCCCCGCACGCCGTTGGTCAGGACGGCCAGGTCTCCCCTGGCGTATTTCGGCGACGGCGGCGGGTTCGCTTCGACCGGCTTCCGGAAGGCCAGATTGCCTTCGACCTGGACGTCGATGAACCGTTGGGCGGCGTCGCGGTAGGCTTTCGGGGTGAGGCCGGCCTCGTTGAGCGTTTGGACGCCACCCGCCTCCGACCGGGCGAAAAAGTCCTCGAGGAGGCGTGCCATCCCGGGTCTCACCGAGAACCGCCCGCCCCTCTCTCTGTAAAATCCGCGCGGTCCGAACATGTCGTCCTTGCCTATCTCGATCATCGCGTACATCAGGGGCAGGCGCGCCGTTTTCACCCGCGCCAGGGCGGCGGGGTCGCCGGCCGCGGCGGCCTCGGCCTTATCGAAGAGCGCGATGTAGGCCGCGACATAGGCGGCGGAGAGAAAATCCTCCGCGTGGACCGCCGGCGGCTCGTAGATGTCGAGCTTCGCCCCGGTCCGCCCGATCGCCCCGAGCAGAGAATCGATGTACTTTCGGACGAACGGGCCGGCCTTGCCGTAGTAGCCGTCGAGGAAGTCGTCCATCACGACGCTCACGTCCATCTCCGGATCCCAAAGGAGCCTGGCCAGGAGGTAGGACTTGAGTTCGCTGAATTCGTGCCCCGGGCCCGTGTTCGTCTGTTGGAAATGCCGTCGGACGCCGTGGCCGACGAAAAACTCGATGTTGGGCTGGAGGACATGGAGGTTCGGGAAGGGGGACACGAAGTGCGAGAAATTGACGGTGTAATCCCAGAGGTAGAGGTTGCCGCAGATCCGGCTCCAGTCCTCGATGTCGCGGACGAATGAAACGCTCGACGGATCGTCGGCGATGGGCAGGCTGCGGTTGAGCTCGATCGTGCAGAGCATGACCTCGACGTTCGGGGCGGGGCGCGTCAGGCGCGGCGCCGGGCGCGAATACTGATAGGCCAGGGTCGATATCGTCTTGTCCGGGAAGAGGGCGGCGACGCGGTTGACGAAGCGGATGATCGGACCGGCGGGCGAGCCCTCCTCCTCGATCGTCTTCAGGCATTCGGGGCACTGGCAGTAGGAAAAATTGTCGTTCTGGCTGACCGACCAAATTGTCCTGTCAGGCTGGGCGGCCATCTCCTCGCGGAGCCTGGCGACGGCGATGTCGAAGACCTCGGGCCGCGCGAGACAGGGCTGTTCGATGATCCGTTTCCCGTTCATCAGGGCGAAATATTCGGGATGGGCGGCGAAGTAGGTCTGCCAGGGGACGAGTTTCTGGAAGGTGTGGACGTAGTAGCCCGCGCCGTAGAGGTCGCCGTGGTGGTGGAGCCTCATCCAATCGCGGTAATCGGGGTTGAGGGCGAACTCGCCGTTGACGATGCGCACCTCGTTCACCGGATTGTCGACATCGAAGATGCAGCCGAGCGCGAGGTCGTCGCGGCGCGGGAAGACCTCGACCGACGGGCTGTATCGGCGGCAGCCGAAGTATTTTTCGAGCAGGTGAATGACGCCGTAGACGACGCCCTTGCCGCCCCCTCCCGTGACATAGAGGTTGCCCATGGATGTGGCGACGGCAAAGCCGTCGAGACGAAGAGAGGGGAGCGAAGCGCCGAGAATTGAGGGCAAGTCCTTAGGGGGAAAGCCGATGGCGGCGACGCCGGCCCGTCCGGGCTCTTCCGCCATCAGGACGGGCAGGTCCACTCCGCTCATCTTCAGGATCGAGGTCCGCAGGATATCGGCCGCCCGCCGCTCCATCTCTCCCGCTCCCTCGCGGATGACGATCGTGGCCGCGGGCCGGCCATGATCGACGAACACGAATGCACGGGCGCAGGGACTGAGTTCAACTGGGCGCGAACCCGGACGTGCGGAGGGCCCCGGCGCGCACGCCGCCGTCCAGACGAAGGACCAGGAAAGTGTCCAGGAGAGAATCGTGGCGGCAGTACTGGCCTTCCCCCCCGGTTCTTGTTTATGCTCCCGAAATGGCCGAGCGGACATCACCCGGCAATCTAAACCAAACGGCCTCCCCGCGTCAAACCCGGACGAGGTTCATCTCTTTTCTGGCGGCAAGAAATTTTCGATCAACCAGAATTCGTGGACGGTCTTCAACATTTTTGAATAGGCGATCTTCTTGCCGTCGGGCGAGCAGTCCGGATACGTCCCTTCGATGTTCAGCTTGATGGGCTCCCCGCCTTCCACGGGAACTCTGAACAGCTGATCCTTGTTTTTTTCCTGAACGGAATAAAAGAGCGATCTTCCGTCGGGAGCCCATCCGAGCGCCTGCCAAACGCGTGCGTCTTTTTTGGTAATCTGCTCCGTCTTCCCGTTCTCAAGGTCCGCTACCCAAATCTGCCATAAACTCTTTTCCAGGTTGGACTCAAACCAGTCTCCGCCTACGAAGGCGATCTTCTTTCCATCAGGCGACCAGCGTGGAACCTGAAAGCTTAAACCAGGCTTTTCCATTTTCGTTATCCGGACCGGCTCGCCACCCTCGGCCGGAACCGCATAGATATCACTTTCAAATATCCTTGAGCCTTTTATCGTTCTATCATCTTTTGTCCCCGAATAATCAAAGGCAATTTTCTTTCCGTCAGGAGACCAATCCATGCTCAGGATAGATCCCTCATAAATGAAATTCACCTTGCGGGCCTCGCCCCCCTGGGCTGGAATGACCCATATCCCCCGTTGGCGTTCAACTCCCATAAAGACGATAAAAGCCAGGCTTTTCCCATCGGGTAGCCACGAGGGGGCTCTGATAGATTCGACGCCCGCACGACCAGTAAAGCTTCCCGTTACGAGCCGGGGCTCGCCGCCTTCCGGCGAGACGAGCCAAAGATCCCTCTTCCCGGCGTTCTCGGAAATATACGCAACCTGGGTCCCATCGGGCGACCAACGGGGTCTCTGGTCATTGGTTAGCATTCTGGTCAGTTGAGTTTCTTTGCCGGAGCCCAGATCCGTGACAAAGATGTTCATGATTATCGGCGTTTTCGATATCCCGATCTTTCCGTCTTTCGTCCAGCTGAAAAGGCAATTCCGTCCCGCGCCGCCCTGGGTGACTTGAACTGGCTCGCCTTCGGGCTTGCCCTCGGGCGAAATCTTGACTACCCAGATCTCGTTTTCTCCGCTTCGCCCGGAAAAAAAAGCAAGCCGTCTCCCATCAAACGACCAGGTGGGCCGATTGTCGGACGCGGGATGGTCAGTCACTCGAATAGACTCCCCTCCTGTAATGGGCATGATAAAAATATCGCCGTTTCCCGATTTTTGGGAGACGTAAGCGATCCGGGTATTGTCCGGAGATAGGGCAAAGAAAGCAAACTCTTTTTCCTGGTCGGGACTGGAAAACCGGAATATATCCCTCCATGCTCCTCCGTCAAACGGGATGGCACAGAGACCCCGCCCGGGAACTTGGCAGATGATCATCTTGCAATCCGGTGTCCAACCTACGGGCCAGGCAAATTTCCCCGACTGGATGAAATCAGAATCAGATTTGATCAGGCTAATGGGCTCCCCTCCGTCTACGGACACGACGTGCAGGCCGTTGAGAGCATCCAGGTAGGCGATCTTTTCGCTGTCGGGCGACCAGAAGCACCAGTATTCGAACGCCGAAGTCTGCGTCAGGCGCGTATCTTTCGCGGCGGCGATATCTCGGGCCCATATTTCGCCATCCATACCTGCGATGGCCAGCTTTTTCCCGTCCGGAGAAATAATGGCGATGCTGGCTTTCTCCGGATCCGTTGGAATTCGGGATATCTGATATTCCCGGCCGCCGCTCTCTCCGGCCTTGAGGACTTTCGACAGAAAAGCTAATTTTTGCCTGGCCGCGTTCACGGCCTCCGCCTGCTCGGGGTAATTCGCGATCACTTTCTGATAGGCTTTTTCCGCTTCTTTGGTCCCCAATTTCTCGTAACAGGCGCCGATCTGCAGCTGAGCCCTGGCCGCGACGTCCCTCTTGTCGGGGAACTTCACGATGAGGTCTTGAAAGAGCTTGATGGCTCCGTTGAGGTCCCCTTCCGCCTCTTTCTTCAACAGGGCGGCTTGGTAGAGTTGTTCGGCCGGCTGCTGAGACGAATCGGGTGGAGCGAAATCGGCGGCAAGAGCGCTGACCAAGATCGCCGCGAATAGGACTGCCATCCCGACGATCGTTTTTCTTTGATGCATTTTCATACCTCCCTGTGGTGATCGCACAGGGATAAGATAAGACATGGCCTGGGCCGGGGGGTTGAGCCGCCGTTGCGATACCGATGAGCTTTCATGGCCGCCCGTTCAGGCCACGAATCTGTACCCGACGCCCCTAACGCTGAGGATGTGAACGGGGCGGGCCGGATCGTCCTCGATCTTCTTCCTCAGGTGGGCGACGTGAGGGTCGATGGTCCGGTAGGCGACGATGGCCTCGCCCCAGGCCTCGTCGAGGATCTCGTCCCTGGTCACGACCTGGCCTCGGCGGGCGATCAGGAACCGGAGCAGGTTGAATTCCAAGGCTGTCAACGCCAGCTCCTTGCCCCGCTTGAAGACCTCATGACTCTTGAAGTTGATCGTGACTTCGCCGAATGCGAAGACATCGTCCGATTCGTCTTCTTTTCGAGCGCGCCTCAAGATCGCCTTCACCCGGGCGACGAGCTCCCGCGAGCCGATGGGCTTGGTGACATAATCGTCGGCTCCGAGCTCCAAGCCGACCACCTTGTCCATCTCCTCCGTTTTGGCCGCGGTCACCATGAGGATGGGCGTTTTGACGCCCGCTTCCCTGAGCTTCTTGCAGACCTCGAACCCGTTGAGCCCCGGCAGAAGGATGTCCAGGATGATCAGCTGAAAGCCCCCGCCCAAAGCCTGCTTCAGGCCGTCTTTCCCGTCGGAGGCCGCCGCGACTTCGAAGCCCTCGAATTGGAGGTCGTCCTGGAGGCCCATGAGAATGGCCTTGTCGTCCTCGACGACGAGGATCTTATCCATTTTCGCCCTCCTTCTTTTCTTCAGGCGGCTTGACCGGAAGCCGGATCGTCACCCGTGTCCCTTTCCCCGGTTCGCTCTCGAGAAGGACCTTTCCTCCATGCGCCCGAACGACGTGCTCGACCAGAGGAAGCCCGATGCCGCTTCCCTTGACGTCGCTCTCCAGGGCGCTCTCGGACCTATAGAACTTTTCGAAGATTTTTTTCTGCTCGGGCTTGCCGATGCCGATCCCATGATCCTCGACCTGGAGATTGACGGCATCCTCCCCGGACCATGCCCGCAGGGTGACGCGAGGGTTTCCGCCCGAATACTTCACGGCGTTGTCGAGGAGATTAAGCACCGCCCGGCCGAGAGCGTCCTTGTCCGCCCGGATAAACGGCAGGTCGCTCGCGATCTCCGTCTCCAGGGTGAATTCCTTGAAGGCCGCCTGCTGGCGGAACCGGCCGGCCACGTCGGCCGCCAGGGCCGCGATGTCCACTTCCTCCATCCTGTATTCCTTCATGCCCGCTTCGATCTTGGAGAAATCGAGGAGATTCTCGACAAGCCGGCCCAGCCGCTCGCTTTCCCCCGTGATGGTTTCGTAATACTGCTGTTTTCTCGCCTCGTCGCGGACGCGGCCTCTCTGCAAGAGTTCGGCCATGTAGCGGATGGACGTCAGGGGCGTGCGGAATTCGTGGGAAACGGTCGCCGTGAAATCAGATTTCAGCTTAGCCAGTTTCAACTCCTTAGCCGTGCTCCGGATGGCCAAAAAACCGCCGAAAAAGAGGGCCGCGATGACGGCCGCGAGAGACAGGACATAGATGGTCCTTCTCAACCGGAACTGTCTCTCCGCGGCGCCGATACCGCTCCGGTAGACGTCGATCGCCCACGGCGGAAAGGAGTCGGTGAATGCGCCCGAGAAGACGCGCTGGGAATCCCCGCTTTTATCCGGCGCTTCTGGGGAGACAAGCCCTTGGCTGACGACAACCTTCCCGGATTCATCGATAATCGCGACGGCAAAGCCTTCCTCAGGTTCAGGTTTGCCGGAGCTTAGCGGGAAAAGACCGCGGGCCAAGGCCTCCGGATCGAGGAGCATACCGAGCATGGTGTTCTTATCTAGGGGAAGAAAGGAGGCCAAAAGAAGGCCGGAATCCATCGGCTCGGCGATGCGCAGGAATCTTCCGGAGTCAGCATCCGTCTCCCGGGCTTCGAGCCGCATTCGCGGGATGATCCGTTCGCGGACCTTCTCCAGGAGCCCCGTCTTGTCCAGCCGTTCTGCCTCGGTCTTTTTCAGATCCTGAAGCCGGCCGTCCCAGTCGGCCCGGAGAGAGGCGTCCAATCCTCCGACAGCCGTCTGGAACCGGTCCTCCGCCAATTTCCCAAAAGATTCAAATTGGCTCCTGCTCAGAGCCCACTTCGCATCCAGGAGGCCCTGATAGAGCTCGAGAAAGGCCCCGGCCGCTTCGGCTTTCCGCCCCCTTAGGAGAAGCACGTTCCCGATCTGGTACAAGGCGGTGATCTCGAGGGGGATTCCCTCGGAGGTGAGGTCGGAAAGGCCGATTTGGAGTTGCTGCCTGTATGCGGCGAGGGCTTTTTCAAGTTGCCCCAATTTCGTGTAACACCTGGCCAGCCGGTTCAGGATGAGCGCATCCTGGGCCGGGTCTGCGGGCTTGGCCGCCAAGTCCTGATAAAGGGCGGCGGCCAGGGATTGATCGTTCAGCCGGAACTCTGCCGCTTCCGCCCGCTTCCAACGCTCATCGTTTTCGAGAGAGCGCGCGATTTCCCTGGATCTCTGCTTTTCTCCCGGGAGGAGGAAGAGCGGCTTGGGGCCGAGGAAGACCACCTGGTTTTTATCATCGACGAGAAAGACATCGGAGACAAGGGGCAAGTCGGCCAGGGATTCTTTCAAGCCCTTTTTTGCGGCTTCAAGAACGCGACTCTCGGCTTCGCCGATCAGCGATTTCGCCCGGCCGTCGATTGTCTCCACGAGCCGTTGCCGCGCGCCCTCGATCTCCCTCTCCTTGAGCAGCTTCTCCCTTTCTGCCTCTCGGACGGCGAAAAATACGAGGACGACGCTCAAGATCAGGAGAGATGTGGTAAAGAGGATGACCGCTCGTCTTTGCCAATCAAGCCTCATGATGCTTATCCCCTCAGGTTGATGGGAAGGTTATACCGGTGGCTACCGCGAGTCAACCCGCTCCCGATAAGGGGACGGGGGCCTTACCGCTCAGGACAAGCGATATTCTAGAGAAAATATCGGTGGGATACCTTAAGATGACGTTGCGATTGGGTTGAGAATGGGAGATCTTTCCGGAAGAGCGGAAAGCTCAGTGCATCAGCCGCCAGGCCTCCGTCCGGCCCTGGCACCGCCTCCATTTTCTGCATTCGAAAAATTCGCACAAGCAGGTCAAAGCAACGCAGACGAGGACGACTCCTATGGCGCCGTAGGCCAGGATCTTGATGATCCCGTAGACAAGGCCCGTCAGCAGTTCGGCCGGAAACACGCCCGGATCAGCTATCCCCAGGAAATCCATGACGCCCCCTCCTTCGATAAGATCCATGGCCCTTTT
>MEYF01000095.1 GCA_001775755.1 Candidatus Aminicenantes bacterium RBG_19FT_COMBO_65_30 | reverse complement strand
ATCATCGCCGAGGCCATGGACAAGGTCGGCAAGGACGGCGTCATCACGGTCGAGGAGGCCAAGGGCCTGGAGACCACGATGGAGATCGTCGAGGGCATGCAGTTCGACCGCGGCTACCTGTCCCCCTATTTCGTCACCGACCCCGAGCGGATGGAATGCGTCCTGGAGAAGCCCCTCATCCTCCTCCACGAGAAGAAGATCAGCAACCTCAAGGACTTCCTGCCCCTCCTCGAGAACGTGGCGCGCCAGGGCCGGCCCCTGCTCGTCGTGGCCGAAGAGGTCGAGGGCGAAGCGCTGGCGACCCTCGTCGTCAACAAGCTCAAGGGCACCTTCATGTGCTGCGCCGTCAAGGCCCCCGGCTTCGGCGATCGCCGCAAGGCCATGCTCGAGGACATCGCCACGCTGACCGGCGGCCAGGTCATCACCGAGGAGATCGGCGTCAAGCTCGAAAAGGTCGGCTCGGACTGGCTGGGCGAAGCGAAGAAGGTCGTCATCGACAAGGACAACACGACGATCGTCGAGGGCAATGGCAAGCCGAGCGACGTCCAGGCCCGCATCAAGCAGATCCGAGTCCAGATCGAGGATACCACCTCCGATTACGACCGGGAGAAGCTCCAGGAGCGGCTGGCCAAGATGGTCGGCGGCGTCGCCCTGATCAAGGTCGGCGCGGCCACTGAGACCGAGCTCAAGGACAAGAAGGCCCGGGTTGAAGACGCCATGCATGCCACCAAGGCGGCCGTCGAGGAAGGCATCGTGCCCGGCGGCGGCGTCGCCCTGCTCCGCGCCCAGAAAGCGCTCGAAAAGCTCCAGCTCGAGGGCGACCTCCAGATCGGCGTCAACATCGTCAAGAGGGCCGTCGAGGAGCCCCTCCGCCAGATCGCGGGCAACGCCGGGTTCGAAGGCTCAGTGGTTGTCGAGAAGGTCAAAGAAGCGAAGCAGCAGGACATGGGCTTCAACGCCCTGACCGAGAAGTACGAGGACATGATCAAGGGCGGCATCCTTGACCCGACCAAGGTCGTCCGGATCGCGCTTCAGAACGCGGCCTCCATCGCCGGCCTGATGCTCACCACCGAAGGCCTCGTCGCCGAACTTCCCGAAGAAGAGAAGGGGCCCAAGTACCCGTCGCCCCCCGGCGACATGTACTGATCGCGCTAAGCGAATGAACCGCGAACCCCGGGCGGAGGACCGCCCGGGGCTTTTTTTTAAGAAGGGGTCAAACCTTAAATCTTATACTTTTCTTGCCCTTCATGGGTCCCGGGCTGAATAAGTATAAGATTTAAGGTTTGACCCCTTCCTATGCTATATTCCGGCCAGGACTCATGCCGAAGCTCCTCGACCGCTACGTCCTCCACGAGCTCGTCCCGCCTTTCCTCATCGGCCTGCTCCTCTTGACGTTCGTTCTCCTGATGAACCAGGTCCTCTTCCTAGCCGAGCTCTTCATCGACAAGGGCGTTCCAGCCCTCCAGGCGCTCCGCATCCTCGGGCTCCTCGTCCCGTCCATCCTGGCCTTCGCCCTGCCGATGGCCGTCCTGATGGGCATCCTGGGCGGGCTGGCCCGTTTATCGGCCGACTCCGAGGTCGTCGCCCTCCAATCGCTTGGCATCGGTCCGCGCCGGCTGGCCCGCCCCGTCCTCTTTTTCGGCTTCTGCGGCTTCCTCCTGACACTCCCGATCGCCCTCTTCTTCGCGCCGCGGGCCAACAGCGCTTGGATTGAGGCCATGACCGACTCGGTCCTCGCCCGCGTCCGGCTCAAGGTCGAACCGCTGGAGTTCAACGAATCCCTGCCTGACATGGTGTTCTTCGTCCGGGACGTCGGCCGGGACAAGGTCTGGCGCGACGTCTTCGCCTACATGGGCAAGGACGCGTCGAATCCCCGGCTGGTCATGGCCCGCTCGGGGACGATCCGCCTCTTCCCCGAAAAGAGGCGGGCGATCCTGGAGCTCGCCGACGGCTTCGTCCATTCCGGGTCTCTGTCCGAGCCGGCAAAGGACAGCCTGACCTCGTTCGAGCGCCTGGAAGAAGAGATCGATGTCGAAGGTCTTTTCGCGGCGGTCTCGAGCGAAAAGAGGGTCAGGGAAAAAGATATCGGCGAACTCTTCCGGGACCTCAGGGCTCTGGAGGAAGTCCCGCCCGCCCTGCGGGAGTCGCGGCAGGTCCGGGCCCACCGGATCGAGATCCACAAGAAGTTCGCCCTGCCGTTCGCCTGCCTCGTCTTCGCGCTCCTCGGCCTGCCGCTCGGCGTCATGACCGGACGCGCCGGACGCACGGGCGGCTTTTCGCTGGGCCTGGTCATCATCCTCCTCTACTACGTCCTGCTCACGGCTGGCGAAAAGGCGGCCATGGACGGACGCCTTTCCGCGTTCCTCGGCATGTGGGGCCCGGACATCGTCCTGGCCGCATCGGGCGCGTTGCTCTTCCTGAGGGCGGGCCGGGGAACGCCCGTCCTGCGCCGTCTCGCCGGCCGGCTGAAGTCCGGGCCGCGCGATGAGCACGCGCCGCGAGTTTCCGATGCGTCCGCGCCCGGGACCCCGGCCGCCTTCCGGCCGCTGCCGCTCCGCTTTCCCGGCGTCCTCGACAGGTATGTCTCGCGGAAGTTCCTGGTCCTCCTGGTCCTTGTTCTCTCGGCCCTGGCCGCGGCGGCCCTTCTCGTCACATTTTTCGAGCGCCTGGACGATACGCTCGAGCACGGCAAGCCGGTCGGGCTCCTCGTCCGCTATGTCGGATTCAAGCTCCCCGAGTTCCTGGCCTTCCTCCTGCCAGCGGCCGTCCTGACGGCGGCGCTCCTCGCCCTGGGCCTCCTGGCCAGGACGAACGAGGCGACGGCCATGAAGGCCTGCGGCATCAGCGCCTACCGGACGATCCTGCCGGTCCTCGTCCTCGCGGCGGCCGTGAGCGGGCTGGCCTTTGTCGTCCAGGAACGCGTCGTCCCGGCCGCGCACGCCAGGGCCGAGGCCGCTTGGAGCGCGATCAACGACCTTCCCCCCCGGAGTTACAGCTATCTCAACCGCCACTGGATCCTCGGCCGGGGCGGCGACAGGATCTACCACTACGATTATTTCGAGCCCGGCTCTGCGACGTTCAGCCGGCTGTCGGTTTTCGATGTCGACCTCGGCCGCTGGGCCCTGGCCCGTCGCTTCTTCGCCGAGAAGGCGACCTTTGAAGAGGACGCCCTGCTCTACCGGGAAGGCTGGACCAGGGATTTCGCCGCGACTCCGAGCCCGCCCTTCGTCCGAACGGAGAGCGGCCGGCTCGCCGTTGCCGATGAGAAGGACGCCTTCCTCAAACCCTGGAAAGAACCCTTGCAGATGACCCTCGGCGAGCTCCGGAAATACACCGCCGAGGTCCGGGGCATGGGCTTCCCGGCCGTCCGGCTTCGGGCCGAGCTCGCCCAGAAGACGGCCCTGCCGTTCGTCAGCCTGATCATGGCCCTGCTGGCCGTGCCTTTCGGCTTCATGATGGGGAAAAAGGGGACCCTCGTCGGCGTCGGCCTAAGCGTGGTCATCGCCATGGCCTACTGGGGGACATACGCGGTCTTCCGAAGCCTCGGGAGCGCCGGGGTCCTGACGCCGTTCCTCGGGGCGTGGGGAGCCAACCTCCTCTTCGGGCTGGCGGGGGCGCTGCTGACGCTAAGGCTCCGCACCTGATCGCTCCCGGATTCGCCGATAGAACTCCGTCTGCCGCGAACTCTGGCTTACATCCTGTACTTTCCGAAATCCTCCGGCCGCAGGCTCTCGAGCCACTTCCGGAGCTTTTCGGAGGATTCGACTTTCTCGTCGAACTTCAGCCCGTTCGCCTTGCGGACGACCTCGTCCTCGACGTAGATGGGCGAGCTCATGCGCAGGGCCAACGCGATGGCGTCGGAGGGGCGGGAGTCGATGATGATTGCCTGCTCGGCCCGCCGGCAGTGGATGAGGGCGAAGAAGGTGTTGTTCCGGACGTCGTTGACGACGATCTTCTCGATGGCGATGTCGAGCTTCTCGAGGAAGCTCTTGAGGAGGTCGTGGGTCATAGGCCGCGGCGTGGGGACGTTCTCGATGGTCAAGGCGATGGCGTTGGCCTCGAAGACGCCTATCCAGATGGGCAGGATCTGCTCATTGCGGGGGTTCTCCAGGACGACGATGGGCATCTTGGAGATCGGGTCCACCACCAGACCCTTGACCTTCATTTCGATTTCCATGGCCGGTTCGTACCGACTCTAATATAGGTGGCGGGGGGGGCCTTGTCAAATGCGGCCTCGGGGATCGTCTCCGTTCGCTGCGGTGATTTTTTATGCTGGCCAGGGGTTAGCCGCTACGGAACCCACGTTATTTCGCTCGGGGTATTCCCGCCGTCGGCCGCGGCCCGTCCCGGCGAGCCGGGCCGCTTCGGGTCCGGGCTTCGCTCTGGCAAAGAGGGACTGTCCCCTAGGGAGGGGACTGTCCCTCTTTGCCATCCGTGCCCGCTCAGCCCTGCCACGGCCTCCTCTGGGAACACCCCTGCGCGACGTGGGTTCCTTTCGGCCGCTCCCCATCGGCACACTGACCGATTAAATCACCGCTTATGCTCCCTCAGACAAGCCTCTCGGCCGCATTGAAAAGCCCTAAAGAAAAAAGAGGAAGAGGAAGGCGATCAGAACAGCGAGAGCTGGGAGGCGCAGGAGTCGGCCGCCGGCTCCTCGTCGAAGATGCGGACCGTGCCGTATTCGCCGTCGTGGCCGGGCAGGATGTGGACCTGGCCCTTGCGCATCCGGTCGACGGCGGCGGCGACCCGGTCCGGGGAGATGCGGGCGAGGTCGGCGACGGGGACCTGGGTCAGGATGGCGTGCTCGTCCCCGAACTCCCGGATGAACCGGAAATAAAGGTCCCAGACGCCCTGGCACTCGGGGGTCTTGCCCAGGGCCTCGGCGATGATCTCGTTGAGCGGGATGAGGTGCTTGTAGGGGACCCGGCCCGGCCGAGACTCGCCGGACTCCCGGTCGGCCAGCTCCTCGACGCGGTGGAGGACGCCGATCGTCAGCTTCTTGCCGCACTTGGGGCAGAGGTCGCCCGTTTTCAGGCTCTCGCGCGGCGAGCAGACGACGCCGCACTTGCGGTGCCCATCGTAATGGTACTTGCCCTCCTCGGGGAAGAACTCGATGGTGTAGAGGAACTTCGACGGGTCGTTCGTCCGCAGGGCGTCGATGAGCCCGCGGTAGCTGAATTCCGTGTCGAAGACGTTGGCCTCGCGCCCGATCTTCGAGGGCGAGTGGGCGTCGGAATTGGAGACGAGGGCGAAGCGGTCGAGGGCGGACAGCCGTCCATTCATCGGCGGGTCGGAGGACAGGCCCGTCTCCAGGGCGAAGATCGACGGCGTCATCTCCTCGAAGCACTCCTCGATGGCGTCGAACCCGGAGTTCGCCCCGAAGAGCGAGAACCAGGGCGTCCAGATGTGGGAGGGGATGACGACCGCGCGCGGGGCGGCCTCGGCGACCATCCGGCAGAAGAGACGGACGTCCAAGCCCAGGATGGGCCGCCCGTCCGACCCCAGGTTGCCCACCGCCTGGAGACGGCTGTTGACCCTTTCGACGGACTCGAAGTCCGGGGCCAGGAGCATGACGTGGACCTTGCGAACCTTGCCGCCCTTGGAGTAGATGAAGCTCAACTCCGAAGAAAGGATGAAGGCGACCTGCCGCGACAGGACCGGCAGGCCCTTGAACGGCGGCGCTTCGAGCAAGGTCGTCCCGTTCTTGAGCCGGAGAAAACCGTTGCCCATCGGCTCGAGCTTCTCCTTCATCAGGAAGAGCCACTCGGGATGGGTGAAATCCCCGGTCGCCAGGAGCGAGATGCCCTTGACCCTGGCCCAGGGCGCGAGGGAGTCGAGGACCATGTCCCGCGACGTGGCCCGCGAGAACTTCGAATGTATGTGAAGGTCGGCGACGAACTTCATGATGGAGTACCCAGTTTAGAAAAAGCCCCGGCCGAATGCAAGCTCTTTCCCTTGCGCCCCGGAACGGACGCCGCGCCGGCCGCCGCTATCTTGAAAAATCGGCGCGGAGGGGGTAAAATGAAAAAACGTGAGAGGGTCCTATGAAAAAAACAATCGTCGTCCTCTTCTTTTTTCTCCTGACCGGGTTGGGGCTCCGGGCGGCCGCCGGCGGCGGCGCCAAGATCAAGCTTGACCCGGAAAGCAAAAAATTCTACCAGACGGCCCGTTTGATCATGAGCCGCGAGGAGACCAAGATCTTCAACCTCCTCCCGGATATCGAATCCCGGAAGGAGTTCATCGCCGATTTCTGGGCCAAGAGGGACCCCAATCCCGACACCGAGGCCAACGAATTCAAGACGGAGTTCGAAAGCCGGGTCGAGTATGCGACCAAACGGTACAAAGGCGAAGGGCGCCCCGGCTGGAATACGGACCGGGGCCGCATCCATATCTACATGGGGCCGCCCGACAAGTTCGAAGAATTTGTGACACACGGCGATTCGACGATCCGGGGGCCGATCCTCTGGTGGATCTACTACGATTACCAGCTGGGCATCGAGTTTGTCGACGAAAGAGGGACAGGCGAGTACAAGATCCGGGAATACGACGGGAATTTCTTTGATGCCATCGATATCCTCAAGCTGGGGGCCTACGTCGCCAATAAAGACGTGTTCCTGAAGAAGATCGTCAACTTCGACCTGACCTACGACCGCGCGGCCGGTGAGCTCGTGGTGGCCCTCCCGTCCAAGCTCATCAACTTCAAGGAGAACGACGAAGGCAAGTTTCAGATCGACCTGCGCTTCAAGTTCTATCTCTATGAAGGGGC
>MEYF01000094.1 GCA_001775755.1 Candidatus Aminicenantes bacterium RBG_19FT_COMBO_65_30 | reverse complement strand
CCAGCGGCAAGCGCTTCTCGACCTATGTCCTCCGCGGCGAGAAGGGTTCCCGTCAGATCGGGGTTTACGGCGCCGCCGGCCACAAAGTCGCCGTGGGCGACATCATCATCGTCGCCGCCTACGGCTACATGGACGACGCGGAGATGGAGCGCTTTGCGCCGAAGATCGTGCTGATGGACGAGGGCAACCGCATCGCCGAGGTCAAGTAAGGACCGGCGGGGCGGATGGGCCGCTATTTCCCGGCGGCCGTCTGAAGGAAGAAGAAGCCCGCCGTGATCAGGAAGATGACCAGGGTCAGGGAAAAGAGCGTCATGCCGAGCACGGGCGCATGCTTCAGCAGCTGCCTGTGCGTTTTGACCGTGAGGAACTTGAGGACAAGGACGGCGAGGAGGGTCATGGCCAGGACGAAATGGAACGTCCCTCTCACCGAAAGCCCGTCGCCCATTTCGACGAGGAATTTGGCCCCGAAGAAGGCCAGGGGCGCCAGAAGCGCGATGTACGCATAGCCCGCGACCTTGTGGACCTTACGGAGTCTCGCGGCCCGGACCTCGTCTCCCGGCCTGCCGAAGCGGGCCATCATGCTCAGGAAGGACGTGAGTCCCGCGCCGAGCAGGAGAACTCCCAGGAGCGATTTGATCAGATAATCGGACATGGTCCGCCTCCCGTCCTCAGTCGAGGTGGTAGTTCGGGGCCTCCTGGGTGATGACCACGTCGTGGACGTGGCTCTCTCTGAGCGAGGCCTGGGTGATCTTGATGAACCGGGCCTTGGTCTTGAGCTCCTCGACCGTCCGGCAGCCGGCGTAGCCCATGCCCGCCTTGAGCCCGCCGACGAGCATCTGGATGGTGACCATGGTGCTCCCCTTGTAGGGCACCCGGCCCTCGATCCCTTCCGGCACGAGCTTGCTCTCGCTCGTCTGCGTATCTTGTTGATAGCGGTCGCGGCTCTTGCCCTCCTTCATGACGGAGAGCGAGCCCATGCCCCGGTAGAGCTTATAAGCCCGGCCCTGGTACATGACGACTTCGCCCGGCGCTTCCTCGGTCCCGGCGAGCAGGTTCCCCAGCATGATGGAATCCGCCCCGGCCGCGACGGCCTTGGTCACGTCGCCCGAATACTTGACGCCGCCGTCGGCGACGAGCGGGACGCTCTGCTTCCGGGTGACCTCGAAGACGTCGGCGATGGCCGTGATCTGAGGGATGCCGGCGCCGGTGATGATCCGGGTCGTGCAGATGGAGCCCGGCCCGACGCCGACCTTGACGGCGTCGACGCCGAGGTCGATGAGCTCCTCGGCCGCCCGGGCCGTGCCGATGTTGCCGGCGATGA
Organism: Candidatus Aminicenantes bacterium RBG_19FT_COMBO_65_30; assembly: GCA_001775755.1. GTDB lineage: Bacteria > Acidobacteriota > Aminicenantia > Aminicenantales > Saccharicenantaceae > RBG-16-66-30. The sequence goes on along the minus strand of MEYF01000094.1, from coordinate 29,735 downwards.
GCTCCTGCGCCGGGAACTCCTTCTTGAGAGTCCGAACCGTGTCGAGGACCCTCTGGGAGTGGCCGTGGGCGTTATCCACGACGATGACGTCGCACTTGGCCGCGACGAGGGCCCGCGTCCGGTCCAAAAAGTCGGAACCGACGCCGACCGCGGCGCCGACCCTCAGCCGGCCCAAGCTGTCCTTGGCCGCGTCGGGGTACTGGATCCTCTTGAGGATGTCCTTGTAGGTGATCAGCCCCTTGAGGTGGTAGCCGTCGTCGACGACGAGGAGCTTCTCGATCTTATGCTCGTGGAAGACCTTCTCCGCGTCCTCGAGCGAGGTCCCGACGGGGACGGTGACGAGCTTGCGGGTCATGATCTCCCGGATGGGCAGGTGGAGGCGGCTCTCGAAGCGGATGTCGCGGTTGGTCAGGATGCCGACGAGCTTGTTGGATTCGTCCGTGATGGGGAGGCCCGAGATGCGGTGCTCCTTCATGACCTCGAGGGCCCGCGAGATCTTGTCCTGGGGCCGGAGGGTGATGGGCTCGACGACCATGCCGCTCTCGTGGCGCTTGACCTTGTCCACTTCCTCGGCCTGGCCTTCGATGGTCAGGTTGCGGTGGATGATGCCGATGCCGCCCTGCTGGGCCAGGGCGATGGCCATCCGGGACATGGTCACCGTATCCATGGCCGCGCTGACGATGGGGATGTTGAGCGAGATGTTGCGGCTGAGCCGGGTCGCGACCGAGGCCCCCGAGGGCGCGACGTCCGACTTGGCCGGGAGGATGAGGACGTCGTCGAAGGTTAAGGCTTCCCTGATCTTGTCGTCGAGCATGGCTCCTCCTTCGCTCAATGAATCCGGCGCTTGCCGGGGATCATGCCCCGGGCCTGCTTGGCCCTCTGTCCCGAGGGCCCCTGGGGCTGTTGGTAATAGACCGGCGTCTGCCGGCGCACCGGCGCGGGCGCGTCGACGACGGGCTGAATGAGGAAGAGGTAACGCACGGCGTCCTCCTCGATCCGGTCGAGCATGGACTGGAACATCTCGAAGCCCTCTTTCTTGTACTCGATCAGGGGGTCCTTCTGGCCGTAGCCGCGCAGGCCGATGCCCTCCTTGAGGTGGTCCATCTCGAGCAGGTGGTCCTTCCACTGGGAGTCGATGACCTGGAGGAGGATCATCCGCTCGAATTCCCGCATGAACGGGCCGAGCTGCTTTTCCTTGGCCTCGTAGGCGGCGAGAAGGCCCTTGACGAGGGCGTCCCTCAGCTCGTCGTGGACGACGGCGTCCCAGTCGATCTTGAGCGTCTCGATGTCCAGGCCGAACTGGGCCAGGACGGCCTGGCGCAGGGCTTCGCGGTCCCACTCTTCGGGCGGCTTGTCCTTGTTGGCGTGGGTGTCGAGCATCCAATCGACGAGGCTGTCGATGAGGCCGACGAAGTAGTCGTGCTGGTCCTCGCCCTTGAGGATCTTGCGCCGCTGGCCGTAGATCGTCTCCCTCTGCTTGTTCATGACGTCGTCGTACTCGAGGAGGTGCTTGCGGACGGTGAAGTTCTGGCCTTCGACCTGCTTCTGGGCCCGCTCGATGGCCCGGGTGATCATGTTGTGCTCGATGGGGACGCCGTCGCCCATGCCGATCCGGGCCATGAGGCCGGAGATGCGCTCACTGCCGAAGATGCGCATCAGGTCGTCCTCGAGGGACAGGTAGAACCGCGACGAGCCGGGGTCGCCCTGGCGGCCGGCGCGGCCGCGGAGCTGGTTGTCGATGCGCCGGGCCTCGTGGCGCTCGGTGCCGAGGACGTGGAGGCCTTCGAGGGCGACGACGGCCTCGTGTTCCTTTTGGGTGACCTCGACGACATCCTTCATGACCTTCTCGAACTGCTCGGGCGCGGCCTTGGCCGGGTCGGCGCCGCTTTTTTTGAGCTGTTCGCGGGTCAGGTACTCCGGGTTGCCGCCGAGGAGGATGTCGACGCCGCGGCCGGCCATGTTCGTGGCGATGGTCACCGCCCCGATGCGGCCCGCCTGGGCGATGATCTGGGCTTCCTGCTCGTGGTACCTGGCATTGAGGACGACGTGCTTGATGTTCTTGCGCCGGAGCAGCGTGCTCAGGTGCTCGGACTTCTCGATGGAGATCGTGCCGACGAGGACGGGGCGGCCCCTCTTGCTGAGGTCGACGATCTCCTCGACGACGGCGTTCCACTTCTCTTCGCCCGTCCGGTAGATGACATCCGGATTCTCCAGGCGGATGAGGGGCTTGTTCGTCGGGATCTCGGCGACGTCGAGGCCGTAGATGTGCCGGAACTCCGTGGCCTCCGTGGCCGCCGTGCCCGTCATGCCGGCCAGCTTCTTGTACATGCGGAAGTAGTTCTGGAAGGTGACCGAGGCCAGGGTCTGATTTTCCTCCTCGACGCGGACGCGCTCCTTGGCCTCGAGGGCCTGGTGGAGGCCGTCGCTGTAGCGGCGGCCCGGCATGAGCCGGCCGGTGAACTCGTCGACGATGACGACCTTGCCGTCCTGGACCATGTAGTCGACGTCGCGCTTGAAGAGGTGATGCGCCTTGAGGGCCGTGTTCGTGGCGTGGACGAGCTCCATGTTGGCCAGGTCGTAGAGGTTCGTGACCCCGAGGAAACGCTCGGCCTCGGCGACGCCCGGCTCCTGGATGGAAACGGTCCGGCTCTTTTCGTCGAGGGTGAAGTGCTTGTCCTTCTGCAGGCGGCGGACCATGGCGTCCACGCGCGTGTAGAGCTGGGTCGACTCGTTGGTCGGGCCGGAGATGATGAGCGGCGTCCGGGCCTCGTCGATGAGGATGCTGTCGACCTCGTCGACGATGGCGTAGTTGAACTCGCGCTGGGCCAGGTCGGCCAGGCGGAACTTCATGTTGTCGCGGAGGTAGTCGAAGCCGAACTCGTTGTTCGTGCCGTAGGTGATGTCGGCGCGATAGGCGGTATAGCGCTCGGCGTCTCCGATGTCGTGCTGGATCGTGCCCACGGTCAGGCCCAGGAACCTGTAGATGGCCCCCATCCACTCCGTGTCGCGCTTGGCCAGGTAGTCGTTGACCGTGACGATGTGGACGCCCTTGCCGTCGAGGGCGTTGAGGTAGGCGGGCAGGGTGGCGACGAGCGTTTTTCCCTCGCCCGTCTTCATCTCGGCGATCTTGCCGCGGTGGAGGACGACTCCGCCGACGAGCTGGACGTCGAAGTGGCGCATCCGTGTCGTCCGGCGGGAGGCCTCCCGGACGACGGCGAAGGCCTCGGGCAGGATGTCATCCAGGGAAGCGCCCTGGGCGAGCTTTTCCTTGAATTCGGCGGTTTTCGCCCGGAGCTCCCCGTCGGTCAGGGATTGGATACGGGGCTCGAGGTCGTTGATGACGGAGACGAGCGGCTGGATCCTTTTGAGAGTGCGCTCGTTATCGGAGCCGAAGAGTTTGCGGGAAATCCACTTGTACATTTACCATTATTTAACAGAAAGCCCCCGTAATGTCAATTTGACCGGAATTTCCAGCCTCCTCAGACGTCATCCCTGTAGCTGAAGCCGTACTTGATGGCCTCGAGGTTCTTCTCGATCGCCCTTTCGGGGAGGATGTCCTTGATGTTGAGGAGGAGGATATTGATCCCGATGTGACGAAGGATGCGCCCGAGGGCGATCATGTTGATGTAGATCTTGCTTCCGAAAAGGGACACGGCCACGTCCTCGAACCCGTACATGGTGCCTTTGTTGCTCTGGAGGCTGCAGGAGACGGACGCCTCGCGGCACATGCTTTCGTCGATGACCAGGGTCTTGGCCGGGAACCAGTCCCGGGTCCGGGTGAACTTGATCAGGACGTCGGCCTCGTCGATGACCGGATTTTCGATCGCCTGGATGGAATAGATCAGGTCGGCGCTGATCGTCCCTCCCCGAACCGAGGCGTCGTAGGCCAGGCTGAGGGAGACTTCGCGCCCCAGCTGGGAGAGGATCTGGGCCAGGGTGTAGGACAGGAGCTTGACGCCCTGGCCGGCCTCGCCGACGATCTTGATCCTCGTTTCGCGTTTCTCCGCGTCCGGCTCCTCGAGAACTTTGAAGATGTTCTGGATCTTGAATCCGAACATGCTTTTTTCGATGAGCACGCCCTTGGTGAAACCGAGCTTGGCGCAGAAGTCGAGGAAGCGGTTGTTCTCGGCATAGGCGTACATCTCGAGCTTCCAGCAGCCTTTTGCACGGAGCTCCGTCTCGGCGTGATTGAGGAGGTCCCGGACGACCCCCTTCCCCCGGAATTCCCTCAGGCTGTAGATCCAGTAAATCGTGAGGACGTAGCGGAAAAACCAGCCGTAGAGGAAGGCCACGACCCGCCCTTCGACCTCGACGACGTAGAGGACGGCGTGCTCCTCGCCGCAGAGTTCCGTGAGGGCTCCCTCGGTGAAGTTCGCTTTGAGAACCCTTCGGATCTCTTCGGACTCCCGTCCGTAGATCTCGTCGATGAGCCGGACCATCATGTCGTTGACGGCGTGGCAATCCTCGGGCCTAGCTAATCTGACCGTCATTTTTGACGACTCCCAGTTCGAATTCTCCGAGGGGGCCCTCGGGGCCGGCCTTGAGCTTGAAGTCCGTTTTGAGCTTGATGAGCATCTCGTGGCCGGATAAGAAGCCGAGCCTCCGCCCGCAATTCTCGATGCAGAAGCCCATGACCTCGATGAAGGCAAAGCCCGGCCACTCCACGGCCTCACGGATGGCTTTCTGGAGATGGACGATGTGGAAGGTCGAGGCGCGCGCGAACCAGTGGCGGCGGTTGCTGGTGACGATCCCCTGGATATTGATGGGAGCGTAGGCGCTGCCGTGGGGCGAGGTCAGGGTTTTCGCTCCGGCCGGTGTCGTCGGCGCCATCTGTCCACCCGTCATGCCGTAGGTCGCGTTGTTGATGCAGATGACGGCCAGGTCGACGTCCCGCCGCGCGGCGTGCAGGAGATGGTTGCCGCCGATGCCGACGAGGTCGCCGTCGCCGCTGAAGACGACGACTTTGAGCCGGGGATTGGCCCTCTTGATCCCCTCGGCCACCGGCAGGGCCCGGCCGTGGGTGGAGTGAACGCTGTCGACGTTGAAATACCCGGCCGCCCGGCCGCTGCAGCCGATGCCCGACACGACGGTCATCTCCTCGGGGGAAAGCCGCAGCTCGGCCAGGGCGAAGGCCGTCTGCTTGAAGACCGTCCCGATGGCGCACCCCGGGCACCAGGTCGTGGGCATCCTGTCCCACTTGATGTAGTCTTTAAAGTTCACTGAGCCGCTCCCGGATTTCCTTCAGACTGATGGTCCCGCCGAGAATGCTGATGCCCAAGATCTCCCGCCTCAGGACCTTCTGGACTTCCCCCCGGTACTGGCCGTCGTTCATCTCCACGACGACGACTTTATCATGTTCGGCCGCGGCGGCCCGGAGCTCGTCCTCGAGGACGGGGAACATCCGGATCGGCTTGAACAGGGAATAGGAGCCGCGGAGCGGCGTGATCACCCGGTGCGTGATGCCGTAGGCGATGACCAGCGTGCGGGAGGTCGGATTCTTGTGATAATCGTAGAAGCGATAATGCGCCGCCGCTTCGAGCATTTTGGCCTTGGATCGGGCGTACCATTCCCGATAGTATGCGGTGTCCTTGGTTTTGGGGACGCCGTCTTTGGCCAGAAGCCCGGTGAAGTGTCTGCGGCCCTGCCCGAGCGGGGCGAGGGTCCGGGGCCTGACATCGACGGAGACGGCGTCCAGGTCGATGGTCTCCTGGAGGTGGGCCAGGTATCCGTCGAGGAGGAGGATGACCGGACTCCGGGATTCCTCGGCGGCGTTGAAAGCCTCGATGGTGTATCGGTAGCACTCATCCACGGACGACGGGTAAAAGACGAGAGGGACGTAGTCCCCGTGGCTGCCGTGGGCGGCCTGGAGGATATCGCCCTGCGCCGGCAGCGTCGGCATGCCCGTGCTCGGCCCGACCCGCTGCACGTTGACGACGACGAGAGGGACCTCCATCATGTGGGCCAGGCCGATCCCTTCCTGCTTCAGCGACATCCCGGGCCCCGAGGTGCTGGTCATCGCCTTCCGCCCGGCCAGGCTCGCCCCGATCGCCATGTGGATGGAGGCGATCTCGTCCTCGGCGTGGACGAAGGCGATCGCGGGCTCGTGTTCGGCCAGCTCGTGCATGATCTCCGAGGCCGGGGTGATGGGGTAGGCGGCAAAAAAAGTCATGCCCGCCTTCAGGGCCCCGCAGGCCACGGCTTCGTTGCCCATGATCAGGTTTCTCATTTTTCTTTAGGTTCGACCTCGATAGCGAAATCGGGGCAATACTTCGTGCAGAGGAGGCATTGGGTGCACTTCCCCAAGGAGGTCATCTCGTCGTCCCGGAATTCCAGGTTCTTGACCGGGCAGATCGTGATACATGTCGAACAGTGCTTACAATAGTCGGGTGTCCAGAGGATGTGCGCATCGATCGTCTTGCCCGGTTTGGCCATCAGTGTCCTTGGCCCTCGGGCGTTTTCCCGGCGGTCCGGCGGAGCCCCATTTGGAAGACCCTATCCGCTTCCCGGACCCTGAGCCGGAGCAGCCAAAAAAGCACCATGATCGAGAGCCAGACCCAGGCCAAGAGCACGTAGACCGCCATCCGCTCCTTGGGCGGCCGGGGAACCGCCGCGGTCTCCTGTTCGGGGGCCTTGACCGCCGCCTGCTCGCCCGGAGCCTTGGGCGCGTCCTGATTCCGGGCCTCGAGGATCCCGGCCAGCAGAAAAGGCACGAGCGCCAATACCGTCAGGACCGAAACCAGTCTCCGCCGCTCGTTCATAACAGGCTCCAGATCGACATCCCCATTGCGTAAGCGAGGCCCGCCCAGACCAGTCCCGCGATGACCTTGCCCTTGCGCTCGGCGGGACGGTTGTCGATGAACGGCAGAAAAGCGAAGAGGCCCATCCCGGCCATCATGATCAAGACCGCGACTATCTCGCCGTTGAGGCCAAGGATCCTGGCCGGGAATAGCTTCAGCGTCTGGAACAGGAACAGAAAATACCATTCGGGCTTGATCCCCTCCGGCGCCGGGGCCATCAAATCCGCCTGGGGTCCGAGGCCGGGGGCGGCAAAGACGGCGATCGTCACGAGCAGTCCCAGGAGGATAAGCCAGACCCCCGCCTCGCGATAGGCGAAGTTCGGCCAGAAGGGGATGACGGGCCCCTTGGCGCCCTTCCGCTCCTCTTCGAGCGGAACGCTCATCCCGTGGCGCTGGACGAGGAAGAGGTGAACGCCCAGGAGGGCTATTACGGCGAGCGGGAGGACGGAGACATGGAAGATGAAAAAGCGCGAGAGAGTGTCCCCCGTCACATCCTCCCCGGCCCGCATGACCCCGGTGAGCCAGGCCCCGACGACCGGGATGGCCTTGGGGAGGTTCGTGCCGACCTTCGTCGCCGCCAGCGAGAGCTCGTCCCAGGGCAGGAGGTATCCCGTGAACCCGAAGGCGAGCGACGCGGCCAGAAGCAGGACGCCGGTGATCCAGGTCGCCTCGCGCGGCTTGCGGTAGGCCTTGGTGAATGCGATTCCCAGGAGGTGGACGAAGACGATCGCGATCATGAACGTCGCCGACCAGCTGTGGACGGAACGGAGGAGCCAGCCGAGCGGCATCTCCGTCACGATCCGGGCGACGCTGGCGTTGGCCTCGGCCAGCGTCGGTTGGTAATAGAACGCCAGCAGGACGCCCGTGACGATCTGTATCCCCAGGAAAAGCAGGATCGAGCTCCCCGTGTAATAAAAGATCGTGTGCTTGTGACGGGGAACCTCCTTTTTCTCTAAGAAGGCGGCCACGGCGCGGAGGCCCAGGCGCTCTTCGATCCAGGCGCGGAGAACGTTCATGGTTTCATCCCTGTTTCTTGACGATCAGGGCGTCCCCTTCGACGGAAACGGCCAGCCGGCGGAGCGGGGCCGGAGGCGGTCCGGCGACGTTTATGCCATTTTCATCGTACCAGCCTTCATGGCAGGCGCAATAAAAGCGCCGCTTCTCGGCGACGAAGGAGACATTGCAGTCGAGGTGGGTGCAAACGCCGACGAAGGCGATAAAGGACCCGTCTTCCGCTTTCTTGAGGAGGCCGGGCTTGTTCCCCCAGGCGAATCCCTGGACGGAGCCGGCGGCCAGGTCCTGGACCTCCGCGAGCGGCACCGAGACCTGGTCGGGCTCCCGCGTCGGGGGAACGATGTACTTGAGGAGCGGGCTGATGAAGGCCGCGCCCAGGGCGGCCAGCCAGCCCCCGATGAGACTGTTCAGGAAAGCGCGCCGCGAGAAGAGGGAATAAAGGAGTTTCATGGTTTCCGCCTGAAGAGCCGTTTCGTTTTTCCGGCGATGATCTTTCTCCTCAGGCCCTCGATGCCGTCGGCGGGGCGGACATCCTTGGGGCAGATGTCGTTGCAGCGGAAGACCGTGTCGCAGCCCCAGACGCCGTCCGGTCCGTCAACGCGTTCCAGCGCCGAGAACGGACGCCGGTCCCGAGGGTCGAGGGTGAACCGGTAGAGTTTGGCCAGGGCGGCGGGCCCGACATACCTCCCATCCCTGGTCGCGACCGGGCAGGCGCTATAGCAGCAGGCGCAGAGGATACAGGTGATGTATTGAAAGACTTTCTCCATGTCTTTCTCGGCGACAACGTGCCCTTTTTCGGGGACATCTCCCGGGGCCTGGAGGAAGGGCTCGACCTTTCGGTAAGCGTCCCAGAACGGCTTGAGGTCGACGATGAGGTCTTTCTGGATCTCCAGGTTAGGCAGGGGCTCGATGACGACCTCGTTGGCCCCCAAGTCCCCGACCTGGGTGCGGCAGGCGAGGCAGATCCGACCGTTGATGACCATGCCGCACGAACCGCAGACCGCCTCCCTGCAGCTGTAGCGGAAGGAAAGGGAGGGATCCTGCTGGTCGCGGATATCCTTCAACGCCTCGAGGACGGTTTCATGCGGCTTGGGGACGTGCCGATAGACTTGGAAATAAGGACGATTGTCCTTTTGCGCGTCGAAACGGAGGATCTTGAAGGTCAATATTTTCTCTCCTCGGGGGCATACCGGCCGACTTGGAGGTCCCGGTAGGTGACTACGGGACCCTTGTCCGACCGGGTGATGATGGTGTGCTTGAGCCAGGACGCGTCGTCCCGCTTGGGGAAATCCGTCCGGAAATGAGATCCCCGGGTTTCCTCCCGCTTGAGGGCGCCGAGGAGGATGACTTCGGCGACCTCCATCATGTGCTCGAACTCAACGAGCACGACCATTTCTTGACAATACCGGCCGCAGGGGCCATAGATGAAGACGCGGCGGTAGGCTTCCCTGAGCACGGCCAGTTCTTCGAGCCCCCTCCTCAGCGTCGCCGCGTCGCGGAAGATCCCGGCCGTATCGCTCATCACCCGCTTGAGCTTGTTGAGGAGCTGGAAGACGTTCTCGCCCGCCTCCCGTTCGTGGACGGACTGAATTCTGGCCATGAGCGCCCGGGCCGTCTCCGCCGTTTCCCTGTCGCCCCCCGCTTCGGAAGGGCCGCCCCGGAGGTAGAGGGAGGCCGACTCGCCCGCGATCCTGCCGAAAACGATCGACTCGAGGAGCGAATTTCCGCCGAGACGATTGGCGCCGTGGACGCTGACGCAAGCGCATTCCCCGGCCGCGAAGAACCCCTCGACTGGGGACGCGCAGGTCGCGTCAACGTCGATCCCGCCCATGGAATAATGCTGGGCGGGCTGGATGGGGATCGGCCGGTCGACCGGGTCGAGCCCGGCGAAGTGGATACAGATGTCCCTGATCCCCGGCAGCCGCTGGAGGATCTTTTCCCGGCCCAGATGTCGGAGGTCGAGGTGGACATACTCGTTCTCGAAGCCGTTCCCCTTGTCGATCTCGGTCTGGATGGAACGGGCCACGATGTCCCGCGGCGCGAGCTCCATGGCCTTGGGCGTGTAATCCTCCATGAACCTCCGCCCCTTGGCGTTGACGAGGTAGCCGCCTTCGCCCCGGGCGGCTTCGGTCATGAGGATGTTCTTGCCGAAGAGTGTAGTCGGGTGGAACTGGACGAACTCCATGTCCTTGAGAGGGACCCCGGCCTTGTAGGCCATGCCGATCCCGCCGCCGAGGTTGATGTAGGCGTTCGTCGAACGGAAGAAAATGCGGCCGTATCCCCCCGTGGCGAAGATCACCGCTCTCGCCCGGAGCGGTATGATTTCTCCTCCGGCCAGGTCGTAGGCGACGAGGCCGACGAGCCGCCTGTCGCGGACGATGATGTCCGTCACCAGCCATTCGTCATAGAAGGTGACGTTGCGCCGGACGGCCTGTTCGTAGAGCGTGTGGAGGAGAATGTGGCCCGTCCGGTCGGCGGCGTAGCAGGTCCTGGGGAATCCGGCACCGCCGAACGGCCTCTGGGCGATACTCCCGTCGGGGAAGCGGCTGAACGGCGCCCCCCAATGGTCGAGTTCGTAAATGGTCGGGATGGCCCGCTGGCAGAGGAGCTCGGCCGCGTCCTGGTCGGCGAGATAGTCGCTGCCCTTAATGGTGTCGAAGGCGTGCTTTTCACACGTGTCGTCGGCGCAGTCGGGGCGGTTGGCCAACGCCGCGTTGATCCCGCCCTGGGCGGCGACCGAGTGCGACCGGAGGGGGTGGACCTTGGAAATGACCCCGACTTTGAGCGTCGGATCGGCTCCCAGGGCCGCCGAGAGCCCGGCTAATCCTCCGCCCACGATGAGAAGATCGTGCCTGAGCATCCTAATAATCCCGGGTGTAGTAGAGGACGAGCAGGGCCGCTGTGACCAACGTCCCGAGTGCCGTGAAAATCCAGAAGAGGGCTTTTTCCTTGCGGACGCCGAGGTCGATGATGACCGTCCGCAGGCCGTAAAAGGCGTGGTAGACGCCGGCGACAATGAGGAACGTGTCGGTGAGGGGATTGGTGTGGAGGAGCAGGGCCCAGTCGGGCTTTTGCCCCTTGGTCATGAGGAAGAAAGAAGTCAGGAACTTAACAGCCAGAAGCACGATCAAAAGCAGGCCGCTCACGCGGTGGAAGACCCAGATGAACATGGCCTTTTCCCCTCGCCTCATTGAGATTTGGCCGAAGGCCCTGCATATTCTATTACAGATATCCTATAATAACAATAGTATTTATTCAATACTTCTCCATTGACATTCCCGGTCCCTGGACATAGGATAAAATCAGATTCCGATTCAGGGGAGAGGATCGACATGAAAAGAGCCGTATTCGTAATTTTAGCCGTCTTCTGCCTGGCCGCCGGGAGCGGGATTCTCGGCCAGTTCAACGCGGCCGAGCAGGCCGACTACGACAAGTGGGAGGATTTTCTCAAGACGGCCAAGGTCGTCGCCGAGAGGCAGCTCTCGGGGGCCGAAGGCGTGACCAACCCGTGGGTCCTGACCCTCGAGAAAGACGGCGTCCAGCGCCGGGCGCTCTGGAAAAACGTCTTGGGGGAGAGGATCCGCGGCTTCAAGGAAACCTGGAAGGGCGAGGTCGCCGCTTACAGGCTGAGCCGCCACCTGGGGCTACACATGGTCCCGCCGACGGTCGAGCGGGAGTACCGGGGCGAGCGGGGGTCGTGCCAGATCTGGGTCGACTCGTGGAACAATTTGGAGACGATCCTGGCCAAGAAGCTCAACCCGCCGGGCCTCAAGGTCAATCCCTTCCAGCGGTCCCTCTTTCTGCAGCGAGCCTTCGACAACCTCATTTCCAATGAGGACCGCCACCAGCGGAATTACCTCATCATGGACGATTGGCGGATGATCCTCATCGACCACTCCCGGTCGTTCCGGACGACGAAAAAGTTCACGACCAAGCTGATCTATGACGAGAAATTCAAGGAAGGGCCGAACTTCATCATGGCCGAGTTGCCGCGGGCGTTCGTCGAGGCCATCAAAGAGCTCACTCCCGAGACCGTCCGGACGGCCGTCGGCGAGTACCTGACCGACGAGGAGATCGCGGCGACCATGGCCCGGCGCGACTTGATCATCGCCTGGCTCGACAAGCGCATCGCCGCCCTCGGCGAGATGAAAGTCCTCTACTGAGCCGGGAGCAGGCCCTATTTCTTCCCCAGGATCTCGTCGACGAGCGGTTTGGCGCCGTAGATCTTGAGAAGGGCCTCGATGATGCCCTGGGCGTGGACTATCACCGACCGTGAGACCGTGTCTTCGTAGACGAACCGGGTCGGCAGCGACTGGATGTTGCCGTCGAAGAGGACGCCGACGAATTCGCCCTTCCTGTTGACGAGGGGCGAGCCCGAATTCCCGCCGATCGAGTCGGCCGTGGAGACGAAGTTGATGGGCGTCGACATCTTGACGGCCGCCTTCTTCTTCAGGAAGCTCTCGGGCAGCTCGTAGGGGTCCTTGTTGCCCGCCTTGGCCGACTTCTCGTAGAGGCCGGCGTAGGTCGTCTGGAAGGGGATCTTCTTCCCGTTCTCGATGTAGCCCTTGACCGCGCCGAAGCTGAGGCGCAGGCTCCCGGTGGCGTCGGGCGGGATGGACGTCCCCTTGAGCGCGAACATCGCCTTGGCGATGAGCGTGCCGTTGCGCGTTTCGACGGCCTCGACCTGCTTCTCGTATTTCGCCCGCAGGCCGCGCGAGACCGGATCGACGACGAGGGCCAGCTTGATCATCGGGTCTTGGCACTGGAAGATGGCCTCGAGCCCGCCCGCCATGAGCTTCTTGCGGTGTTCGACGTCCTTGAGCTTCGTGCCGGTGACCAGCTCGCGGGCGACGTCCCGGGGCGAGCGGTCGCCGAGGATCCACTTGACCTCCTGCATCCCCGCCAGTTCTTCCTTGAGCTGCGTCAGGGAATCGCCGAGCTTGAGGATCTCGAACTCGTCGTAGATCGGGGCGGGGGAGAGGATGCCGCGCTCGATTGACGGCAGGGAGGCGTCGCGGAACTCGCGGAGCCGGTCCGCGTTCGGCTTGGGCTTTTCCATGGCCAGCCGGATGAGGTTCCGGGCGATCGTGAAGTAGGTCGTGTAGAAGCCGTTGGCCCGGTCGAAGAAGGCCAGGGGCTTGAAGAACGAAGCGTAGGCCTTCTCCGCGGCGGCGATCTCGTCCCAGGCCGAACCGAACTCCTTCTCGAGCTCGGGGTTCTTACGGACCTCGGCGCGCAGGGCCTCCTCCTCGCGGAGCTTCCTCTCCATGAGCGTCTTGTCGAGAAGGCCCGACTGGTAGCCGGTGGTCGCCTTGAGGCTGTTCTCGATGCCGAAGAGGTTGCGGTCGGCGATCCGCTTCTCCTCCTCGCCCTTGGCGGCGTACGCGCGCATGTAGGCCTGGCGCCGCGTGAGGTTGGCGATGTTGAAGGGGTAGCTCGTGTCGCGGAGGAACTCGAGCTGGCTGGTGCTCAGGAGGCGGCCCGTCGAACCGGGATGGCCGGAGCAGAGGACGAGGTCGCCCTCGGCGACACCCTCGGCCGACCACCGGATGTAATGGTCGCTCTTGAACGGCTGGCCGTTCTCGTAGATGCGGAAGAGGCAGATGTCGAGATCATAGCGGGGGTAGGTGAAATTGTCGGGGTCGCCGCCGAAGAAGGCCGCCAGATACTCGGGGGCGAAGACGAGCCGGACGTCGCCGTGGAGCTTATACTTATAGAGGTGGTACATGCCGCCCGAGTAGAGGGTGACGACGACGCCGCGGAGCCCGCTCGTCTCAGCCGTCTCTTTTTCCAGGGCGGCGAAGACCTTCTGGCGGGCGTCGGCGGCCTCGACCGGGGTCATGCCGGGTTTCTCGGCGCCGAGGACCGTGTCGGTGACGTCCTCGATGGCGTGGAGGACGCGGAGCTCCATGCCGGGCACCTTGAGCTCCTCGGCGCGCGTCCGGGCGTAAAAGCCGGTCTTCATGAGGTCGCGGTCCTTGGTCGAGAGGTTCTGGACGGCGCCCCGGCCGACGTGGTGGTTGGTCAGGACGAGACCGTCGGGTGAGATGAACGATCCGGAGGCCCCGCCGAAGGAGATGGAGGCCAGACGGAGATGGTCCATGAACTCCGGCGTCACCGTGAATCCGTATCTTTTCTGGAGGATGTCTTTTGGAGGCCTGTTGAAGAGCCACATCCCCTCATCGGCCGCGGCCGGCAGGATGAGCAGGGCGGCCAGGAGGACAGACAGAAGGACGGACGGGAAGTAACGACGGATTCTCGGGTTGTTCATAGAGGACGTCTCCTTTCGGGAAGGTCGAAGGACTATTATGCCGCATCCGGGCCGGAATTTCCACGGGCCGCCCGGGTTTACTTCAGCGGCCGAATACCCTATAATATTAGTAGGATTTAAAGCCCGGAATCGGAGAATTCCCTTGATTCATATACAAGATAGGATAAACTGGTCTGCAAGTGACGCCATGACTCTCCTCGACGCCCCCCACGGCACGCCCCTCCGGATCGTCGACCTCGCCGGTGGCGAGAGCGTCCGGCGCCGCCTTATGGCTATGGGATTCCACAAGGACGACGTCGTCGAGCTCGACGGCAAAGCCATCTTCCGGGGGCCGCTCCTCGTCCGCAACTGCACCTCGGACACGACCATCGCCCTCGGCCGCGGCGTCGCCCAGAAGGTCCTCGTCGAACCCGTCCATGAACCCTCCTGAGGTCCCCGCCGTCATCTTCGTCGGCCAGCCCAACAGCGGCAAGAGCACGCTGTTCAACTCGATCGCCGGGCACAAGGCCGAGACGTCGAACTTCCCCGGCACGTCCATCAAGCACACCCACAGCCGGGTCAACATCGGGGGCCGTCTCCTCGACGTCGTCGACCTGCCCGGGACCTATTCGCTCTGCACGAGCGACCCGGCCGAGCAGGTCGTCCTGACCCATCTGTTCTCGGAACGGCCCGACCTCATCGTCAACGTCATCGACGCCTCGACCCTCAGCCGCGGCCTGGAGCTCACGCTCGAGCTCGTCGAGCTGGGCTACCCCATGGTCGTCGCTCTCAACATGATGGACGTGGCCGAACGCAAGGGCATCCAGGTTGATCCGGCCAAGATCGAGCGGCTCCTCGGGGCCCCGGTCGTGGCGACCATCGCCGCCCACGGCCGCGGCGTCAAGGAGCTCCTGGAGAGGGCCTTCGACGTCTTGGACAAGGGGCAGTCCCTGCGCTCCCCCCGCTTCTCGGACGACGTCGAAGAGAAGGTCGCCGAAGTCGAGCGTCTCCTGCCGCCCGGGTTCCCCATCGTTTCCAACCCCCGCTTCACGGCCATCAAGCTGATCGAAACGGCAGGCCACGCCTGCGGCGACTTCCTCGGCGAGGTCGAGCCCGGCTTGAGGGCGACCGTCGACGGCGTTCGCAGGGCCATCGAGGAACGGCGCGGCGCGCCCGCCTACGAGGTCATCTCGGCGGAGCGCCACCACCAGGCCATGAAGCTGGCCGAGGAGACCAGCCGCGTCCTCCACGGGAAACGGATGACCTGGGACAAGAAAGTGGACGCCGTTCTCATGCATCCCGTGCTGGGCTATCTCATCCTCGCCGCCGTCTTCCTGGCCTTTTTCTTCATCATCTTCAAGGTCGGCAATCCGCTCGAAACGCTCCTTATAGGGCCTTTCAACAGCTTGAAAGCGGCGCTGGCCGCGCGCCTCGGAAGCGGACTCCTCTTCAGCCTCGCCGAAGGGCTCATCCAGGGTGTCGGCGGGGGAGTGGCCATCGTCCTGCCGTATTTCCTGCCGCTGCTCTTCCTGATGGCGGTCCTCGAGGACCTCGGCTATCTCGCCCGGGCCGGCTTCCTCCTCGATGCCTTCATGCACCGCATCGGCCTCCACGGCAAGTCCGTCTCGCCGTTCATACTCGGGTTCGGCTGCAACGTCCCGGCCATCGTCTCGACCCGCATCCTTGAGTCCCAGCGGGACCGCGTCCTGACGTCGATCCTCATCCCGTTCATCCCCTGCTCGGCCCGGACGACCATCGTCCTGGCCCTGGTGGCTTTCTATCTCGGGCCGCTCTGGGCCATGGGCTTCTACGCCGTGAACATCCTGATCGTGGCCGTCGTTGGCTGGGTCATCAGCCGCTTCCTCAAGGAGCCGTCGCCGGGATTGATCCTGGAGATCCCCTCGCTCAAGGCGCCGCGGATCTCTTCCGTCCTGCGCAAGACCTGGCTCCAGGTCTATTCCTTCGTCAGGTTCGCCTGGCCCATCCTCATCGCCGGCAGCCTCGTCCTGAGCCTGCTAAACTATTTCCGGGCCGACCGTTGGATCAACGACGTTCTCGCGCCGCTCATCGTCAAGGGCCTCGGCCTGCCCCATGACCTGGGCGTGACCCTCGTCTTCGGCTTCCTGCGCAAGGAGCTGTCGCTGATCATGATGCTGCAGGCGCTCGGCGTGGATTACCAGAATCTCATGACGGTCATCACCCGGGAGCAGATCGTCGTCTTCACGGTCTTCATCAGCTTCTTCATCCCGTGCCTCTCCACCTTCGTCATCCTGTGGAAGGAGATCGGGAAGAAGTGGGCCTTCGTCTCGGCGGGGATGAGTATCGCGGTCGCCCTGGCCCTGAGCTGGGTCGTCCGGCTCGTCCTCTGATCCGGTTTGGCTTCGATCAACCGTCCCGTTCGAGCTCGGCGGCGAGGCGCTCGAGGACTCCGGCCGCGGCCGACGTCCCGACGAGCTTCTCGAGTTCGCCCCGAGGGACGTCCCTTATGGCTTCGATGCTCCGGTAGTGGGAGAGAAGCAGGATTTTCTTCTTGGGACCGACGCCCGGGATGCCGTCGAGTATCGAGGCGAAGCTCCTCTTCTCCCGGCGTCCCCGATGGAAGGCGATGGCGAAGCGGTGGGTTTCGTCGCGGACGGCCTGGATGAGCTTCAACGCCGCCGAGGTCCGTTCGAGACGGATCCCGTCGCGGGCCTCCGGCGTGAACAGGATCTCCTCCTTCTTGGCGATGGACATGACCGGTACGCCGGAAAGCCCGAGCGACGCCAGGGCCTTCTGGGCGGCGCCGAGCTGCGGCTTGCCGCCGTCGACCATGACCAGGTCGGGCGGGCGCCCGCCCTCGTCGAGAGTTTTCCGGTATCTCCGGGAGATGACCTCCTCGAGGCCGGCGACATCGTTGGAGCCTTCGACCGTCCGGATAAGGAACTTCCGATAGCCATCCTTGTCCGGCCGGCCATCCTTGAAAACGATGAGCGAACCCACGGAGTCTTGGCCGCCGGTGTTGGAGATGTCGAAGCCCTCGATCCGGCGCGGGACCGCGTGCAGGCCCAGGACCGTTTTCAATTCCTCGAGCGGCCGGACATCCTTCGTCTGTTCGCGGAGATAGGCCTCGGCGTTGCGGACGGCCATGTCGACGAGCTTGCGGTTCTTGCCGCCGCGCGGGACGAGGATACGGACCTTGGCCCAGCCGAGGAGTGTTTGGAGCCCCGTATTCTCGGCCGGCAGGCATGGGAGGAGCAGCCGGGGCGGCGCTTCGTGGTCCCGGTAGAAGTCGGCCAGGAATTCCCCCAAGACGTCTGGTTCCGGAATGCTGAACGCTCCTTCGATGAGGCGCGCCGCCGAATTCCGGATCTTGCCCTTGCGCATGAAGAAGACGTAGGCGGCCGCCCGGTCGGCCTCGCGGGCCAAGCCGACGACGTCCTGGTCCTCGAGGGCCGTCGAGATCGTGCCCGGCCGGTCCCGGTAATCCTCGATCGTGCGCAGGAGGTCGCGCCAGCGGCCCGCTTCCTCGAATTTCTCCTCGCCGGCCGCGCGCTTCATTTTCGTCTTCAGCGTCCGGGCCAGCTCGGGCATGCGGCCTTCGAGGAAGAGGCAGGCGTTGCCGACGTTCTCCCGGTAGTCCTCCTCGGAGATGAGCTTGACGCAAGGGGCTGAGCAGAGACGGAGTTCGTACTCGAGACAGGGGCGCTTCCGGTTCCGGAATACCGCGTCTTCGCACCCCCGGACGAGGAAGTGCTTGTTGATGAGGTGGATGGACGAGCGGGCCCGGTGGGCCGGGCTGAAGGGCCCGAAATAGCGCGATCCGTCGTCCTCGACGCGCCGGCCGAAATAGACCCCCGGATAGGGTTCGCCGACCGTCACCTTGAGGTAGGGGAAGCTCTTGTCGTCCTTGAGCCTGAGGTTGAAGCGGGGCTGGTGCTGCTGGACGTAGTTGTTCTCGAGAAAGGCGGCTTCCTTCTCGGAGCCGGTCAGGATGAAGTCGATAGCGGTCGTCTCGCGGAGGATGTTTCGGACCTTGAAATCGGAGTTGGCCAGGAAGTAGGAGCGGACGCGGTCCCGGAGCGAGCGGGCCTTGCCGATATAGACGACTTCGCCGGCCGCGTTCTTGAAAAAGTAGATGCCGGGCTTGGCCGGGAGTTCCGCCGCTCTGGTCTTGAGTCCGTCGTAGTCCGCCATTTGACTTGACGCCTAGAGCCCGAGCTCGAGCTCGCGCTTCTTGAGCTTGGTCAGTTCGTCGCGGAAAGCGGCGGCCTTCTCGAATTCGAGGACGGCCGAGGCTTCCTTCATCAGCTTCGTGAGCTCGTCCATCCGCTTCTTGCGCCTGTGGGGGGAGAGATAGATGTCCTTGTCCTCGGAGATCTTGGTGTAGTCCAGGTAATCGCGCTCGTAGACCGACGTCAGGACCTCGTCGATGCCCTTGACGATCGACTGCGGGGTGATCCCGTTCGCGGCGTTATAGTCCTGCTGGATCTTGCGGCGGCGGGCGGTTTCGCTGATCGCGCCCTTCATGGAATCGGTCACGGCATCGGCGTAGAGGATGGCCTTTCCGGCGACGTTGCGGGCGGCCCGGCCGAAAGTCTGGATGAGCGAAGTCGAGGAGCGTAGGAAACCCTCCTTGTCGGCGTCGAGGATGGCCACGAGCGAGACCTCGGGAAGGTCCAGGCCTTCGCGGAGGAGGTTGATGCCGATGAGCGCGTCGAACTTGCCCTTGCGCAGGTCCCTGAGGACGTTGACCCGCTCGAGGGTCTCGACTTCCGAGTGGAGGTAGCGGACGCGCAGGCCGAGCTCGTGGTAGTGGCGGGCCAGGTCCTCGGCCATCTTCTTGGTCAGCGTGGTCACGAGAACGCGCTCGTTGCGGGCGGCCCGGGCCCGGATCTCGGCCATGAGGTCGTCGACCTGGCCGCGGATGGGCCGGATCTCGAGTTCCGGATCGGTCAGGCCGGTCGGGCGGATGACCTGCTCGATGACCCGGCCCGGCGACTTCTTGAGCTCGTGGAAGGCGGGCGTCGCCGAGACGTAGAGGAGCTGACCGACGCGGCCTTCGAACTCATCGAAGTTGAGTGGCCGGTTGTCGAGGGCCGAGGGCAGGCGGAAGCCGTGCTCGACGAGGGTCAGCTTGCGCGAGCGGTCGCCGGCGTACATGCCGCCGATCTGCGGGACGGTGACGTGCGACTCGTCGATGATGGTCAGGAAGTCCTTGGGGAAGTAGTCGAGCAGGGTGAAGGGCGGCTCGCCGGGTGCGCGGCCGGTCAGGTGGCGGGAGTAGTTCTCGATACCAGGGCAGTAGCCGAACTCGCGCAACATCTCCAGGTCGTAGAGGGTCCGTTCCTCGATCCGCTCGGCCTCGACGGCCATGCCGCGGCCCTGGAAATCGGCGACTTGCATGACGAGTTCGGCTTCGATGCCGGCGACGGCCGACTTGAGAGTCTCGGCGGGCGTCGAGAAGAAGGTCCGGGGATGGATCATGACGGTTTCGAGGCTCTCCCGGATCCTGCCCAAAAGGGGGTCGACGGCCGAGATCGCCTTGACCCGGCCGTCTTCGAGCTCGACACGGTAGGCCGAGTCCTCGTAGCTCGGGAAGATCTCGACGATGTCGCCGCGGACGCGGAAGGTTCCCCGCTTGAATTCGCCCTCCTCGCGCTCGTACTGGACGGAGACGAGCTTTTCGAGCAGGGCCTTGCGGCCCAGGGGCTCGCCCAAACCCAGCGAAAAGCTCATCGCGTAGTAGGTATCGGGCGCACCGATGCCGTAGATGCACGAGACCGAGGCGACGATGATGACGTCGCGGCGGGCGAAGAGCGAGTTCGTGGCGCACAGGCGGAGGCGATCGATCTCGTCGTTGATGGTCGCTTCCTTAGCGATGTAAGTGTTCGAAGCGGCGATGAAGGCTTCGGGCTGGTAGTAGTCGTAGTAGCTGACGAAATACTCGACGGCGTTCTTGGGGAAGAAGCGGCGGAACTCCTGATAGAGCTGGGCGGCCAGGGTCTTGTTGTGGGAGATGACCAGGACCGGCCGGTTGACCTGGGCGATGATATTGGCCATGGTGAAGGTCTTGCCGGAGCCGGTGACGCCCTTGAGGACCTGGTGCCGCGCCCCCATGGCCAGTCCTTCGGCGAGACGGGTGATGGCCTGGACCTGGTCGCCCTTGGGGACGAATTCGGAGTGGAGTTCAAACGCTTTCATGTCAACGCGTGCAGCAGAAGGGGTCAAACCTTAATTCTTATAATTTTTGTCGGCAAACCGGCCTCATCTTTTCGCATAAAGCTCTAAAAATTATAAGAATTAAGGTTTGACCCCTTCTTTACTCCTTCATGCGGATGCCGCCGGTGAAACGGGCGCCGTTGGCGATGGTGATCTTGGGCGTGATCACGTCCCCGTTCATCTCGGCCGTCTCCGAGATCACGGCCTTTTCGCCGGCCCGGACGGTGCCCTTGAGCTCGCCGTGGAGGACGAGGGTGCGGACGCGGACCTCGGCTTCGACGTGGGCGCCCCTGGCCACGGTCAGCGTGCCCGGCGGGAGCGTGATCTTCCCCTGGAAGCGGCCCTCGATGAGCACGTCCTCGTGGGCCTCCATCTCCCCGTTGAGGATGATCGTCGGCCCCAAGCGGGTGACCCCGGGAGCCAGGGGCCTCTCGGGGCTCTGGGGTTGAGACGGGTTGGCGATTTCTTTAGACATCTTGGACTCTCCCTATCGGGCGTTCTCATCCGGATTATAGGGGCGGCGGGCACAACCTGTCAACGCGCCGCCCGCAGGCGCGTTGACTTGTCCATGGTTTGTGTTAGAATTTGAGCGCCTTGCGAGCGGGCATAGCTCAATGGTAGAGTACCGGCTTCCCAAGCCGGGTGTTGTGGGTTCGAGTCCCATTGCCCGCTCCATTTTTTTCCTAAGAAGAGGTCAAACCTACGGCCGGGAGCGACCGGCAGAAACGCGACGGAGTGACTCGGAGGAGCGCTTCTGGGGAGTATCTTAATAGAGTTAAATTGATGGGTGCAATGCAGCCGTGGCATCTTATCGTCGAACCCGCCCCGCTCTTGGGCTCCTGGAACATGGCCGTGGACGAGGTCTTCTTCCGCCGGACGGAGGAGAAGCCGCGGACTTTCCTCCGCTTTTACCAATGGGAACGGCCGACCGCGTCCCTGGGCTATTCCCAGGAGGCGGCGAAGGTCGTCGACACCGCTTTCTGCGCCGCCCACGGTATCGACATCGTCCGGCGCATGACCGGCGGCAAGCTCGTCCTTCATCACCGGGAGGTGACCTACTCCGTAGCCTCGTCCGACGCCGCGGTTTTCACCGAGACTCTCCGCGAATCTTACCAGCTCATCTCCCGGGCCCTGCTCAAGGGTCTCTCCATCATGGGCCTCGCGGCGCGCCTCGCCGAAACTTCCCCCCCGGCCTACGTCAAGGGGACCATGCCCTGCTTCGCCTTCCCGGCCCGTGACGAGATCGAGATCGGCGGAAAAAAGATCGTCGGTAGCGCCCAGAAACGAACCGGGGCCCGCTTTCTCCAGCACGGCTCCATCCCTCTCGAAAAGGACGAGGCCCTGCTCGCCGCCGTGTCCAGGCCGGGCGAGTCGGCCGAGAGCCTGGGCATGACCTCGCTCTCCGAAGCTCTCGGCCGCCCCGTCGACTTCGACGCCGCCGTCGGACCCCTCGTCCAGGGCTTCGCCGATTTTTTCGGCGTCACCTTCGAGCGCTATGCCCTGACGCCCGCCGACAAGGAGGCCGTCCGCGCCCTCCAGGCCTCGAGATACGGGGCCGAGGACTGGACTTTCCGGAGGGGAACCGCCGCCCGTTGACTTTTCTTCGGACCGGGTGCTACACTCGGACCAGAAGCGAGGTCGACGCCATGAATGAAATGGAAGAGCTCTCCAAGCTGGATCCGGCCGGCCTGCCGCGGCTTAAGCCGCTCCTTCTCGACGACCTCTACCAGAGCGTCGCCAAGAACCTCCACCTCGAGATCGGCAGAGGGCCGGTCCTCTACCTCCTGTCGCCGAGCTATTCCGTCCTCAACCCGACGCCCGACGAGGGTATCACCGACTTCATCACTCGGAACGAGGCCCTCCTTGACTACCTCAAGGAGGCCATCGTCCAGAACCTGGCCGTCTACTCCGTCCTCATCGACATCAGCAGCTACTTCATCGAGCAGAACAATGGCCTCGTTCTGGCCCGGCTCCGGGAGAGGGATTCCGAGGGGCGGCGCTTCGAGATCAAGTTCTACACCCACTCGCCCAAGGAGCTCCTCGACCGCTACGAGGACAAGATCTACATCGGCCGCGACTTCCTCGACCTGTTCAGTCCCAGCCGGAAGTACTTCGGCGTCAAGGACGCCGTCGTCTCGCTCAAGGCCCAGTTCGAGCGTCTGTCCGAACGCGCCGGGGCCAAGCTGAAGAAGGCCCAGGACTTCGGGTCCTACTTCCAGGAGATCGGCGACTCGGTCAACGAGCTCCACAACGAAAGCCTGCTCATCCTCCAGAGCCTGCCCCCTCACCTCGATTTCGCCAAGCTCTCCGGCAAGGACCTGATCGACATCAACGCCCACTACCGGACGATCAACCACTACGTCATCGAGCTCCACGACACGACCTCCGAGTTCGAGAACCTCCTCCGCTTCAAGGAGCGCGCGGACTTCGTGCGCTACGTCACGAAGTACAAGAAGGACGTGACCAACCTGATCTCCTACTTCAACATCAAGGTCAACGGGGTCATCGCCCAGCGCATTCACGCCTGCAAGGCCAAGCACGTTTGATATCGGGTTCGACCGCCGGATCGCGGCGATGATGCCCGCCCTGCTCCCCCCGGGGCACCAATCGCGAAGAAAATCCAATTCTCAGTTTAAGATATTTACCAGAATTGTGGCTCCGAGCCGCTCCGCCACAATTCTGCCGGTCGCTCCTTGGAATTCGCTCCCCGCCGGCCGGTTCCAGGGGGAACCGGCCGCGTTGGATGCGCTAATGGAAATCTAAAACTTCCGGCTCGCCGGCTCGATCCGGATGTCGTCGTACCTCGTAGACAAGTAGATCAGAGGGGCCGCGGCGTTCGCCGTGAAGGCCTTGACCAGAGACACGCCGTTCGTCTGCTCGATGTCCGGCTTTTCCGGAAGTCCCCATCTGACCGCCCCGCCCTTCGACTGGGCTTCGAGACGGGCCGCTTCGCCGTCCGGCCAGGCCAGGGCGATCGCCCCGTGTTCGTTGCGGACGTCCATGCCGTGCGCGAGGTCGAGAGGCCTGAGCGTGACGTTGCCGTTGCGGCAGACAACCGTGATCTCCGCCGAGAAATCGGCCAGCGCGACGTTCTCGTAGGACGTGTTGACGGAGATCCGGTCGCCGCCGATGCCCTCGGCCGAAACGGACGAATTGTGGGCCTCGACGAGGAGCCCGCCCTGGACGCCCGTCGCCCGGACTGCTTCGTAGCTCGTGCGGACCTCCAGGTCGCCCCGGACGTTCTCGGCGGCGACCGCCATGTTGTGGCCGGTGACCACGGCCGGGCCGACGTCGGACAGAAGGACCTTCTCGTAGGATGTGTCGACGGAGACGGCCCCGGCGACGCGTCGCGCGTCGACGTCGACGTGCGAGCCGCGGATGTCGGCCTTTTGACCGGCGTCCTCGACCCGGACCCGGGCGTAGCTCGTCTCGACCCACAGGTCGCCCGCGACCGAGACGGCCCGGACGTCGCCGTGCCTGTTCACGATCCGGCATTCGCCCTGGATCTTCTGCGCTTCGAGGTCCTCGTAGCTCGTCTCCAGCGTGCAGGGTCCATCGATGTTCGCCGCGAAGAGCTCGCCGTGACGGTTACGGACCGTCGCTTCCTTGACCCCCTCGACGCGGACGACGCCGTAGGCGTTGGTGATCCGGACGATCATCGTCCGGGGGACGGTCAGGATGAAGCCGGTTTCGAAATTCTTCTTGCGGAACTCGTCCCTGTTCGTGGTGAAGACGAGCTTGTCCTCGGCCGCGGTCAAGCTGTACTTGAGCCGGTCTGCGATGTCCTTCGCTTCCTCCTCGGTCCTGCGCCAGGCGACCTTTTTGAAAGTCAGCTGGACGTTCGCCTGGTCTGCGCCGCGCACTTCCACCCAGCCATGGCCGTTGGCGACCTCGATGACGGGGGGAAGGGGAGCCTCGATCGTCCGCGTCTCTTCGGCGGCGTACTCTCTTCCGAAGCCGCCGAAATCCTCGCCCCAGCCCCAGTCCCAATCAAAGTTCCAGTGCCCCGTCTGAACCTGATAGACGACCAAACCGGCGAGGATCAGGACAATGACGAGGAAAACTTCCCTAAATCTCATGGCCTTTGTCCGGGCCCGGCGTCTCGGCGCGCTCGTTCCTCTCCTTGAGTCCGAGGTAGAGCTTGTTGGCGCCCCAGACGATCAGGATGACGGGCCAGAAACGCCAGACCTGGTCGAAGACGTCGACGTCGAACTGCTGGAGAAGGAATATCGCGCCGACGACGATGAGGATGATGCCCCAAACGAGCGAGTCGCCTCTTTTTTGTTTTGCCATGTTGGACCTCCGTTATTTGCCGTTCTTGGACCTGGCCACGGAATCGATCACGAGCTTGAGCCCGATGATGATGACCGCGACCGGCCAAAAGTCGAACAGGGTTTCGTAAAGGATGATCTCAAAATTGGCCAGGATGAGCAGGACGCCCAGGACGATGAGAACGAGGCCCCAGAAGATCGACCCGGAAGACGCGAGCTCGGGCAGACCCTGGTCGACGGCCGCGGCCGGAGACTGACCGGCGGAGCCCGCGTTGATCGCTCTGGCCGATTGGATGTTGTCGAAGAATTGATAGACGATGAATCCGGCCAAGAGCAGCCCGATGAAAGGCTGTCCCCCGCCGCGGCCCTGCATGTGGACGAGCCCGGCGAAGATGATCAGGTGGAGCAGGGCTTTGGTGTATTGGCCGTTGTAGAGGGCACCGGCCCCGAACGGGAATATCCCCAGGACGCCCGCGAATCCCGGTGATTTTTGCGGCCTCTGCGGAACGACGGTTTTTTCTTCCATGTCTTATGCCTCCGTTGACATTTTTATTGTTTTTTCTCGTCTCCCCTGAGCAAACCCAGGGAGTTGAACGACTTGACCATGTTGCCGGTGAACGCTCCGACTTCAGCCTTGATCGCACCGGCGTCGGCGTAGAGCTTTTCGACCGTTCCGATGCCCCGGTGGAGCCTCAGGTCGATCTGTTTCCGGATGCCCCGTCCCTCCGGATGGAAGAGGACGAAGGACAGGACGATGAACAGGCCGGTGAGCGCGGCGTAGACGGGCTGGAGGGCGGGGCGCGTCAGATAGTCGAAGATCGGCCGGAACAGGCTTTTCTTTTCACGCTTCCCGGCCGGGATGGCGTAGAGTTTCGAAAGCAGGGCCGGCGAAGGTTCGATCTCGGAAAAAGCGGCCGTGGCCCCCATCGTCTCCCGGAGCAGGCCGGCGAGCGAAGCGCACTCGCGGCAGGTGCCGAGGTGGGCGTCCACCTCCGCTTTCTCCGCGGCGGCGAGCTCCCCTTCGAGATAGGCGGACAGAAGCTCTTCGATCCGTTGGCAGGTCATGAGATGCCTCCCTGGTATTCCTTCAGGACCCGGGCCAGCTGGAGGCGCGCCCGGTTGACGCGCGATTTGACCGTGCCCAGGGGCAGGTCGAGGATCTCGGCGGCCTCTTCGTAGCTCTTGCCCTGCAGGTCCCTCAGGATGATGACCATCCGCATCTCCGCCGACAGGCGATTGAGCCCCTCCCAGACGAGGGCCTTGGTTTCCTTGGCGACGAGGCTCTCTTCCGGTCCGCTGTGGCCGGCCTGGGCCAGGACGCGTTCGTCGAAGTTGTCCCGCTGCGTCTTTTCCCACTTGGTCCGGCGGTACTCGTCGATGAGGTGGTTCTTGACCAGGGTCAGGAGCCAGGCCGTGAAGTTCTTGCCGAAGTCGTATTTCGGCAGGGCGCCGTGAAGCTTGAGGAAGACCTCCTGGGTCCTGTCCTCGGCTTCCTCGCGGCTCCCGCAGAACTGATAGGCCATGTTAAAAATCCTCCTGGCGAACGCGTTCACGAGGGTTTCCCAAGCACTCTGGCTGCCTCCCAGGCACTCTCGGATGACTGCGTCCAAATCCACTCAATTCACCCTGGTTGACGGAGTCGGATGGAGGAAAGTTCCATTCCCGGCCCATTTTCTAACAAAACGGCCTATAATAATAGCGGTAAGAATGTAACTTTCCTGGGGAAATCGAGGTTTTAGAACTTGAGTATGGACGAACAAGAGCTGATCCGCCGCGTCCAGGACGGAGATGAGGGAGCGTTCGGCCAGATCATGGGTCTCTATAAGGACAAGATCGTGAACTATCTCTATCAGTTTTCGGGCGATTATCAGAAAGCCGTTGAGCTGGCCCAGGAAACCTTCATCAGGGTCTATTTCAAGGCCGGCAAGTACCGGCCGATCGCCCCGCTGTCCTCATGGATCTACACCATCGCCTCGAACCTGGCCAAGACCGAATGCCGCAGGTCGAGGAAGATGGCCACGGTTTCGCTCGAGGACATCCCCAACAATTTCTCGAGCGGCACGTACTACGAGGACCCGGCCGATCCCGGCCTCGTCCGGAACCTCCGCGAGGCCCTGGACGCGCTCCACCCCCGCTACCGAGTCCCGGTCGTCCTCAAGGACATGGAGGGCTTCTCCCAGGAGGAGATCGCCCGGATCATCAAGCGGCCGGTCGGGACGGTCAAGGCCCGGATCAGCCGCGGCCGGGAACAGCTCCGGATAAAGCTGGAAAAGGCCAGGGACGGCGAATCGTTCGCGGCCGAAAAAGAGGTGAGTGAACATGGAAGGGCATGAGCTTCTCGTCAAAATGACCAGGGTCACGGCCCCCGCGGGCTTCGAACAGGGCGTGTGGGCCAAGCTTCCGGCCGCCCGAAAGGAGCGGGCGCGAGTCCGCCGGGCGGGCTATCGCTACGCGTTCGCCGGCTCGGCCGCCCTCGTCCTCGTCGGCTTTCTCCTTCTGAACCCGTCCCTCTTCGAGAAAGACACCGTCCTGACCTACGCCGAGAGGGACGCCCTTTCGGCCGAGAGGGGCCCGGACGCGTCCCGATCGCGCTTCGTCCCCGTCTACGAAACAATGGACTACGCGTCCGAATTCCGCAACGCTCAATTTCAACCCAAGACGGTTTATATACTGGAGCAGGTTTCCGATTCCGTATCTTCGGAAATCATTTATTAGGAGGTTGCCAAGCCATGAACAGGATGATCAAACCGGCTCTCGTGATCATGGCCTCCCTGGCCGTCCTGGCCCCCTCGTTCGGGGCTGAAGCGGCCGGGGCGAAGGGTATCGAGCCCGACATCACGGATGTCGCCAAAAAGGTCTATCCTTCCGTCGTCCGGGTCGAGGTGCAGAATCATACGCGCCGCGTGGCCACGGGCGTCGTCATCGAGAAGGGCGGCTACATCGTCACCACGGCCCTCGTCTCCCCGCGCGAGGAAAAGATCACCGTCACGACGTCGGAAGGGAAGAAGATAGAGGCCGAGTTCCTGGGCTTCGACACGGAGACCCAGCTGGCCTTGCTTAAAGCCAAGGACGCCGGCCTGCCGGCGCTGAGCCTCGGGCGGGCGTCCGACCTGGCCCCGGGCTCCTGGGTCTGCGTCGTGGGCGTTTCCCCCGAACAGACCGCGGCCGTGACCCAAGGCATCGTCAGCTCCGTCGCCGAGGACAAGCTCCGGCTCAACGTCTGGGTGACGCCCGGGTCGAGCGGCGGCCCCGTCGTCGACGCCAACGGGCGGATGGTGGGGCTCCTCCGCGGCATCTACATGGAGGAGAAACCCGTCGTCTTCCAGTTCCGGGACAAGGAACAGTCGGGCTCCGGCTACGTCTTCAGCAGCCGCGCCGAAGCCCCCTCCTCGGGCATGGCCCTGGCCGTTCCCGTGGATATCGTCAAGGACGTCAGCGCCCAGATCAAGGAGAAGGGCAAGGTCGAGCGCGGCTGGCTGGGCGTGGGCATCGGCCAGAACGAGAGCGGCCGGACCGAGATCGGCTCCATCGACCCGGAAAGCCCGGCCGAGCTGGCCAAGCTCCGGGAGGGCGACATCGTCCTCAAGGTCGGCGACAGGGATGTCACCGGACCCGACGTCCTGGCCGCCGAGATCCGGAAGAGAAAGCCGGGGCAGGATATCACGCTCAAGGTGGAGCGGGACGGCAAACCCATGGACGTCAAGGTCAAGCTTGGCGAATACCAGGAGAACGAGGCCCGGAGGGAGATGGAGATTCGTTTCCCTGGGCTCTTCGGACCGGACACGCCGGCTCCGATGACCGCGCCGCGGCCACTCTCTCCGGAGAAGGCCCCGAAGCAGGACGCTCCGCGGCTGCTCGCTCCGAGACCGCCGGCGTGGTCTTTCGAGACGAGGAAGTTCATCGGCGTTTACTGCGGTGAGCTCAACCGGGAGCTGGCCGAGCATTTCGGGGTCAAGGAGGGGGCGGCCCTGATCGTCTCCAAGCTGACCGAGGGCGGCCCCGCGGAGAAGGCCAAGCTCCAGGTCGGCGACGTCATCGTCCGCGTGGACGGCAAGCGCGTCGAGACGGTGAACGACCTCATCGACCTCGTCCAGGCCAAGGCCAAAGGGACCAAGGTCAAGCTCGAGATCCTGAGGGACAAGAAAACCATGACGCTCGACGTCGAGGTCGCCGAGGAGGAGAGCGGCGGACTGTTCGAATCCGGCGGCTTTCAGGAATTCCTCGAATCCTGGCAGGGCTACACCGACGCCTTCCAGAACGAGCTCAAAAAGTGGAATTCCGACAAGCTCCCGGAGCTGCGGCAGAGCCTGAAGAGGCTCAACCTGAAAGGCTTTTTGAGAAGGATCTAAGAGACCTGCTCCTGTCGATAGGGGCCGTCCCTCGGGGGCGGCCCCCCTTTTTTAAACCTGAGGGACGCCCGCGTGCATCCGGGGACATGTACCTCCGGCACGTGTCCCTTTCTTTGGGGGGCTGTTAGCTCTTTTCCGATGGGCCTGTTATGGCTCTTCGCCCTGCCCCAGCCACGTCTTCTTTAGCCGCTCGAATTCCTCGGCCGGAAGCCGGGCTTTTTCCAAATAGCCTTTCGCCGCCCTCTGTCTCAGGGCTTCGTAGAGGATGACCGCGACCGAGACCGACAGGTTGAGGCTCTGAACCATGCCCAGCATGGGGATGCGGACGATCTTGTCGGCGAAGGCCAGGGCGTCTGCCGATATCCCCTCGGACTCGCTGCCGAAGACGAGGGCGACCGGCCTGGCGAAATCGACGTCCGTGTAGGGGACCGCGTCTTTTTGGAGATGCGTGGCGACGATCTCGAAGCCCGCTTTTTTCAAGGATCCGAGGCACGCGGCCGGGGTCGGATGCACGCCGATCTCGAGCCACTTGTCGGCCCGGGTGGAAATGGCTTCGTTGAAGCGGACGAGATCCGGGTTGGGCGAGATGAGATCGAGATGGAGAATGCCGGCCGCGTCGCAGGTCCGGATGACGGCGCTGGCGTTGTGGGCGATGGTTACGCCCTCGAGCACGACACGCAGGTCGGATTGGCGGTGGGACAGGACGCGGCTGACCTTTTCGATCCTCTCGGGCGTCGGCACAGGGGAACTATACCAGACCGATAGGGGAGACGCAACGGACCGGAAATCGGGGACATGTAACGATTTTCTGAAATCGGTACGTGTCCCATGATTTCCGACCTTGAGCTGAACGATT
>MEYF01000093.1 GCA_001775755.1 Candidatus Aminicenantes bacterium RBG_19FT_COMBO_65_30 | reverse complement strand
CGGAGCGCCCCCCCAGAAAATAGTCGGTGAACGTCCGGGCCCTTTTCAGCCCGAGGTAACCGATGACGAGCGTCATCACCGCGTAGGCGCCGATGACGATGATCTTGATGAACATCGTTCTTCCTCTCCGCCCCGGAAGGCCGGGAGCCTCTTTTATAGCTAGGCCGGAGGTGTCCTGTCAATCTTCGGGCCGGTCGGGCAGGCCGCCGGAAGACGGCTGGAAATCCTATTGATATGATAGGAATTCTATTGAAAAGAACGGGCGCCTCGGCTAGAATATTGCTCCTGTCCATCGAGATGTGGCATATGTCATATATAGGAGCGCCCCGCGGCCGTCGGACATGAAGAATTACTGGTATTTCTTTCTCTTTTTTGTCATCTCGATCGCCTTCTCGGTCGGGCTCCTCGGCTTCATCGCCCTCATCCGCTACCGCCGCCGCCCCGTCGGCGACAAGTGCGAGGCGTACGAATGCGGCGTCGAGCCGGCCACCCCCACGGCCCGCGAGTCCACCTCGATCCGTTTCTACCTCCTGACCCTCGTCTTCATCGTCTTCGAGGTCGAGACGTTCTTCCTCTTCCCCTGGGCCGTGGTTCACGACAAGCTCGGCATCTTCGGCCTTATCGAGGTCGTCGTTTTTCTGGCTATCCTCCTCTTCGGCTACGTCTATGCCTGGCGGGCCGGCGCCCTGGAGTTTCGGAGGGGCGATGAGTGAGGCTATCGAAAAATCCCCCTTCCTTCTCGTCAAGGCCGACAAGTTCATCACCTGGGCCCAGAAGAATTCCCTCTGGCCGTTCGGCTCGGGGCTGGCCTGCTGCGCCATCGAGATGATCGCCACGGCCGCCGCCCGGTACGACATCGCCCGGTTCGGCATGGAGCTTTTCCGGGCCTCGCCGCGCCAGGCCGATCTGTTCATCGTCGCCGGAACGGTGACCAATAAGATGGCCCCCGTCATCCGCCGCCTCTGGGATCAGATGCCCGACCCGAAATGGGCCCTGGCCATGGGCAATTGCGCCATCGGCGGCGGCCCCTTTCCGACCTATTCGGTCCTCCAGGGCGTCGACAAGGTCATCCCGGTCGACGTCTACGTCGCCGGCTGCCCGCCGACGCCGCAGGGGTTGATCCACGGGCTGATGATCCTTCAGAAAAAAATCGCGCTCAGCCATCCGACCAAGGAGATCCTCGACCCCGATGCCCGACACAACTGATGACCGACCCGAGTTCCGCCTGACTTCCGAGGCCCTGGCCGGCCGGTTCGCCGACGCCGTGCTGTCGAGCGTCGTCGAAAAAAGGGAGCTCGCCGTCCGCTTCAGGAAGGACGATCTCGCGGCCGCCCTCCGTTTCCTCAAGGACGAGCTGGGTTTCAACGCCCTCGAAGACATCGTCGTCCTGGACAATCTCCACGCGGCGGGGGAGGGTGGGCCGCGCTTCACCGTCCTTTACCAGCTCGCCAGGTTCCCCGGCGCCGTCCGCGTCCGGCTCGCCGCCGACGTCGGGGAAGACGAGAGCCTCACATCGGCCGTCTCCGTCTACCCCTCCGCCGACTGGGCCGAGCGCGAGGCCTTCGACATGTTCGGCGTCCGGTTCGAGGGCCACCCCGGCCTGAGGCGGATCTACATGCCCGACGATTTCGAGGGGCACCCGCTGCGCAAGGATTTCCCGCTCGCGGGGAGGGACGGTGGCGTTTAAAGAGATCGACCTCAACATGGGGCCCCAGCACCCCAGCACGCACGGGGTGCTCCGGCTGAAGCTCTCCGTGGACAACGAGGTCGTCCTCCGCGTCGAACCCGTCCTCGGCTACCTCCATCGGGGGATGGAGAAGCTCTGGGAAAACCTGACTTACAAACAGATCGTGCCGCTGACCGACCGCCTGGACTACCTCGCGTCGCTCTCGAACAACCTCGGCTACGTCCTGGCCGTGGAAAAGCTGGCCGGGATCGAGGTCCCCAAGCGCGCCCAGTACATCCGCGTCGTCCTGGCCGAGCTCCAGCGCCTGGCCTCCCACCTGGCCTGGGCCGGGTTCATGGCCAACGACATCGGGGCCATGACCGTCCTCCTTTACGGCTTCGAGGCCCGGGAGGACGTCCTGGACATCTTCGAAGAATACTGCGGGGCCCGGCTGACCGTGCACGGCATCCGCATCGGCGGCGTCGTCCACGACCTGGACGCCGCGCTCGTCTCGCGCATCCGCGCCGTCCTGAAGGCCATCCCCAAGCGTCTCCAGGACATCCGGACCTTGCTCGACGAGAACAGGATCTGGAAGGAGCGGACAGTCGGCGTCGGCCTGATCACGGCCGGCGACGCCGTCGGTTACGGACTGACCGGCCCCGCGCTCCGCGCCTCCGGCGTGGAGTGGGACATGCGCAAGGACATCCCCTACTCCTCCTACGGCGACTTCGCTTTCGACGTGCCCTTGGGCCAGAACAGCGACGTCTACGACCGCTACATCGTCCGTCTCGAGGAGATCTGCCAGAGCATCCGGATCGTCGGACAGGCCCTGGACGGGCTTCCGTCCGGCGAATTCTCGGCCAAGGTGCCGCGGGTGCTCAAGGTCCCGCCGGGTGAGGTTTTTCACACGATCGAGGCCCCCAAGGGCGTCCTCGGCTTTTACGTCAAGTCCAACGGTACGGACAAGCCGGAACGGGTCAAGATGAAATCGCCCTCGTTCATCAACCTCCAGTCGCTCGAGCGCATGTGCATTGGCCATCTCTTTTCGGACGTCGTCGGCATCCTCGGCTCGCTCGACATCGTCCTCGGGGAGATCGACAAGTGACGCCGTTCGTCGCGGAATTCCTCATCCCGCTGGGCAAGATCGCCGCCGTCATCCTCTACCCCATGGTCATGGTCGTCGTCATGATCTGGCTCGAGCGGCGCGTCGTGGCCCTGATGCAGGGCCGGCTGGGGCCGAACCGCGTCGGCTTCCAAGGCGTCCTCCAGCCGGTCGCCGACGCCGTCAAGCTCTTCTTCAAGGAAGACATCATGCAGCGGCGGGCGGACAAGCTCCTCTTCAACATCTCGCCCGTCCTGGTCATGTTCTCATCCCTGCTCGCGTTCTGCTTCGTCCCGCTCGGCGAGCCCATCCGCATCGGGACCTACACGCTGACGCTGTGGATCGCCGAGAGCCCGGTCGGACTTCTCATCGTCCTCGGCCTGTCGTCCATCTCGGTCTTCGGCGTCATCTTCGGCGGCTGGGCTTCGAATTCCAAGTACCCGCTCATGGGGGCCCTCCGTTCGGTCGTCCAGGTCCTGAGCTACGAGATCCCGATCGGCCTGACCGTGCTCACGGTCGCCTTCGTCGCCCGGTCCATGGACCTCGTCGAGATCGTCCGCCGCCAGGAGTCGTCGGGCGTCTGGCACGGCTTCCTGATGCCCGTGTCGTTCGTCGTCTTCTGGATCTCGGCCGTGGCCGAGACGAACCGCGCCCCGTTCGACCTGCCCGAGGCCGAGTCGGAGCTCGTCGCCGGCTACCACACGGAGTATTCGGGCATGAAATTCGCCTACTTCTACATGGCCGAATACGCCCACATGGTCCTGGTGTCGTCGCTCGTCGTCATCCTCTTTTTCGGCGGCTGGCTCCCGCCCTTCCCCAGCGTCAAGGCCCTCTCGTTCGTCCATGTCGTGCCCGGGTTCATCTGGTATCTGATCAAGATCATGTTCTTCCTTTACCTTTACGTCTGGATCCGGGCGACCTTCCCGCGCTACCGTTTCGACTCGCTCATCCGGCTCGTCTGGAAGTGGCTCATCCCGCTTTCGCTCGTCAATTTCCTAGCCGTGGCCCTGCTGGGGTATCTCCGATGAACCGGCTCGGGCGTTTCCTCAAATCGTTTTTCCTAGTCGACATCCTGCAGGGTCTCTGGGTGACCCTCCGGATTTACTTCAGCCCAAAGGTGACCGTCCAGTACCCCGAGCAAATCAAGGAGCCGGCGCCGCGCTTCCGGGGGATCCTCAGGCTCCACCGGGACGAGCGGGGAGAACCGCTCTGCATTGCCTGCAAGGCCTGTCAGAGGGCCTGCGGAACGAACTGCTTCGACATCGAGGGGAAGAAAGGGGAAGGGGCCAAGGTCATGCGGCCGGTCAAGTTCGACTGGACGCTCGAACGCTGCAGCTTCTGCGGTTTCTGCGTCGAGGTCTGCCCGACGAACGCCATCCGCTTCTCGCGGGAGTTCCGCCTGACGGGTCTCGACAGGGCCGGGCTACTTTTCGACCTGCCCGACATGTATCTCGCCGGGGAGGATCTCCAGAAACACCTCTGTGCCGGCTGCCGGAGGGGCGGATGATCACGCTCGCCGTTTTCAGTCTGTTCGGCGTCCTGGCCGTCGTTTCGGCCGTCCTCGTCGTCGTCCAGAAGAATGCCATGCACAGCGTCCTCTACCTGGCCTTCACCGTCCTCGCCACGGCCGGCGTGTTCTTCACCCTGCAGGCCGAATATCTGGGCGCGATCCAGATCCTCGTTTACGGCGGGGGGATCGTCGTCCTCTACATCTTCGTTATCATCATCGTCAACCTCAAAGAGATCGTCCCCGAACAACGGAGACTCATCCCGAAGATCTTCCTTGTCGGCGTGCCCGTGCTCTTGTGCGCCGAGGTCGTCACGCTCGTCCTGCGGACCGGCTTCCCCGCCGCCCCGCCCCGCGAAGACGGGGCGGGATTCAAGGAGATGGCCGAGATGTTCCTCTCCTCGTATCTCCTCCCGTTCGAGGCCGCCTCGGTCCTCTTGCTGGCCGTCCTCGTCGGGGCCATCGTCGTCGCCCGAAGGAAGCACATCGATGATCCCGATTGAAGCCGTCCTCGGATTAGGCTTGATCGTCTTCACGATCGGCCTGGCCGGCGTCCTCGTCCGCAAGAACCTGGTCATCATGCTCATGTCCCTCGAGCTCCTCCTCAACGGCGTGAACATCATCCTCGCCGGACTGGGGCGGCACTTGAATTCGCCGCGGGGCTCGATCTTCGCTCTCTTCGTCATCATCATGGCCGTGTCGGAGGCGGCGGTGGGCTTCGCCCTGGTCCTCTCCTACTTCCGGCATAAAAAAAGCTACGACACCGACGCGCTCAACGACCTCAAAGGATAGTCGATGTTCCTCCTCATCCCGCTCTTCCCCCTCCTCGGCGCGGCCGTCAACGGGCTCGTCGGCATCCGCTTCTTCTCCCGGCGGGCGGTCGGGGTGACGGCGGTCGGGGCGGCCGGGTTGAGCTTCGCCGCCGCCGTGGCCGCCTTCGCCGGCCTCCTCCGTTCGGCCGAGCCCGTCCTCGTCAAGACGCTCTTTACCTGGGTCCCGGCGAGCCTCGTCCGGACGGCGGGAGGGAGAGCCGTTTCTCTCTCCCTCGACCTCGCCTTCCGCTACGACTCGTTGGCCGCGGTGATGACCCTCGTCGTGACCGGAGTAGGCCTCCTCATCCATATCTACTCCGTCGGCTACATGGCCCACGACCGCAGCTACGCGCGGTTTTTCGCCTATCTCAACCTCTTCACCTTCGCCATGCTCATCTTGGTGCTTGGCGCCAACCTGGGCGTCATGTTCATCGGCTGGGAAGGCGTGGGGCTGTGCTCCTACCTGCTCATCGGCTTCTGGTTCACCAAGGATGCCGCCGCCGCTGCCGGGAAAAAGGCCTTCATCACCAACCGGGTCGGGGACTTCGGCTTCCTTCTCGGCACCGGAATTCTCATCTACGCTCTGGGGACGGTTGATATTGCCGGGATCACGGCCGCCGTCGAGGGCGGGATGCTGGCCAAGGGAACGGCCACCGCCGCGGCCCTGCTTCTTTTCCTCGGGGCCACGGGCAAGTCGGCCCAGATCCCCCTCTACACCTGGCTTCCGGACGCCATGGAGGGCCCGACGCCCGTCTCGGCCCTCATCCACGCCGCGACGATGGTGACGGCCGGCGTCTACATGGTCGCCCGATTCCACGCCTTGTTCTCTTTCTCGGGGACGGCCCTGACCGTGGTCGCCCTGACCGGCGCCTTCACCGCCGTCTACGCGGCGACCATGGGCCTCGTCCAGACCGACATCAAGCGCGTCCTGGCCTATTCGACGATCTCCCAGATCGGCACCATGTTCATGGGGCTCGGCGTGGGGGCTTACGCCGCCGGGATGTTCCACCTGGTGACCCACGCCTTTTTCAAGAGCCTCCTCTTCCTCGCCGCCGGGAGCGTCATCCACGCCCTGTCCGGCGAACAGGACATGAGGAAGATGGGCGGCCTGAAGAAACACGTCCCCCGGACCTACCGAGTCTTCCTCGTCGGGGCGCTGGCCATCTCGGGTGTCCCGGGGCTCTCCGGGTTCTTCTCCAAGGACGAGATCCTGGCCTCGGCCTTCGCTTCGGGGAACTATCTCGTCTGGGCCCTCGGCCTGGCCGGGGCGGCCCTGACCGCTTTTTACATGTTCCGGCTGATCTTCCTGACCTTCCACGGCGAGGAGCGGTTCACGCCGGAGTCCGGGCATCACCTCCATGAATCCCCGCCGGTGATGCTCGTCCCGCTCCAAGTCCTGGCCGTCCTCGCGATCTTCGGCGGATATGTCGGCTTGCCCCGTGTCCTCGGCGGCGGCGCCTGGTTCGCCCGGTTCCTGAAGACGAGCGTCGGAGTCCACGAGACGCATCTTCCGGCCGGCACGGAGATCCTGCTTATGATGGTCTCTGTCGGCGTGGCCGTCGCGGCGATCTATGCCGCCTACGCTGTCTACGTGAAACGGCGAGGGGAGCCGGCCCGGCGATTCTCGGAAAAATTCAAGACGCTTTACCGGACCGTCTCACGGAAATATTATGTCGACGAGGCCTACAACAAGATCTTCGTCGGCGGTGTTTTCGCGGCGGGCCGGACCGCCGATTGGATCGATCGGCGTATCATCGACGGTCTGGTCGACGGGGCGGCCGGACTGGCGCGGCGCGTCTCGCGCCTGGCCATTTTTTTCGACGAGAGGGTCGTCGACGATGCCGTCAACGGGGTCGGGAGGGTTCATCTCATCGCCTCGTCGCTCCTGCGCCGGCTCCAGACCGGTTACATCTACAACTATGCGTTGGCCGTCGTCCTGGGCGCCGCCCTCGTCATCACGCTCGTCGTCACGGTGTTTTAAGACCATGGAGGAGCTCGCGTCATGAACATCTTCGGCATGCCGATCCTAACGTTCGTCACCTTCTTCCCGGTGGCCGGAATGCTCGTCGTCCTCTTCCTCCCCGGCTCGCGGGGCAAGGCGATCAAGATTGCGGCCAACATCTTCACCGGGCTCGAATTCGCGGCGACGCTCCTCATCCTCTCCCGG
>MEYF01000092.1 GCA_001775755.1 Candidatus Aminicenantes bacterium RBG_19FT_COMBO_65_30 | reverse complement strand
TCGCCGACGTCCAGATCTCGAACGAGTCGCTCTGCCCTCGCTACTGCGGCCTCGTCGTCCGGGGCGTCCCGGTCGGCCCGTCGCCCGATTGGCTGAGGCGCCGGATCGAGGCCATGGGCCTGCGGCCGATCAACAACATTGTCGACGTCTCGAACTACGTCCTCTTCGCCACGGCCCAGCCCATCCACACCTTCGATTTCGGCCGGATCGGCGGCGGCCGGATCGTCGTCCGCAAGGCGAAAAGGGGCGAGACGCTCGTCGACCTCGACGGACGGACGCTCGAGCTCACGGCCGGCATGCTCGTCATCGCCGACGAGTCCCGGCCGGTGGCCCTGGCCGGCGTCATCGGCGGCCGGGCGTCCGGCATCACCGAGGCGACCCGGGACGTCTTTATCGAGAGCGCCAATTTCGACCCGGTCTCCATCCGCAAGACGGGGAAGAAGCTCGGCCTCTCGACCGACGCCTCCTACCGCTTCGAGCGGGGGGCGGACATCGGGTTCGCGCCGCAGGCCGCGCTGATGGCCGCGTCCCTGCTGACGCAGATGGGCGGCCGGGCCTCAAGGGGCCTCATCGACCGCTACCCCAAGCCGCCGAAACCCCGATCGGTTCGCCTCCGCCTGCGGCGGATCGCCGAACTGCTCGGCGTCGAAATCCCCGAGAGCTTCGTCGTCGAGGTCCTGGGGCGGCTGGGCTTCCGCGTCGAGGACGCGCACAGGGGCGCCTGGCGGGTGGAGGTCCCGACCTTCCGGGTGGACGTCTCGCGGGAAGCGGACCTCGTCGAAGAGGTCGCCCGCTTCTACGGCTACGACCGGATCCCCTCGGAATTCACGCCGGTCGACTCGTTCGACCTGAGCATAAACAGGAAACGGGATTGGCTGGCCCGGATCCGCCAGACCCTGCTCGGCCAGGGCCTCGACGAGGTCATCAACTGGAGCTTCGCCGACCCGGAGAGGGAGGCGGCGGCGGCGAGCGGCCGGGCTCCGGTCGCCGTCCAGAACCCCATTTCGAACCGGGCCTCGGTCCTGCGCACGACGCTTCTCCCCGGCCTCCTCGAGAACGCGGCCTGGAACCTCAACCGGGGGCTCGAAGGCGTCCACGTCTTCGAGATGGGGAACGTCTATTACTGGGAGGACGATAAGCCCCGGGAGGACCTCCACCTCGGCCTGCTCTCGACGGGGCTCCTGCCCGGGGCGGGTTGGGCGGCGGCCGCCGCGGAGACGGATTTCTACGTCCTCAAGGGAGCCCTCGAGGCCCTCGCAGAGGCGCTCCGCTTCGAGCCGGCCGTCTTCGAGGGGAGGGACCACCCCTATTTCGAACCGGGCCTGGCGCTGGCGCTTCTCTACAAGGGCCAGGAGGTCGGCCGGCTCGGCGCCCTGCGCCGGTCCTTCGCCGCCGTTTCGTCGGTCGACCGGACGGTCTTCGCCGCCGAGGTCGACCTTTCGGCCCTGTTCGAGAAGACACCGCGGCCGTTCCAATACGCGCCTGTCCCGAAGCTCCCGGGGGTCGTCCGCGACCTGTCGTTCCTCCTGGATCGGGCCGTCGCCTACGGGGAAGTGGCCCGGGTCCTGGGCAAGATGAACCAGCCGCTGCTCGAAGGGTTCGAGCTCCGCGACCGGTTCTCGGGCCCGTCCGTCCCCGCGGACAAGGTCAGCCTGACCATCCGTTTCCGCTTCCGGCATCCCCAGAGGACGCTCGTGGCCGAGGAAGTGGACCGCGTCGAACTGGAGATCATCGGCCACCTGAGATCCGCGCTGAATATCCAACTGAGGGAGGGGAAAATTGACATCCGAACTTGAGCGAATTAAAATACTGGAAGGGAAGATCGGACAGGTCGTCGATCACATCCACAAGCTAACGACCGAGAACGAGAAGCTGAGGCAGCAGCTCAAGGAGTTCCGGACGGAAAAGAAGGAATTCGAGGAAGGCACCCGCAAGATCGCCCGCATGGACGAGGAGATGAAGAAGTTCGAGGGCGAGAGGGAGCTCCTCAAGGGGAAGATCGAAGCCATCATCGGGCAGATCGATCAGCTGGGCTTATGACCGAAAAGATCCTCGA
Source organism: Candidatus Aminicenantes bacterium RBG_19FT_COMBO_65_30 (assembly GCA_001775755.1). Taxonomy (GTDB): domain Bacteria; phylum Acidobacteriota; class Aminicenantia; order Aminicenantales; family Saccharicenantaceae; genus RBG-16-66-30. The sequence goes on along the minus strand of MEYF01000092.1, from coordinate 35,420 downwards.
GATCGAAATCTTCGGGCAACGCTACAAGATCCGAGTCAAAGGAGAAGAGGATGAGAAATATATAGGCCACTTGACCTCGCTCGTTGATCAGAAGATGCACGAAGTGGCTGTGAAGTCCAAGTCCGCGGACACGACCAAGATCGCCGTCCTGGCGGCCCTGAACATCGCGGACGAGCTGTTCCTGAGCCAGAAGAAGCTCGATCAACTCAACGAGGCCCTTGGCCACATGGAGACGGAGATCGAAAGTTTGGAGGTTCATCTCTTCGCAGATGAAAATACATAAACGAACGCCGATAAATCCCCGTTGTGACGGGTCGGCCCCGCGCGGCCGGCTCGCCGGCCGGGCCGACCCCGGCACGGGCAACTGACGCCTCCGTTCTTTCCCTCGCGTCTCCTCATTCGAATAGATGAGGAGGTTATCCCATGAACGCGATCACTTACGCCGGCATCGCCGTTATCGTCATTCTCCTCGGGGCGGTCGCCGTTCTCCTGCTCAAGCGCAAGGAGGGCAGCCGCCGGGCCGCCGAAGCCGAGGAGGAAGCCCGGGCGATCCTCGGGAAAGCCCGGGAGGAGGGGGAGAAGATCAAGCGGGAAGCGGCCATCGAGGCCCGCGAGAAGGACCTCGCCCGCCTGAACGAGTTCGAGGCCCATAACCGGGAGAAACAGCGCAAGATCAACGAGACCGAGCGCCGGCTTCTCAGCAAGGAGGAGAACCTGGAGCGGAGGTTCCAGTCGATCGAGCGGAAAGAACGTGATTTTTCGCAGAAGGAACGCCGTCAGGCCCAGAAGGAAAAGGACCTCGAGATCGAGGAAGCGAAGATCGCCGAGGCCCTCAAGAAGGGCATGGAGGAGCTCGAGCGGGTCTCCGGCATGACCCAGGAAGAGGCCAAGGCCATGCTGATCAAGAAGATCGAGGAAGAGGCCAAGCTCGAGGCCATCGCCACCGTCCGGCGGATCGAGGAAGAGGCCCGGGAGAAAGCCGCCTCGTCGGCCCGGGAGATCATGTCCAGCGCCATCCAGCGCTCGGCCGCCGAGCACGTCGTCGAAACCACGGTCTCTGTCGTCGACCTGCCCTCGGACGACATGAAGGGGCGGATCATCGGCCGCGAGGGCCGGAACATCCGGGCCCTGGAGATGGCCACGGGCGTCGACATCATCGTCGACGACACGCCCGAGGCGGTCATCCTGTCGAGCTTCGACCCCATCCGCCGGGAGCTCGCCCGCCTATCCATCCAGAAGCTCGTCACCGACGGCCGCATTCACCCGGCCCGCATCGAGGACATCGTCGAGTCGGTCAAGAACGACCTCGAGCAGAAGATCAAGCAGGAAGGCGAGTCGGCCGTCCTGGAGCTCAAGGTCCGCGACATCCATCCCGAGCTGATCAAGCTCCTGGGCAAGCTCAAGTACCGGACGAGCTACGGCCAGAACGTCCTCCAGCACACGAAGGAAGTGGCCATGCTCGCGGCCATGATGGCCCGGGAGATCGGCCTCGACACGAACGTCGCCCTGCGGGCCGGCCTCCTCCACGACATCGGCAAGGCCGTCGACAGGGACACGGAAGGGACGCACACCGAGCTCGGCGTCGAGCTGGCCAAGAAGTACGGCGAGTCGGAGAAGGTCGTCCAGGCCATCGCCTCGCACCACCGCGACATCGACTTCCCCTCGATCGAGGCCGTCCTCGTCCAGGCCGCCGACACGCTCTCGGCCGCCCGGCCCGGCGCCCGGCGCGAGCTCCTCGAGACCTATATCCAGCGGCTGGAGAAGCTCGAGGAGATCGCCGCGTCGTTCGAAGGCGTCTCCAAGGCCTTCGCCCTGCAGGCCGGCCGGGAGATCCGTATCATCGTCGAGAGCCTGAAGATCTCGGACGACAAGGCCGCCCTCCTGGCCAAGGAGGTCGCGACGAAGATCAAGAACGAGCTCGACTACCCCGGCCAGATCAAGGTCACCGTCATCCGAGAGATGAGAGCGGTCGAGTATGCCCGCTGAGTTCGGCATCCTTTTCCTCGGCGACATCGTCGGCCGGACGGGCCGGCGGGCCATGGACAAGTTCCTGCCGGGCCTCGTCAAGAAATACGCGCCGGCCATGATCGTCGCCAACGGCGAGAACGCGGCCGGGGGCAGCGGCATCACCGAGGAGATCGGGAAAGACCTTTTCATGCACGTCGACGTCCTGACGTCGGGCAACCACATCTGGGACAAGAAGGAGGCCCTGCCCTACCTTGAAAAGGAGCCGCGGCTCCTCCGGCCGGCCAACTATCCGTCCGTCAATCCCGGCCGCCACTCGTACGTGTTCCAGACGGCCGACGGGATCAAGGCGGCCGTTCTCAACCTCCAGGGGCGGGTGTTCATGGAGCCCCTGGACTGCCCGTTCAAGCGGGCCGACGAGGAGGTCGCCGCCCTGGCTGCCGTGACCCCCATCATCCTCGTCGATTTCCACGCCGAGGCGACCTCGGAGAAGCAGGCCATCGGCTGGTACCTCGACGGCCGGGTCTCGGCCGTCATCGGGACCCACACCCACGTCCCGACCTCGGACGAAAGGATCCTGCCCAAGGGCACGGCCTACATCACCGACGCCGGCATGGCCGGCGGCCGCAACGCCGTGATCGGCATCGCCCGCGAGCAGGCGCTCAAGCGGTTCCTGACCTCGCGGCCGCAGCGCTTCGAACCGTCGCGCGACGGCCTGTTCCTGTCCTGCGTCTTCATCGCCGTCGACGTCGATACGGGGAAAGCCCTGTCGATCACGAGAGAGGTTCTGGCGGAGGATGGCCACGAAGAATGAAGGCCTGGTGAAGCGGGACCATGTTTACACGGTCTCGCAGGTCACCGAGATCGTCAAGACGGCCCTCGAGGTCGCCTTCCCCCAGGTCTGGGTCGAGGGCGAGGTTTCGGGCTACAAAAAGGCCGCATCCGGGCACGTCTTCTTCAGCCTCAAGGACGAGAAGAGCGTCATCAAGGCCGTCATGTGGCAGAGCACGGTCCGAAAGGTCGCCTTCGACCTGAAGGACGGCCTCAAGGTCATCTGCCGGGGGAAGATCAGCGTCTACGAGCCCCGCGGCGACTATCAGCTCTACGTCGACCTCGCCGAGCCCAAGGGCAAGGGCGCCTTGCAGCTCGCCTTCGAACAGCTCAAGGAAAGACTCAAGGCCGAGGGCTTGTTCGACGAGAAGCGCAAGAGGAAGCTTCCCCTTCGGCCCCGGACGATCGGGGTCGTCACCTCGCCCACGGGCGCGGCCATCCGCGACATTCTCAGGGTCCTCGAACGCCGCTATGCCAAGCTCCACGTCGTCATCTACCCGGCCCGGGTCCAGGGCGAGGGCGCGGCCGGCGAGATCGTCGAGGGCATCGATGCGCTCGGGGCGTGGCCGGGGATCGACGTCCTCATCGTCGGACGCGGCGGCGGCTCGATCGAGGACCTCTGGGCCTTCAACGAGGAGCCCGTGGCCCGGGCCATCGCCCGCTCGCCCGTCCCCGTCATCTCCGCCGTCGGCCATGAGGTCGACGTGACCATCGCCGACTTCGTCGCCGACGTCCGGGCCTCGACCCCGTCGGCGGCCGCGGAGATGGTCATAGCGACGGAGGAACAGTTCGTCGAAAAGATCACGCAGTACGCCCATCGACTCGGTGAGCTCCTGCGCTACGCGATCCAGGACAAACGGAGCGATGTGACCAACCTCGCCCAGCGCCGCATCTTCCAGAATTTCCAGGTCAGGCTGGCCAATCTCGGCCGGCGGGTGGACGATCTCGAAACGCGGGGGAAAAACGTCCTCCGCGCCGAGCGCCAGGCCATCGCCGAGCACAAGGGCGCGGCCCTGCTCGCCGCTGAAAAGCTCGGGAACGTCCTCGTCCGGACGGTCGGTGAGCACCGGGCGGCCTGGGAGCGCCTCGCGGCCGCGCTCAACGCCTTGAGCCCGCTCGGGGTTCTCAAAAAAGGCTACACGCTCGTCTGGAAAGAAGGCGGCCTGCGCCTGGCCAACCGGATCGAGGACATCGCCGCGGGCGAGACCGTCGCGGTCTCGTTCTTCAAGGGCGAGTTCAGCGCCCGGGTGGAGTCCGTCGACCGGAAAAAGCTCCTCGAATCCCGATTCCTCAAGGAGGGCTCATGACCAACCTGACGTTCGAAAAGGCCCTGGCCGAGCTCGAGCAGATCGTGGCCAAACTCGAGAAGGGCGGGATCTCCCTCAACGAATCGCTGGCGCTGTTCGAGAAAGGGATCAAGATGTCCCGTTTCCTCCGTGGCGAGCTGGACAAGGCCGAGCGCAAGGTCGAGATCCTGCTCAAAGACGAGAAGGGGAATCTGAAGGCCGAGGACTTCGAGGCCGAGGACGACGGGACGGAAGAGGGCGGCGGCGCCGCCTGATCCGAGCAGAACGAACATGGCTAGGATCCTCGACTCCATCCGCGAGCCGGCTGACCTCCGGAAGCTGACCGAGGAGGAGCTCTCGATCCTGGCCATGGAGATACGGGCCCTCATCCTGGAGACGGTGGCGAAGAACGGCGGCCATCTCGGATCGAACCTCGGTGTCGTCGAGCTGACCCTGGCCCTCCATAAGGTCTTCGATTCCCCCCGCGACAAGATCGTCTGGGACGTCGGCCACCAGTGTTACACGCACAAGATCCTGACCGGCCGGAAGGACCGCTTCGGCGGCCTGCGGCGCTGCGGCGGCATCCTCGGTTTTCCCTGCCGCGAGGAGAGCGAGCACGACGCCTTCAACACCGGCCATGCGTCGACGGCCCTCTCGGCCGCCCTGGGCATGGCCGTCGCCCGGGACAAGGCCGGGGAGAAACACCACGTCATCGCCGTCGTCGGCGACGGCAGCCTGACGGGCGGCGTCGCCCTCGAAGCGCTCAACCAGATCGGCCACCTCCGCGAGCGCCTGATCATCGTCCTCAACTTCAACGAGATGTCCATCTCGATCAACGTCGGGGCCTGGTCGAAGTACTTCTCCTATCTCGTTTCCGGTCAACGATATATCCAGATAAAGGACCAGGCCAAGTCCCTCCTCAAGAGGGTGCCCCAGCTCGGCTGGCCGGTGATCAAGGCCGGCCGCGCCCTGGAGGAGCTGGTCAAGAAAACGCTCTTCCCCGGGCTCGTCTTCAAAGAGCTCGGCATCCGCTACATCGGCCCGGTGCACGGCCACAACATCCAGTCGCTCGTCGAGGCCTTCGAGACGGCCAAGACGTACGACGGGCCGATCCTCATTCAGTGCGTGACGCAGAAGGGCAAAGGTTACGAGCCGGCCCGGACGCACCCGGAGAAATTCCACGGCGCCGGACCGTTCCAGGTCTCGACGGGCGAACCGTTGAAGCGCGAATGGGGCCCCTCGTTCTCCAGCGTTTTCGGGGCCGCGATGATCAAGATCGCGAAGAAGGACGAGAAGGTGCTGGCCATCACCGCGGCCATGGGCGAGGGCACCGGCCTCAAGGAGTTCTCCGAGAAGCTCCCCGGGCGCTTTTTCGACGTCGGCATCGCCGAACAGCACGCCGTGACCTTCGCCTCGGGCCTGGCCGTATCGGGCTTCAAACCGGTCGTGGCCATCTACTCGACCTTCCTTCAGAGGGCCTACGACCAAGTCTATCACGACGTCTGCCTGATGGACCTCCCCGTCGTCTTCGTCCTCGACCGGGCCGGCATCGTCCCCGACGACGGCCCCACCCACCAGGGAGTAAACGACATCGCCTATCTCCGGCACATGCCCAACATGATCGTCATGGCCCCCAAGGACGAGAACGAGCTCCAGCACATGCTCTGGTCGGCGCTCGCCTACGGCCACCCGGTCTCGGTGCGCTTCCCCAAGGCCAAGGGCCTGGGCGTCCCCATGGACGAGACGCTCCAAGTCCTCCCGCCCGGCCGGAGCGAGCTCGTCAAGGACGGCCGTGACCTCCTCTTTGCCTTCGGCAACATGGTCGCCCCGGCGCTCGAAGCCGCCCGGGAACTTGAGAAGGACGACATCTCCCTGGCCGTGGTCAACGCCCGCTTCGCCAAGCCCCTCGACCGGGATATGATCCTGCGGTTCGCCCAACCGGGGGGCACGGTGATCACGCTCGAGGAGGGCATCGTCGACGGCGGCGCCGGGAGCGCCGTGCGCGAGCTTCTCGACAAGGAAGAGCGCTTCGGCATCCGCTTCAAGTCGCTCGGGCTTCCCATCGGCGCCTATCCCCTGGGCAAGTCCGATGAGATCCGGACCATGGTCGGCCTCGATGTTCCCGGCCTTGTCCGTCAGATCAAGGACTTTTACCAGACGCCCCTCTCCTGCGGCGGTGATGAAAGAACGCGCGGATAAACTGCTCGTCGGGCGGGCCCTCGCGCCGAGCCGCGAAAAGGCCCAGGCCTTGATCATGGCCGGGCTCGTAACGAGCGCGGGCCGTCCCATCCTCAAGCCCGGCCAGCTCGTCGACGAGGAGGCCGCGCTCGAGGTCGCGAGCCCTCTCCCCTTCGTCAGCCGCGGCGGGCTCAAGCTCGAAGAGGCCCTCGACCGTTTCGGCATCGACGTCCGAGGACTGGTCGCGCTCGACATCGGCGCGTCGACCGGAGGATTCGTCGATTGCCTGCTAAAACGCGGAGCGGTAAGGGTTTACGCCGTGGACGTGGACACCAAACAGCTCGATTGGGGGCTCGGCCGGGACCCGCGGGTGGTGGCCATCGAAAAGAACGCCCGCGGCCTCGTGCCGGAAGATCTGCCCGGCCCCCCGGACATCGTCACCATGGACGTTTCGTTCATCTCCGTCCTCAAGATCCTGCCTGCTCTCAAGGCCATCCCCGGCGCGTGGACCATCGTTTCCCTCATCAAGCCGCAGTTCGAGGCCGGGCCGAAGGACGTCGGCAAGAAAGGTGTCGTCCGGAACGCGGCGGTCCACGCCGAGGTCCTGACCCGGGTCCTGGGCGGGGCCCGGGAGCTCGGATTCGGCCCGGCCGGGCTCATCCGGTGTTCGACGCGCGGCCAGAAAGGGAACGTCGAATTCTTCGTTTGGTGGATCGGGGGGAGCCCGGACCTCAACGCGGACTCCTTCCCAGCTTGGATCAAGGAGGCGGTCAGCCATGAATAACGTTCGTAAAGCCGGCCTCGTCATCAAGCCCCACGCGCCGTCCGTGGAGAGCATTCTGAAGGACCTTGTCGGGTATTTCGAGGGCCGGGGCATCGCCTGCGTCCTCGAGGACGTCGCCGCCCGCAAGCTCGGACGGCCCGGCGGATTGCAGCGTGCGGATGTCGCGGCCGCCTCGGACCTCGTCGTTGTCCTCGGCGGCGACGGCACCCTTCTCAGCGTCGCCCACCACGCGGCCCAGGCGGGCGTGCCCGTCATGGGCGTCAACCTGGGCCGGTTGGGCTTCTTGACCGAGATCCCGGTCCGCGAAGCGACGCTCACGCTCGACCGCTTCCTCGCGGGGGACGCGAGCCTCATCAGCCCACGCTGGCTCCTCGAAGCCAAGACCCGGGGCGCAGCGTCCTTCTGCTTGAACGACGTCGTCGTCACCAAGGGCGCGGTGGCCCGGATGATCGAGCTGGCCATCGGCATCGACGGTAAGGAGGTGGCGACGCTCAAGGCCGACGGCCTCATCATCTCGACGCCGACCGGCTCGACCGCCTATTCGCTCTCGGCCGGCGGGCCGATCCTCCACCCCCTCGTCCCGGCCATCGTCCTGACGCCCATTTGTCCGCACACGCTTTCCTTCCGGCCTCTGGCCGTGCCGTCGACATCGACGGTCGGCGTCCGGCTCCTGACGGGAGGGGAGGAAGTCCACCTGACTCTCGACGGCCAGCGGGGCGGCGCCCTCGTCCGCGACGACACGGTCGAGATCCGTAAGGCCCCGTTCGAGCTCCATCTCGTGACCTCGCCCCGCCGCAATTACTACGACCTGGTCAAGGAGAAGCTCGGCTGGGCGGAGTGACCGGCGCGGCCGTTTGACAAGGCGGCGGCGCGCCGCTATGATGGAATACGCCTTTCCGCTATCGAACCACAATCACAGGAGACGAACATGTCCGACGCTATTATCGCCGGTTCCGACGCCACCTTCGACGCCGAGGTCCTCAAGTCCGACCTTCCCGTGCTCGTGGATTTCTGGGCCCCCTGGTGCGGCCCCTGCCACATGATCGCCCCCGTTGTCGACGAGATCGCCGAGTCGCACATAGGCAAGCTCAAGGTGGTCAAGATGAACGTCGACGAGAACGGCCAGACCCCCCAGACCTACGGCATCATGGCCATCCCGACCATGATCCTGTTCAAGGGCGGCCAGGTCAAGGAGAAGGTCGTCGGGGCCCTGGCCAAGAGCAAGCTCGTCGACCTCATCGCCAAACATCTCTGATCCGGCCATGGCCCCCCCCGGTCTACAGGGCCGGTGGCGACTTGGCCGCGGCCGGCGTCTTGGCCGGCACCGCGGCGTCATACTTCTCGTTGAGCACGGCCGCCAACTCCGCCCCCCAGAGCAGGATGAGCATCGAGGCGGAGATCCAGAGCAGGAAGAAGATGATCGAGGTCAGCGTGCCCTGGAGGAGCTTGTGCAGGACGATGCCGACCGCCGAGAAGTGGACGACGTAGAAGGCGAACAATCTCTTGAAAACCTCGAAGAGCAGGGCGGCGATGGCCGCGGGAATGAGCCCGGCGCGCGTGTGGACCTTGACCTCGGGGATGAACTTGTAAAGGATGAAGAACATCAGGAAGGTCAGGGCGTAGGGGATGACGTACTTCAGGAAGGCGTTGTTGATGACGGCGAGCGCTCCGGGGTTGAGTCCGGTCCGGACGAGCTCGCTTTCCTGGAGGGTCCGGCCGATGGCGGTCCAGATGGCCGTCATGGCCAGCGAGAAGAGCATGAAGATGCCGACGACGAACATGAGCAGGAATTCCATGAGCCTGTTGTAGAAGAAGGATTTGTGATACTTCGTGTGGAAGACTTGATTGATCGCCGCGATGAGGCTCGAGAAGAGGAAGCTGGCCGAGACGAGCGAGCCGACGACGCCGAACAAGCCGAGCTGGCCGACGGCGCCGGACAGGTCGCCGAGGCTCTTGAAAAAGCCCGGGTCGAGCCGGGCGAAGAAATCGTCGGTGAAGATGTTGAGACTGCGCAGGGCCATCTCCGTGTCGCCCAGGAACCGCGCCGCCACGGCGAAGAACAGGGCGATCAGGGGGACGCTGCAGAGGAGCGAGAAATAAGAGACGACGATGGCCGAAGTCCAACACTTGTCCCCGTTGAACCGCTTGAAGGACGCGGCGATGAGCTGAAGCGTCGGACGTGCCATGCGCTCCGTGGTCCGGAGGGGCCTCGGCCGCTAGGCCTTTATCACGTAGTTCCCCCACTGGACCATGAGGATGATGATGGTGATGAGCAGGGCGTAAATGACCAGGGTCTCGATGAGGACGAGCCCGAAGACGAGCAGGAAGCGGATGTGCGGGGCGCCGGCCGGATTCCGGGAGATCCCCTCGCAGGCGCTGCTGATGGCTTTGGCCTGGCAGAAGGCGCCGGCGGCGACGGACAGGGTAATGATGCCCGCGCCGACGATGAGCGACAGCTTGAACAGGTCTGCGTGGGCCTTGCCGGGCTCCGCGGCCTGCGAGGCTTCCTGGGCCAGCAGAGGCAGGGCCATCAGGGCGACCCCGAAAAACATCAGGCTCAAGGCTTTGAGTTTCTTGGACATGGCGGAACTCCTTTAGGTTGAGTGCTCTTCTTCATGGGCGACGGCGCCCGCGATGTAGATGCAGGACAAGAGGACGAAGACGAACGACTGGATGATCGAGGTGAAGATGGCCACGGCCATGAACGGCAGGGGCAGGAGAAAGGGGATGATCGAGGCCATGATGACGATGAGCAGCTCTTCGGCGAAGATGTTGCCGAATAGCCGCATGGACAGGGAGACCGGCCGCGAGAAGTGGCTGATGACCTCGATCGGGATCATCAGCGGGGCCAGGGCCGGGATGGGGCCCATGAAGTGCTTGAAGTACTTGAGGCCCTGGGCCCTGACGCCCTGGGCGTGGTAGTAGAAGAAGACGACGAGGGCGCAGCCGAGGGTGACGTTGAGCTTGCTCGTCGGCGACATGAAGCCGGGGAAGAGGCCGATCATGTTGCAGCCGAAGACGAAAAGCCCCACCGTCCCGATGACGGGCAGGTACTTCCGGCCCTCCGGGCCGACGGTATCGACGACCAGGCCCTCGAAGAGCTGGACGATCATCTCGACGACGCTCTGCCGGCCGCCGGGGACGAGGGTCAGGCGGCGCGAGAGAAGGCCCAGGACGACGGCCAGAGTGACGGCCACGACCAGGGCCATGACCAGGTAGTCGGGCACGACGTGGAGCGGATCGGAGACCTCGATCCCGGCCAGTCCGAGGATCGCGGCGATAGGCGGGCCGAAGACGCGGTTGAAGGCGTCGACGATCCAGAGGCTGTGCTCTAATCCTTCCATGTTCTCAAGAGAAGAAGCGTCCGGACGCCTTCGGCCAGGGACACCGGGACGACCGTGGAGAAGCCCGCGACGAAGGCGATGAGCTTCTTCGGATAGAGGAGGATTATAAGGAAAAAGACGGCGCAAATCAACACGAGGCGGAGGACATAGAGGACGATCCCGGAGCGCAGGGCGCCCTTCCTGTCCCTGGCGAGGAAACGGGTCAGGGATTGCTTGAGCCAGGCGAAGCCGAGGGCCGAAAAGCCCCCTCCGGCGACGAAGAAAAGCCCGGTCAGGGGATCGAACAGGAGGGCGGCCGGCAGGGCCAGCACGGCCGAAAGGGCCAAGATCTCGATGGGGATCCGCCGGAGGATGCGTTCCTCGAGGGCATCGGGCTTGTCGGGCTCCATGTCAGCGGTAGTATAACACTTTCCCCGCTTTTCTTGACAACCCCCGGCGCTTCTCTGAGAATAGGGCCGGGAACGAGCGACAATCCCCGGGAGGCGAGACGCCATGTCCACGGAATTCCTGGTCAAGTTTTTCGGCTTACTTCTGGGCATCATGGCCCGGACCCTTATCCCCTGGCTGCGGAAAGTGAAGGAAGGAAAAGTCCGCGGCTTCAGCAGTCGCTACGTCTATTCGGCCCTGGCCTCCGCGGCCATCGGCCTCATCCTGGCCCTGACCATCTTCCCTCGGTTCGAGGCCGGCGTCGCCGGGCAGGGATTCGAGGAGCTGTTCAAGCTCTTCTGCCTGGCTTTCGGGTTCGGTTTCGGCTGGAACGCCCTCGTCAATGAAGGCGGGGCCTGGGCGGCGAAGTCCGGGAGCTTCGAACCGGCGGCCGGCGGCGACGGTCAGACCCCGGCCCGATGAACGGCAAGTCCCGGCGGCCTGATTTGCGGCGGCTGGCCGAGCTGAGCTCGCTCGGCCTCATCCTGCCGTCCTCGATCGCCATCGGGCTCTTTTTCGGCTACTTTCTCGACCGCTGGCTCGGCACAGCGCCCTGGCTCCTTCTCATCTTCACCGTGCTCGGCATCGTCTCCGGCCTGCTCAGCCTTTTACGGGCCCTGAAGAAACAGATGAAGGATGAGCCGCCCGAGGCCTGACGGGCGCCGGTTGCTTCTCCCAGGTCGGTGTGCTAAATATCAAGCGATGGATTCTTGTCCCTCCCGCCCGATTTTCCCGCGTCGGCTCCTCGGGTTCTGCCTGGCCGCCTCGATCGTCCCGGCCGCTCTCTTTTCGCAACCCCCCGCCCGGCCTTCCCCTGCCGTTCAAACGGACCCCGGTGGTCCGGCCGAGGTCAGGATCCTGGCCCGGAACCAGGAGCGGACGAAAGACCGCGTCTTCGCTTCGGGCGACGTCGAGATCCATTACCGGGAGCTCCTCCTCCTCGCCGACCGGGTCGAGTACAACGTCGAAACGAAGGACGTCCTGGCCGAGGGCAACGTCGTCGCCCAGGCGGGCGGCGAGGTCATCCGCGCCGAACGCGTCCTCTTCAACCTCGAAACCGGCCGGGGGACGATCGAGAACGCCTCCGGCATGATCCCGCCTTCGATCCTGTTCGAGGCGGAGACGCTCGAGCGGCGGCAGGCGAACCTCTATAGCCTGAAAAACGCCCGGGTTACGGCCTGCACCCAGCCCAACCCGCGCTGGAGCTTCGGCCTCTCCCGGGCCAACCTGAAGAAGGACGAATACCTGGAGATGTGGGACGCCGTCGTCCGGGTCAAAAGCGTTCCCGTCTTCTACCTGCCTTACTTGCGCTATCCCCTGAAGGAGCGGGCCACGGGCTTCCTTCTGCCCCGGATCGGCTTCGGCGGCGCGAAGGGATTGGCCGTTTCCCAAAGCTTCTACTGGGCCATCGCCCCGAACATGGACGCCACGGTCGGCGTCGATTTCTATCTCTCGCGCGGCACCGGCGCGGGCCTCGAATACCGATATCTCTTTCCGGGCGGGACGCGCGGCGACCTCAACCTCTATTATTTCGTCTACAAGAGGGATGCCCAGGGGGGGAAGCCGGGGAACTCGTCCATCGTCCGTCTCAACCACACCCAGGCCCTGCCCTTCGGCTTCACTCTCGCCGCCAACGTCGACTATCAGACCTCCTACAGCTTCCTCCGGGAGTTCGATAACAATTTCCAGCGGGCCCTGGTCTACAACCGCACCTCCCAGGTCTACCTAACCCGTTCGTGGCGCCGGTTCAACCTGAGCGCCCGGGCGTCGCGCTTCGAGACCTATTTCTCCCAGCTCGACGACGCCAACGTCACGACCTCAATGCCCCAGATCAACTTCAACGTCTTCAAGACGAAGCTCTTTGCCCCGCTCTATTTCTCCCTGGCGACGTCCTTCACCCGCTGGCGGTACGGCTGGAAATCGCAGTATGAGGCCGGCACGGAGCGCCGCTCGACGCGCCTCGCCGTCAGCCCGACGCTGAGCCTGCCGTTCTCCTCGATCCCCTGGCTCACCGCGACGACCTCGGTCACGGCGAACCTCTTTTATTACGGCCAGAGCCTCGACCCGGAGTCCGGCGGGATCGTCGACGAACCGCTGTTCACCCGGAACCTGGTTGCCGGGATCGAGGTCGTCGGGCCCGTTCTTTACAGGATCTTCTACGGCCGGGACGGCCAGGCCCGGCTCAAGAACATCGTCGAGCCGTACGTCAATTATTCCTATGATAGCCCGACCCGCCGGTCCGACCGGATCGTGACCTCCTACGGCTTCTTCCGCTACCACCAGATGAGCTACGGCGTCGTCAGCCGGTTCCTCTTCAAGTCCGGGGATCGGGCGGTCGAAGCTTTTTCCCTGGGCCTCGGGCAGACAGTCTACTTTTCCCCCGAGGACGGCCCCCTGTCCCTGTTCCCGGTCGACGGCAAGCCGCCCCGATTCTCGGAGATCACCGGGACGCTCCGGTTCTACCCGCAGGCCAAGTTCAGCTTCGACGCTTCGGCCGCCTATAACCCTTATTACAGGAACTTGTCGAGCCTGAGGCTCAGCGCTACGGCCGGGGCCAAGGCGGACGGGAATTTCCTGACCATGAGCTGGTTCTCGAGCCGGAACTCCTGGGTCACCGGGGTCGATCCCGCGCTCATCGCGCTCTATAACCGCGACCAGGTCGGCGCTTTCGGCGGGCTGAGACTGCCCGGCCTCGCGCTCGACCTCCAGCTCGAGGCCGACTACAATATCAAGGAACGGCGGCTCCTCTACACCGGCGCCCAGGTGACCTACCATTACCAGTGCGTCGATGTCCTGGTCGATGTCCGGGTATTCTATTTCCGCGACCGGCCCGACACGCAGATCAGGGTGTCGCTGGGGCTGGGGGCGATCGGAAAAACGCTCGATTTCCTGGGGGGATTCGGATTCTGATCTCGGGAGAACGACCATGAGCAACGAACGGTCCCTCGACGGCAAGACGATCCTCGTGACGGGCGGGGCGGGCTTCATCGGCAGTCATTTCATCCGCATGACCCTCCGCCGCCACAAGGAGACGAAGGTCGTCAACCTGGACAAGCTGACCTACGCCGGGAACCTCGACAACCTCCGCGACGTCCAGGACGACCCGCGCTACGAGTTCGTCCTCGGCGACATCCGGGACAAGGCCCTCATCCGGAGCCTCTTCGCCCGCGTCCAGGGCGTCGTCCATTTCGCCGCCGAGACCCACGTCGACCGGTCGATCTACGATGCCGGCGAGTTCATCCTGTCCAACGTCCACGGCACATATACCCTCCTCGACGCCCTGCGGGCCTTCCCGGCCGTCGAGTTCTTCGTCCACATCTCGACCGACGAGGTCTACGGCAGCCGGACGGGCCGTGCCGCCCGCGAGTCCGACCCCCTCCAGCCGTCCTCGCCTTACGCGGCCAGCAAGGCGGCCGGGGACCATCTCGCCCGGGCCTACCACGTGACCTACGGCCTGCCGACGATCGTCCTCCGCCCGAGCAATACCTTCGGCCCCTGCCAGTTCCCCGAGAAGCTCATCCCGTTTTTCCTGACCAACGCCCTGGAAGGCAAGACCATCCCGGTCTTCGGGGACGGGCTGAACATCCGGGACTGGCTCTACGTCGAGGACCACTGCCGGGCCGTCGAAGCGGCCGTCTTGAAGGGCCGGAGCGGCAGCGTCTACAACGTCGGGGGAGGGGTCGAGCTGGCCAACATCGACGTCGCCCGGCGCATTCTGGACGCCCTCGAAGCGCCGCACGAGCTCATCCAGTTCGTCCCCGACCGGCCCGGGCACGACCGCCGCTACGCCATGGATTCGGGCCTCGTCCGGGCCCTGGGCTGGGAGCCGGAGACGCCGTTCGAAGAAGGGCTCAAGCGGACGGTGCGCTGGTACGCCTCGAACCGGAGTTGGTGGCGGAAGGTCCGGACGCGGTCTCTCTGACCGCGCTGGCCGGCTCAGATGTTGAGCTCGAGCTGGCTGTCCTGGTGGAGCTTGCGGTCGGCCTCGATGTCCTCGAGCAGGTCCGGCGTGATGTCCCCGGTCGGGTAGATACCGTCGAAGCAGGCGGCGCAGAAATTCGTGATCTTCGGGTTCTCGGTCCGGACCGCCTTCTTCAGGGCGTCGAGCGACTGGTAGATGACCTTGTCGGCGCCGATCTTGCGGGCCACGGCGGCCTCGTCGGCGTCCTGGGCGACGAACTCGGTCTTTGTCTGCATATCGATGCCGTAGACGCAGGGGTGGCGGAGGGGCGGCGAGTAGGAGGCGAAATAGACCTTCTTCGCCCCGCACTCGCGGATCATTTCGATGATGGCTTTGGACGTGTTGCCCCGGACGATGCTGTCGTCGACGAGGAGGACCCTTTTTCCCCGGATCTCCGAGGCGATGGGATTGAGCTTCTGGCGGACGGAGTTTCTCCGCTGGTCGGCGGCCGGCATGATGAAGGTCCGGCCGATGTAGCGGTTCTTGACCAGGGCTTCGCTGTACTTCAGGTTGAGCTTGCGGGCGATCTCGATGGCGGCGTCGCGGGCCGAGTCGGGGACGGGGACGACGACGTCGATGGCCAGCTTGCGCCGGCGGATCTCCTGGGCCAGGGACCGGCCGAGGTTGACCCGGCACTTGTAGACGTTGACCTTGTCGATGAAGGAATCGGGGCGGGCGAAATAGACCCACTCGAAGAGGCAGGGCGCGGCGCAGGCCCGGCGGATCCTCTTTTTATGGAGGGTACGGCTCTTGTCGATGAAGACGACCTCGCCCGCCTCGACGTCCTTGATCTCGCCGAAGTTCATGATGTTCAGGCTGACGGTTTCCGAGGCGACGGCGTAGGAGGGGAGGAGACCGTCGCGGCGGACGCCGTAGGCGAGCGGCTTGATGCCGTAGGGGTCGCGGAAGGCGACCAGGCCCTGCTCGGCGATGTAGGCGACCACGGAATAACTGCCCCGGACCTTGTCGAACACGGCCTCGACGGCCCGAAAGACGTGCTCCGGCGCCAGGTTCTTCGTCCGCTCGTGGGCCAAGGATTCGGCGAAGATGTTGAGGAGGATCTCCAGGTCGCAGTCGGAGTTGAGCAGCCGGTGGTGTTGTTGGAACAGCTCGTCGCGGAGCTCCCGGTAATTGGCCACGTTCCCGTTGTGGGCCATGATGATGCCGAAAGGCGAGTTGAGCTGGAAGGGTTGGGCGTCCTCGCCGCCGCCGCCGCCGATCGTCGGGTAGCGCGTGTGGCCGACGCCGATCGGGCCACGGAGATGCTGGACGGCCTCGGGCGTGAAGATGTCGTGGACGAGGCCGTTGCCCTTTTTCGTATGGAAGCGCCCGTCGAAGGTGATGACCCCGGCCGAGTCCTGGCCGCGGTGCTGGATGGCCAGGAGGCCTTGATAGAGGTCCCGTATCACGGGGCCGTTACCCCAGATGCCGATGACGCCGCACATGGGTCAGGGCTTGACGGCCCGGCCGGGTTCGACCGTGGCCTCGTCGATGATCATGACCGGGATGTCGTCTTTTATGGGGTAGACGCGATGGCAGGAGACGCACTTCAGGCCCTTTTCGTCGGCGGTCAGCTTGACGTCGGCCTTGCACAGGGGGCAGGCCAGGATGGCGAGAAGAGGGGCGCTGATGGGCATGTCGATCTCCGCAACCAGCATAGTCGGGCCCGGGGCGTTCGTCAAGCTCTTCCGCCGCCGCCCGCGGCTATTGCCCCGGGCCGGAGAACGCATTATAATCATGGGCAAGGGAAGACCCGCTCATCGAGGAGGCGAGCCGTGCTTTATTTCGCCTACGCTTCGAACATGAATTCCATCCAGATGAAGAGGTGGTGCCCGGCCAGCCGCTTCCTGAAAACGGTCTTCCTCGAGGGTTTCCGCTTCGTCTACGACGGCTTCTCCGTGACCTGGGACGGCGCCGTCGGCAACATCGTCAGGGCTGAGACGGAGCGCGTCTGGGGCGCCCTGTACGAGATAACGGAGAAGGACCGGCTGGCCCTGGACGCCTTCGAAGGGTATCCGCGAAGCTACGACCGCAAGGAGGTCGAGGTCAAGGACGCCGCAGGGAACGTCCACCGGGCGATGACCTATGTTCGAGCCGGCCGGGCCGCGGGCAAGCCGCACCCCGACTATGAAAGGGTCGTCCTCGACGGCGCCAAGGACAGCCGGCTCCCGGAAGAGTACGTGGAGAAATTCCTGCGCGTGATCAGGATGTGAGGCCGGGCCCGGAGGGCGGTCCGGCGCCCTCTCAGAACCGGTAGCGGATGCCCGCTCGGACGGCCGTGCCCGACAGGTTGACGTCGGCCCGGCGGGCATTGGAGACGCCTTCCTCGGCCGGGACGCTTCCCCTGACGAAGAGAAGGGGATACGTGTTGGCGTCGGCGGCGACCTTGTGGAAGAAGTAGAGGGTGCCCGGCTCCGTCTGGACCTCGCCGGACGAGTTCGTGTAGACGTTCTTCCCCGTCAGCCCCCGGAAGCGGGCAATACGGAAACCCGCCTCGACGAAGAAGGACGTCTTCGGGGCGATCTCCCAGTCCCCTCCGAAAGCGGCTTCGGCGCCGAGGCCGCTCCCCGTCGCCGTCCCCTTCCATTGCTGCCAGGTATCGTTGCGCTCCAGCCGGTAGAGGTATCCGGCCTTGACGGCATAGATGCCCAGGCCTCCCCTGACGTAGAAGCCCGCGCCGGGGTGATAGCGGACGGTGAGCTTGAACGGGACGGCCCTGGCCGAGGGCTTGGTCACAAGCGTCTCCGTGATGAGCGGGTCCGTGTACTCGAGCTCGCCCCGGTTGGCGCCGCGAAGAAGGTCGGCGCCGAGCCCGAAAACCAGCCGGGGGGAAGCCCTGTAGGACAGCTCGAAGCCGACGAGGAAGGCGAGGTGCAGGACATCGGCGGAGCCCGGAGCCGGGATGCCGAGCGCGGCGCCGTTCCAGTCGGCGTAGCCCCGGGTCCCGTCGTTGAGGTCCCGCGGGGCGACCGAGCCGACGCCCGCGGAGAAAGAGAACTCAAGCGGAAAGGATCCGGTGCTCAGCTCGGGCAGCTTGATCTTCCCTATCCTTATCGGCCGGGAGACGCGCTCTCTCGGCGGGGCTTCTTTTTCCGTCGCCTTCGTTTCCCGGACGGGCCCGCCCTCTTCGACGACCTCGACCAGGCTCTCGTGGATGTAGCCGCCGATCACCCCGCCGTCCTCGAGCGTGTAGCGGACAAAAAACCATTCGCCTTCTTTTTTATCGGCGTCGAGGATGGCGCCCTCGGGGATCTGCTGGACGATGGCGCTGCCGATGTCCGGTTTTTCCCTGATGTTGGCCTGCTCGGCCGTGACCTTGATCTTCGTCAGCCGGACCGGCGCGTCCTGGGCGGCGGCGCAAAGGGCCGCGCCGAGGATGAGGATCACAACGATCGGGAGGATGGTTCGTTTCGTGCGCATGGCGGGTTCACCCTGGAACGATTATAGTCGACTCCGCCCGCGCGGACAAGCGAAAGACGGAAGGGAAGGATCGAACCCGCCGGCCGAGATTCGGCGCCCGAGCGGGTGGCGGGCATTCCCGGGATGATTAAAAAGGGCGCACGGGAGCGCGCGCTACCGGCGCCCCCGCGCGCCCGACTTCACGGTCCGAGGTTTTTAGAGATCAGAATCTGTAGCCGAGCGTGGCCCCGATGTAGTTGTACTTCAGGAAACCCGCGCCCGACTCGGTTATGCTCAGGAAATAGCCCGTCAGCTTGAGTTTGCCGAAATTGTAGCCGACGTTGATCTTCGGCATCACATTGCCCACGTCCGAGTCCCCCGACTCGAGCCAGATCGGCAGGATGACGCCGGCGCCGACGAAGAAGTTGCCGGCCTTATAGTTGAGAATGACACCGGGGCTGAGCTCGACACCCTCAAAACTGAAATCGCTATCGATCAGGGCCATGAGCTCGGGGCTGATCTCAAAGGATTTGCCGAGAGCGAAGCCGACGCGAAAGTCCACGGTGAGATCGAGCCAATCGAACGAGGTCCCGGGGAAGATGTTGGTCTGGACTCCCAAGTTGAGGCTGAGATCCGTCTTTTTCTCCTGAGCCAGGGCCGGCTGGACGCCCGCTGCCGCCAGCATAACCACCGCCAAAGCAACCAAGATGACCTTTTTCATGAGTATTCTCCTAAAGTGAACTTCTAGCCCGGATCGACCGGGCACTTATAGCTTTAGTCGGCCAGGGAGCGATTTGTCAACATTTTGTAAAAAAATGGTCAAGAATCGCCTATTCGTACTCGGCCCAGTGCTTGATCTTGAGGTCGGCGGGTTTCTTCGCGGCCAGGGCCTGGACGAAGAGGTCGGCGGCCTGGAGGTTGGTCAGGATGGGGATCGAGAAATCGACGGCCATGCGCCTCAGCTTGTAGGCCGAGTTGAACTCGACCCTTTTGGCCGGGTTGGGGACGGAGATGACGAGATCGATCTTGCGGCCGGCGATGTAGTCGCGGATATTGGGCCCTCTCCGCTCGTGGACCTTGAACAGGCGCGTGTTGGGGACGCCGTTCTCCTTGAAGTAGGCCGACGTGCGTTCGGTCGCGAAGATCCTGTAGCCCAGCCCGGCCAGGATTTGGGCGGCGCCGAGAAAGCGGTGCTTGGATTCCTCGCCGCCGACCGTCAGGAGGATGTTCTTCTTCGGCAGGACGAACCCGGTCGAGAGGATGGCCTTGAGATAGGCCTCGTGGACGTCCTCCCCCAGGCAGGCGACCTCGCCCGTCGAGGCCATCTCGACGCCCAGGACGGGGTCGGCGCCCTTGAGCCGGGAGAACGAGAACTGAGGCGCCTTGACGCCGACGTAGTTCAGGTCGAGCGTCGTCTTCCGGTTGCGGACGGGCCGGCCCATGATGGCGGCCACGGCCAGTTCGACGAAATTCGTCCGGGCCACTTTGCTGACGAAGGGGAAGGAGCGCGAGGCCCGGAGATTGCACTCGATGACCTTGATGGCGTTGTCCTTGGCGATGAACTGGATGTTGAAGGGGCCGGTGATATCGAGGGCCCGGGCGATCTCGCGGCCGATGTCGCGGATGCGGCGGATCGTCTCGATGTAGAGCTTCTGCGGCGGCAGGACCATGGTCGCGTCGCCGGAGTGGACGCCGGCGTTCTCGACGTGCTCGATGATGGCCGAGGCGACGACCTCGCCGCGGTCGGCCACGGCGTCGAGCTCGATCTCCTTGGCGTTCATGATGAACTTGGAGATGACGACGGGGTACTCGGGCGAGACCCGGGAGGCCTTCTGGAGGTAGCGGTCGAGGTAGCCCTCGTTGAAGACAATGCTCATGGCCGCCCCGCTCAGGACGTAGGACGGCCGGATGAGGACGGGGTAGCCGATCGTCCGGGCGAAGGCCTTGGCCTCCCGGACGCTGCGGAGCTCGCGCCACTCGGGCTGGTCGACGCCGAGCTCGTCGAGGAGCCGGGAGAACTTGAAGCGGTTCTCGGCCCGGTCGATGCTCCCCGGCGGCGTCCCCAGGACGCGCACGCCGGCCTGGTGGCACCTCAGGGCGATATTGTTCGGGATCTGGCCGCCCATGGACAGGAGGACGCCGAGGGGTTTCTCCTTTTCGTAGATGTCGAGGACCCGCTCGAAGCTGAGCTCGTCGAAATAGAGCCGGTCGCAGATGTCGTAGTCGGTCGAAACCGTTTCCGGGTTGTAGTTGACCATGAGCGTCGTGTAGCCGAGCTTCTTGAGGGCCAGGGCGGCGTTGACGCAGCACCAGTCGAACTCGACCGAGGAGCCGATGCTGTAGGACCCCGAGCCGAGGACCATGACCTTGCCCGGCTTGCCGGAGCCGTTGCGGAAGGAAACGTCGTCCTCGCGGCCGTTGTAGGTCACGTAGAGGTAGTTCGTCTGGGCCGGGTACTCGGCGGCGAGGGTATCGATCTGTTTCACGGCCGGGACGAGGCCGGTCTCCTTCCGCCTCTTCCTGACGCGGAGCTCCGTCGAGCCGGTGAGGAGCGAGATCTGCTTGTCCGAGAAGCCCTTCCGCTTGGCCTCGAGGAGAAGGTCCGGCGGCAGGTCGCCGAGCTTGCGGCCCCGGAGCCGGACCTCGCAGTCGACGACCGACTTGATCTTGTGGAGGAACCAGCGGTCGATCCGGGTGAGCTGGTGGATGCGGTCGACGGTGAGGCCCTTCTTGAGGGCCTCGGCGATGCCGAAGAGACGCTCGTCGGTCGGCTGGCGGAGCTCTTTCTCGAGGCTCCGGAAGGAGTAGTTCTCGTTGGCGACGAGGCCGTACACACCGACCTGGAGCATCCGGGCCGCCTTCTGGATGGCCTCCTCGAAAGACCTGCCGACGGCCATGACCTCGCCGACGGACTTCATCTCCGAGCCGATCTTTTTCGAGACGCGGCCGAATTTCTTGAGGTCCCAGCGCGGGATCTTGACGACGAGGTAGTCGAGGGCCGGCTCGAAGCAGGCCGAGGTGACCTTGGTGATCGAGTTCGGCAGGTCGGGCAGGAGATGGCCGAGGGCGAGCTTGGCGGCGACGAAGGCCAGCGGGTAGCCCGTGGCCTTGCTGGCCAGGGCCGAGCTCCGCGACAGGCGGGCGTTGACCTCGATGATGCGGTAGTCGCCGTCGCGCGGGTTGAGGGCGTACTGGATGTTGCATTCGCCGACGACGCCCAGGTGGCGGATGGTCTTGATGGCGATGGCCCGGAGGCGGTGGTACTCCTCGTTCGTCAGCGTCTGGGACGGGGCGATGACGATGCTCTCGCCGGTGTGGATGCCCATCGGATCGAAATTCTCCATGTTGCAGACGGTGACACAGTTGTCGGCCCGGTCGCGGACGACCTCGTACTCGATCTCCTTCCAGCCGTCGAGGTATTCCTCGACGAGGACCTGGGGGGCGGCGGTGAAGGCCTTTTTCAGCGACTCCCGCAGCTCGCGCGGCGTGTAAGCGATGCCGCTGCCCTTGCCGCCGAGGGCGTAGGCGACGCGGGCCATGACCGGATAGCCGACGGAGTCGGCCGCCCGCAGGCCCGCTTCGACCGTCCGGACGGCGATGCCCCGGGGCGTCTTGAGAGCGGCCTCGGCCAGGGCCCGGTTGAAGAGCTTCCGGTCCTCGGTCTTCTCGACGGCCTCCATGGGTGTCCCGAGCACCGGCAAGCCCATTTTGTCGAAGACGCCGCTCTTCCAGAGCGCGACGCCGCAGTTGAGGGCCGTCTGGCCGCCGAAGGCGAGGAGAATACCTTGGGGCTTCTCCCGGGCGATGACCTTCTCGACGAAATACGGGGTGACGGGCAGGAAATAGACCCGGTCGGCCATCCCTTCGGAAGTCTGGATCGTGGCGATGTTCGGGTTGATCAGGACGACATCCAGGCCCTCTTCCTTGAGGGCCTTGATGGCCTGGCTCCCGGAGTAGTCGAACTCTCCGGCCTCCCCGATCTTGAGGGCGCCGCTCCCCAGGATGAGGACCTTTTTCGGCTTCTTCATCCGGCGGCCTCCAGGAAGGCGTCGAAGAGGAACTCGGTGTCCGTCGGGCCGGGGCAGGCCTCGGGATGGAACTGGACGCCGAAAACGGGCAGGCGGCGGTGGCGGATGCCTTCGTTCGTCCCGTCGTTCGCGTTCCGGAACCAAGGCGCCCAACCGCGGGGCAGGCTCGCGCTGTCGACGGCGAAGCCGTGGTTCTGGCTGGTGATGTAGCAGCGCTTCGTGCCCTCTTCGAGGCAGGGCTGGTTCTGGCTCCTGTGGCCGAACTTGAGCTTGTAGGTCGTCCCCCCGGCGGCCAGGGCCAGGACCTGGCTGCCCAGGCAGATGCCGAAGAGGGGAACGCCCTCGCGCAGGAGCCGGCGGACCGCGGCGATCGTCGCCGTCGCCCGCTCGGGGTCGCCCGGACCGTTGGAGATGACCACCCCCCGCGGCGAGAAGGCCAGGATGCGGCCGGCGTCCGTGTCGGCCGGGACGCGGACGACCGAGACGCCTCGCCGGAGGAGGGACCGGATGATGTTCATCTTGACCCCGCAGTCGATGAGGACGACAGTTTTCGGGGCCTGGGGGTTGTAGATGCGGATCTCCGGCGTCGTGACTTCGGCCACGAGGTCGCGGGCGTTGGGATCGGGGACCTCGCGGGCCTCGCGCCGCAGGCGGGCGGGGCTCTGCGGATCGTCGCCGGCGTCGAGGAGACCGGGCATGACGCCGTGGACCCGGAGCTTCTTCGTCAGGGCCCGGGTGTCGACACCGGAGATCCCCGGGACGCCGTTCTCCCGGAGCCAGTCGTCGAGGGTTTTCCGGGAGGTGGCGTGGGACGGCCGGTCGCAGAGCTCGGAGACGACATAACCGGCGATGCGCGGCTTTTCGGATTCGAAGGCGGACGGGTCGACACCGTAGTTGCCAATCAGGGGATAGGTCTGGCAGAGGATCTGGCCGTGATAGGAGGGGTCGGTGATGCTCTCCGGGTAGCCGACGATCCCGGTATTGAAAACGACTTCCCCCCCGATCTCGGCGCTCGCGCCGAAGCCTACGCCCTCGAAGATGGTCCCGTCCGCCAGGGCCAGAACTGCTCTGCGAATGAGGTCAGCCTCCGTTCCATTTTCCGGGCAGTATAGCACAAGCCCTGGGAGGGCTCAATAGCCGGAGAGGAGGCGATTTCACCCCTTGAATCACCTGGCGGAAGCATGGTATTTTCATCGGGGGAGAGGAGAATGGTCCCCGGCTCCCGAAGGATGAGGTGAACCATGCCCGCGGACGCCGGCGACGCGACGCACGAGAGGCCGGACGGGTCCGCCCCTGTCGCTCCGGCCCTTTCCGGGCCGGCCGGCAAGGACGAGCTCATCCGGTCCATGACCAGGGCCCTGCGCGTCGCCTTCAAGATGGCCTCGATCTACAACCCCGA
Source organism: Candidatus Aminicenantes bacterium RBG_19FT_COMBO_65_30 (assembly GCA_001775755.1). Lineage (GTDB taxonomy): Bacteria > Acidobacteriota > Aminicenantia > Aminicenantales > Saccharicenantaceae > RBG-16-66-30. The sequence continues at coordinate 11,819 of MEYF01000092.1, read as the reverse complement.
CCATCCGGCCTTCAAGAGCAGCGTCAACGAGCTCATGGCCAAGCTCGAGGCCGTCTTCGTCCACATCAGCCCGCTTTCCATCGGCTTCTCGCCCCACGCCCTCCTCATCGACAACCGCTTCTGGGAGGGCGAGCGGACCTACATGGACCTGGCCCAGCTCTTCCACTTCCGCAAGATCAAGCGCCTCGAGATCCGGCCGGGCATCCCCCACGCCGAGTTCATGCGTTTCGCCTCCAAGATCATGCTGCCCGTCAAGTCGTTCATCAAGGAGGGCGGCGCCCAGGCCATCATCAAGAGGGAGAACATCGTCCACATCTCCGTCGACGTCCTGGACTACTCCCAGGTCCTCCTCGGCGAGGGCGAGGAGATCAAGGACATCTGGCCCTACCTCCTCATGGAGGCCGTCGAGGAGAGCGATGACGGCAAGCTCGAACAGCTGGCCGGGAGCTTCGGCAAGGTCGTCGGCAAGTTCAACACCGAGGACCTCATCCAGAACGAGGAGCTGCACAAGAATTTCGGCAAGTTCTTCCACTACCTCAAGACGACCTCCGAGGAGAAGCACCGGACCTGCGCCAAGCAGCTCCTGCGGACGGTCGTGTCCGCCCGGAAGACGCCGACGGAGTCGAAGTTCGAGAACCTCAAGCTCCTTATCTCCGACCTGAGCGAGGAGGACCTGGCCTCGACGCTCTGGGAGGAGATCATCGGCAACGATAAGTTCGACTCGCTGAGCTTCAGCATCTTCTCCCGGGTCATCGACAAGGAGCGGCACAAGAAGATTTCGACGTCGCTCCACGCCCTCTTCCACACCGACAACCCCCGGAACCGGAGGGCCGAGACCGAGTCGAAGATCCGTATCCTCCTCTCGGGGGCCTCGTCCCAGCTCCACTCCGAGATCTACCGTCAGACCTTGTCCAACCTCCTGAACGAGATCTCCTTCGACAAGAAGCTCGCTCTGGACCACCAACTCCTCCAGCGGAACTACCGCTTCCTCCTCCTCGTCCTGCTGTCCCGGGAGGACAACAAGGACACGCCCGTCGCGGAGCTGGGCCGCGTCGCCGAGGAATGGGAAAGGATCGTCCAGGAGGGCGATTTCGAGTTCCTCCTCGATTTCTTCGACGTTCTGGAGGGCCGGGCCGCGGACCTCGAGGGCGAACCGGCCTACGATCAGGCGAAAAAGTCCATCGCGGAACACATCGAGGGTTGCCTCCTGCGCGGCGAGACGAGGCCCGAGATCGACCTCTTCATCGACAAGCTCGGGCGGAGCCTCCACGACTGGCAGGCCTATTCCGCAACGGTGTTCAAGGATAGGATCGTCACCTCCTCCCTCCTCCGCGCCTGTTTCCGCTTCTTCCCCGGCGAGATCGAGGCGTTCCACGCCGGGGTCAGGAAAAAAGCCTCCGACAGCGAGCTCCTGGGCCGGATCGCCGACGGCCTGAAGCTCATCGATACGCCCGTGTCCCTGGACACGCTGAAAAAAGTCTTCAACGCCGGCGACGCGGGCGTGAAGGTCAAGGCCCTCCAGGCGATGCAGAACCTCAAGGAGTTCGACGAGGCCTTTCTCTTTCCCATCCTGGCAAAGAAGAACGAGCTCGTCCAGGCCGAAGCCCTGATCCTGCTCATGAGGAACGAGCGGACAAAACACGTCGCCTTCACCAAACTCTTCGGCCTAGCCTCCCCCTACGGCCTGCGGAACAAGTCGCTCCTCCGCAACCTCGGCATCGTCGGGCGCTGCAACCTGCGCGAGGCCGCCCCGTACGTCGAGCCCCTGGAGGAGCGGAAGGACATCTGGAACCGCAAGGTCCGGCAGGAGGCCGGACGCGTATTGGAGAAATGGCGTGCGGGATAAGATCAAGATCTGCTTCATCTACCTGATGAACGCCATCCAGGCGGGGAAGATCTATACCGGCGACCACCCCAAGTTCAAGGAGTACCTCATGCGGCTCTACGCCGCCGTCCAGGAGATCCTCGAGGACCGGAAGGAGCTCGTCCTCGGCATCGTCGGCGGCGAAGCGGCCTGGGAGGACGAGATCTTCTTCAACCTGCACGGCAAGCTCGGCCTGCTCATCGACTTCCTGGAGAAGAACGGCGTCGAGCGGATCATCTTCCAGCAGGGCCTGCGCTTCGAGGAGCTCCGCGAGTTCATCATCTTCCTGACCCGGGTGAAGCGTCAGGAGAAGATCAGCGAGCAGGAATACTTCAGCCTCCACGGCATCCAGAACATCCGGGCCGGGAAGCTGAGGGCCATGGTCAAGGGGGAGGACGTGGCGGCGGAGGCCGAGACCACGCGGACGCGGTACGAGGGGTCCGTCCAGACGGTGTCCAACGCCCTCAACGTCGTCCTCGAGAAGGATGATGTCGACTACCTCGACCTGCGCTTCAATATCCTGGGCATCATGGAGGACTTCGTCGGCCGCCACCAGGAGCTCCTCAACCTGGTCTCGGTCAAGCGGCGCGACCTGGTGACCTTCGTCCACCTCCTCAACGTCACCCTGCTCTCGATGTTCTTCGCCTCGAAGCTCCAGTTCTCCAAGGAAGACGTCCTCGACCTGGGCATCGCCGCGCTCTATCACGACGTCGGCAAGCTCTACATTTCGCTCAAGGTCATCCAGAAGGAAAGCAAGCTGTCCGAGGGGGAGTTCCTCCAAGTCCGCAACCACCCGCTCCTCGGCGCCAAGATCCTCGACGGCTACAAGGACGCCCTGGGCGTCCTGCCCATCGTCGTTTCTTACGAGCACCACCTCCGCTACGACAGGACCGGCTACCCGAAGTCGCCCTTCGCCCGTAAGCCTCACCCCGCTTCGCTGATGGTCTCCATCTGCGACGTCTACGACGCGCTGGCCCTCAAGCGGTCCTATAAGAAGGATTACCCGCCCGAGAAGATCCACGAGCTGATGATGCTCGAGAAGGGCAAGATCTTCGACCCCCGGCTCCTGGACAAGTTCTTCCAGTTCATGGGCGTCTGGCCGGTCGGGACGCTCGTCGCGATGAGCGACGGGCGGGTCGGCGTCGTCCGGGCGACGAACGAGCAGGACATCGACCGCCCGTCCGTCCAGGTCCTCGCCCCGGAGAACGCCGGGGAGGTCGTCGACCTGGCCCTGCGACCGGACGTCCGCATCCTGGAATCCCTGAACCCCCAGGGCGAGGGGGCCAAGTACCTGCCGCTCATCGGCTGTCCGGAGCCGCCGCCCGACGTCGGCGACGAAGAGGCCGAAGAGCCGGACCTCGACTGAAGGAGAAAGACCATGTGCGGTATCATCGGCTGCGCCGGCGTCCGGGACACCGTCCCCAGCCTGCTCGAAGGTCTGCGGCGGCTCGAATACAGGGGCTACGACTCGGCCGGGATCGCCGTCCTCGACGGGGACGGGATCGGCCGCCGGCGGGTCAAAGGCAAGATCCGGGACCTCGACGAGGAGATCCGCCTGCATCCGCTCGCGGGCGACTGCGGCATCGGGCACACGCGTTGGGCGACGCACGGGCGGCCGAGCGAGGACAACGCCCATCCGCACACCGACTGCAGCGGGACGATCGCCCTCGTCCACAACGGGATCGTCGAGAACTACTGGTCCCTCAAGGAGAGGCTCCGGGGCGAAGGCCACGTCTTCCGGACCGAGACCGACACCGAGGTCATCGTCCACCTCGTCGAAAAGCACTTCCGCGGCTCCCTCGAGGACGCGGTCCGCGCGGCCGTGGGCGAGCTCGAAGGGGCCTTCGCCGTGGCCTGCATCTCGTCGCGCGACCCGGGCAAGATCGTCGTCGCCCGCAACGGCCCCCCGGCCGTCGTCGGTCTCGGCTCGGGCGAGACCTTCATCTCCTCGGACATCACGCCGCTCCTCCACCACACCCGGCGCGTCTCGTACATGAGCGACGGCGAGATCGCCGTCCTGACGCCTTCGGGAGCCCGCTTCACGACCTTCGCCGGCGCCCCGGTCGAGAAGGCGGTGGAGACCTTGAACTGGGAACCGGCCATGATCGAGAAGCGGGGCTTCGAGCACTTCATGGCCAAGGAGATCTTCGAGCAGGCCGACGTCGTCCGGGACACGCTGAAAAGCCGGGTATCCCTCGAATCCGGACGGGTCTTCCTCGACGACATCGGCATCGGCCAGGACGTCTTCCGGGAAACGACGCGGGTCGTCCTCATCGCCTGCGGAACCTCCTACCACGCCGGCCTCGTCGGGAAATATCTCCTGGAGACGCTGGCCCATATCCCCGTCGACGTCGAATACGCCTCCGAGCTCCGCTCCCGGGATTTCGTCATGGACCGCGGCACGCTCGTCCTCGGCATCTCCCAGTCGGGCGAGACGGCCGACACACTGGCCGCCCTGCGCGCCACGAGGGACAAGGCCCGGGCCGTCCTGGCCGTCACCAACAACATCAACTCCTCGATGGCCCGCGGCGCGGACGGCGTCCTCGACCTCCACGCCGGGCCGGAGATCGGTGTCGCCGCGACCAAGACTTTCGTCGGCCAGATGGCCGCCCTGGCCCTCTTCGCCCTGGCCTTCGCCCAGGCCCGGGGGGCCCTCGGGGCGGAGGACGGCTTGGCCCTCGTCCAGGAGTTCCAGCGCGTGCCGCACAAGATGGACCTGGTCCTCGGCCGGGCCGCCGACATCGAGCGCGCCGCCCGCCGCTATCTCGGCTGCGAGCACTACCTCTTCCTCGGCCGCTGGATCAACTTCCCGATCGCCCTCGAAGGGGCCCTGAAGCTCAAGGAGATCTCCTACACCCACGCCGAGGGCTACGCCGGCGGCGAGATGAAGCACGGCCCCATCGCCCTCATCGACGAGGGGATGACGACCCTGGCCATCGTCCCGCGCGACCGCGTCTACGAAAAGATGCTGGCCAACATTTCCGAAGTCCAGGCGCGGAGCGGCCGGATCCTGGCCGTGGCTTTCGAAGGCGATGACAAGGCCCGGGCCGTGGCCGAGGAGGTCTTCCCCATTCCCGAGACGAACCAGCTCTTCACGCCGTTCCTGACCATCCTGCCGCTGCAACTCTTCGCCTACTATTCTGCCGCCGCCAAGGGCTTCGACGTCGACCAGCCGCGCAACCTGGCTAAGAGCGTCACCGTCGAATGACCTTGCCTGGGCTATTCATAAAAACGCCGGTTTTCTCAGTAAGACAAAAAGACCCAAGACCGGCATTTTTATGAATAGTCCGGGCTTGATGTAAACGGGGGGGCTGGAGTATTCTTGATGCGTGAGGAGACACCGATGAACAAACACGCCGCATGGCGATTCGGCGCCGTCATCGTCCCCGTCGCGGCCCTCCTCTTCGCCTCCGGGGCCCTGGCCCAGGCGAAGAAGCCCCGGGCCGTGTTCAAGGCGACGTCCCACGATTTCGGCAAGATCAAGCAGGGCGACGTCGTCAATCACGAGTTCGTCTTCAAGAACGAGGGCGGGGCCCCGCTCGTCGTCGACAAGGTCGAGACGACCTGCGGCTGTACGGCCGCCCTCGTCAGCGAAAAGAGAATCGCCCCGGGCGAGGACGGCAAGATCAAGACGACCTTCGACACCCGCGGCTATTCGGGGCGGCTCACGCGCTACATCTATCTCGTCTCCAACGACGGCGAAAACCCGAGGCGGGAGCTCAGCCTGATCGCCGATATCGAGGTTCCGCCCTCGGCCCGGATCGACGTCGACAGGTACAACGTCGACATGGGCCTCTGTCTCGAGGGGGAGACGCCGTCCGCCAAGATCGTCGTCAAGAGCGCGGGCCAGCGCGAGCTCAAGGTCGAGATGGCCCATGAGAACGTCAAGTTCTTCTCCGCCGGCAAGCCCCTGGCCTCTCCGTTCTTCCTGCCCACGGGCGAATCGCGGGAGGTCGAGCTCCGCTTCCCGCCCCAGGGCCGGACGGGCGTTCAGCGCGACTACGTCCTCATCAAATCGAACGACCCCGTCCGCTCGACGCTGTCCGTCTACGTCAGCCGCTACGTCATCACCCGGAAAGAGCTGCAGGAGCTCTTCGACAAGTACCGGACGGTCCTCAAGGACCGGGATTAGGAAGGGACGGACGCCCGAACGTCCGGGCCCGGAGAGGCATGGTCCGCATCCTCACGGTCAAGGTCCAGCCGCGCTCGAAGACGCCGGGCGTCGAAGAGCTCGGCGCCGGCGTTTTCCGGGTCCGCGTCAGGGCCGCGCCGGAGAAGGGCCGGGCCAACCGCGAAGTCGTCGAGCGGCTGGCCGAGCACCTGGCCGTCCCGCCGTCGCGCCTGACGCTCGTCCGGGGCGAGACGTCGTCCCATAAGATCTTCAAGGTCGAGTCATGACCGCTTGGAACCTCGTCAGCTTCCTGGGCATCTTCGTCCTGGCCGGCGTCGCCTGGCTTTTTTCCTCGAACCGGAAAGTCGTCAATTCGCGGGCCCTCCTCTGGGGCATCGGACTCCAGCTCCTCATCGGCCTGTTCGTCTTCGTCCTTCCGGCCGGCACGACGGTCTTCCTCTGGGTCAACAAGGCCGTCGTGGCCGTCCTCGACAGCGCCACGGCCGGCACGAAGTTCGTCTTCGGCCGGGTGGCCCTGCCGCCGGGGACGGTGAATGAGGCCGGCGAGACCTCGCTCGGCTACTCCCTGGCCTTCCAGGCCTTGCCGACGATCATCTTCTTCGCCGCCCTTCTCGGCGCCCTCTATCACGTGCGGGTCATGCCCTTCTTCGTCCGGCTGTTCGCCAGGGTCTTCACCCGGACGATGCGGATCAGCGGGGCCGAGGCGCTCTCGGTTTCGTCCAACATCTTCGTCGGCGTCGAGTCGGCCCTCGTCGTCAAGCCCCACCTCGCCGACATGACCCGCTCGGAGCTGGGGACGATCATCACCGCGGGCATGGGCACCATCGCCTCGACGACGCTCGGGCTCTACGTGCTCCTGCTCCAAAAGGACATCCCGATGATCGCCGGTCACCTCGTCTCCGCCTCCTTCATCTCGGCGCCGGCCTGCGTCGTCATGGCCAAGCTCATCATGCCCGAGACGGAGAAGCCCCTGACCCTGGGCGTGGACGTCAAACCGCATTACGAGAGAGACGAGAACCTGATGATGGCCATTATCAAGGGGGCGCAGGACGGGCTCAAGCTCCTCGGCGGCATCATCACCCTGCTCATCGCTTTCCTCGGCCTCCTGGCCCTCCTCAACCTCGGCCTCGGCTGGGCCGGCGGCCTCCTCAACGGGCTCTTCGGCTGGCATGTCCGCTGGTCTCTGGAGGCCCTTCTCGGCTACCTCTTCTATCCGCTGACCCTCGTCCTGGGCATCCCGCCGTCCGACGCGCTGGCCGTGGCCAAGGTCATCGGCGAGAGGACGGTAACGACCGAGGTCGTGTCCTTCAACCATCTCTCCGCCCTGATCTCGAGCGGCGCCCTGCGCGACCCGCGCTCGGCCATCATCGCCTCCTACGCCCTCTGCGGCTTCGCCCACGTCGCTTCGCTGGCCATCTTCGTCGGCGGCACGGGCGCCCTGGCCCCGACGCGCCTCCGCGACCTGTCCCGGCTCGGCTTCCGGGCCCTGCTCGCCGCGACCCTGGCCTGCCTGATGACCGGGGCGGTGGCCGGCACGTTCTACACGGGGTCGTCCCTCCTTTTTGGGCGTTGACGAACGGGGGGGCGCCTGGGAAAATCCGCCCCTCCCGGGCGTCTTTCTCTCAAGGAGACATCCTCCGATGGACGACCGCAACCTCTGCTGGCTGGCCCTTCACCTCCTCTTCCGGGGGCCGAGCGCCGCCGCCCGCCGGGTGCTCGAACGCTTCTCGTCGGTCACGGACGTATTCCGGGGGCAGCGGGCGGATTTCGAGGATCTCCGCCTGGAAAGAGCGACGGTCGAGGCCATCGTCGCGGGCCAGGCGGTCGCCGGGGCCAGCCGGGAATTGGAAAAAATCAGCCGGAAGGCGTATACTCTCTTGACCCTTGAGGACCCCGGATATCCGGGCTACCTGAGAGAGATCTTCGATCCTCCCTTCGTCCTCTATTGCGAGGGCGACGCGGAGACTCTTCGAAACCCCGCGGTGGCCGTCGTCGGGGCGAGAAGGCCCACCCCTTACGGGCGGGCCGTGGCCGAGAAGCTGGCCGACGACCTCGCCGGCCGCGGCTGCGTCATCGCCAGCGGACTGGCGATCGGCATCGACGCCTGTGCCCATCGGGGGGCTCTCAGAAAGGGAAGGACGGTGGCCGTGCTCGGTTCGGGTTTGGACGTTATGTATCCGCGGGAGAACCGCGCTCTCGCCCGCGAAATCGCCGGGCGGGGCGCCGTAGTGACGGAGTTCCCCCTGGGAACGCCGCCGCTCGCGGAGAATTTCCCCGTCCGGAACCGGATCATCAGCGGCCTCTCCCTCGGCCTGGTCGTCGTCGAGGCCACTTGGCGCAGCGGGTCGCTCATCTCGGCCAAGCTGGCCCTGTCTCAGGACCGGGAGGTCATGGCCGTCCCGGGCAACGTGACCTCGGAGCTGAGCTTCGGCCCGAACGGCCTCATCCGGGACGGGGCCAAACTCGTCGCCTCCTGGGAGGACGTGGCCGAGGCCCTGCCGTCGCCGTGGCGGGAGAATCTCCTTGCGCGGCGGGACGAGAAAGAGGAGAATATGCAGGCTTCTCTGAGCCGGGAAGAGCGCCGGCTCGTGAGCGAACTGCCCCTCGACGCGGCGCTCGCCATCGACGAGCTGGCCGAAAAGACGGGCCTGCCCGTTTCCGTCCTGCTGGCGCTCCTGCTCGGCCTCGAGCTGAAGGGGGCCGTCGTCCAGCATCCCGGGAAGCAGTTTCAGAGGAGAATGTAAGTGGCGAAATCACTCGTCATCGTCGAATCGCCGGCCAAGGCCAAGACCGTCAACCACTATCTCGGCGAGGACTACGTCGTCAAGGCCTCGATGGGCCACGTCCGCGACCTGCCCGAGAAGAAGCTCGGGGTCGACGTCCAGGCCGATTTCCAGCCGACGTACCAGGTCATTCCCGAAAAGAAGAAGATCGTCGCCGAGCTCAAGAAAGCGGCCCGGGAGAGCGACAGGGTCATCCTGGCGGCCGATCCCGACCGCGAAGGGGAGGCCATTTCCTGGCACCTCAGCCAGCTCTTCGCGGAGGACAATCCGCGCATCTTCCGGGCCACCTTCCACGAGATCACGGAAGAGGGCGTCCAGGCGGCCTTCCGCAACCTCGGCCAGATCGACCTCAACCTGCTCGAGGCCCAACAGACGCGGCGCGTCCTCGACCGGCTCGTCGGCTACCTCATCAGCCCTCTCCTGTGGAAGAAGATCGCCCGGGGCCTGTCCGCCGGCCGGGTCCAATCCGTGGCCTTGCGGCTGATCTGCGACAGGGAGAAGGAGATCAAGGCCTTCGTCGCCGAGGAGTATTGGTCGATCGCGGCCCGGCTCGAGGCCCAGGATCCGCCGGCCTTCAAGGCCGCGCTGATCAAGATCGACGGGAAAAAGGCCAAGGTCGGGAACGCCGAGGAGGCCGGGGTGATCGTCGAGGCCTGCAAGCGCGCGACGTTCGTCCTGGAAAAGGTCGAGGTCAGGGCCAAGCACAAGCACCCCGCCCCGCCCTACATCACGAGCACCCTTCAGCAGGACGGCTTCCGGCTCCTCCGCTTCCCGGTGAAGAAGACGATGTTCGTGGCCCAGAAGCTCTACGAAGGCATGGCCATCGGCGAGATCGGCCAGACCGGGCTCATCACCTACATGCGCACGGATTCGATGCGCGTCTCCGACGCGGCCCAGGCCGCGGCCCGGGCGTACATTGAACAGAAATTCTCGGCCGCATACGTCCCGGCCAAGCCGAACCAGTACAAGAGCAAGAAAAAAACCCAGGACGCTCACGAGGCCGTCCGGCCCGCCCGTCTCGACCTGCCTCCGGAAAAGGTCAAGCCCTTCCTCAAGAAGGAGGAATACGACCTCTACAAGCTCGTCTGGAACCGCTTCCTCGCCTCGCAGATGGCCGCGGCCGTCATCGAGGAGACGGCCTTCGCCGTCCGGGCCGACCGCTATCTCTTCCAGGTCAAGGGCGAAGTCGTCAAGTTCGACGGCTTCCTGGCCCTGTGGCCGAACGGGAACGGCGGCAAGGAGACTCTGCCCAAGGCCGCGGCCGGCGAGACGCTCAAGTTGCTGGAGATGGAGTCGACGCAGAAGTTCACCGAGCCGCCGCCCCGCTACACGGAAGGCACGCTGGTCAAGGAGCTCGAATCGCGCGGCATCGGCCGGCCGAGCACCTATGCGCCGATCATCGCCACGATCCAGAGCCGCACGTACGTCGTCAAGGACCAGGGGAAGTTCATCCCCTCCGAGCTGGGGATGTACGTCACGGATTTCCTCGTCAAGTACTTCGCCAAGCTCATGGAGTACAAATTCACCGCCCATATGGAGGAGGAGCTCGACCAGATCTCCGAGGGGACCCAGAAGGGCGTCGACAGCCTCAAGGAATACTACGCGCTCCTCGAGACCTATCTCAAGCAGGGCCAGGAGACCGAAGGGGTCAAGAAGACGGGCATCCCCATCGACGAGAAATGCCCGAAGTGCGGGGCTCCGCTGGTCATCAAGGACGGCCGCTTCGGCCGGTTCAAGGCCTGCTCGGGCTATCCCGGATGCAAGTTCCGCGAGAGTTTGGACAAGAAGGAATCCAAGCCCCTGGACGAGAAATGCCCCCAATGCGGCGCCCAGCTCACCCAGAAGTTCGGCCGGTTTGGCCCCTTCGTCGCCTGCTCGGATTACCCCAAGTGCAAATACATCAAGAAGGACAGCGTCGAGACGGGGATCGCCTGCCCGCTCGGCTGCGGCGGCCAGATCCTGCGCCGGAAGACCCGGCGGGGAAAGTTCTTCTTTGGCTGCAACGGCTACCCGAAGTGCACCTTCGCCTCCTGGGACGAGCCCATCGACCGGCGCTGTCCGCAGTGCGGGGCGAGGATCCTGTTCAAGAAGAACCTCCTCCGCGGCGAACCGTACATCTACTGCAAGAACGAGAAGTGCGCGTTCAAGGAAGCGGCGCCCCGGGAGAAGATCTGGGAGAGGGCCGGGACGCCCGAGAAATCCGCGGCCGCCGAGGAGCCCGGCGGGACCGATGAACAAGGAAATCGCTGAGTTCCTCTCTTTCCTCCGGCACGAGAAAAACGTCTCGCCCCACACCCTGGCCGGTTATGAGCGCGACCTCCGGCAGGTCGCGGCCTACCTGAAAGAACGGGAGGTCCGCTGGGACAAGGCCGGCAACGTCGTCCTGCGCGGCTTCCTGGCCGAGCTCCATGAGAAAAAGCGGAAAAAAACGACCATCGGCCGGAAGCTCGCCGCCCTGCGCTCCTTCTACGACTTCTGCGTCCGGAAGAAATGGATCGCCGAGAATCCGGCTAGGATCCTGGCGACGCCCAGGCCGGAGAAGCGCGTCCCCTCCTTCCTTTCGGAGGACGAGACGGCGGAGCTGCTCGACCTGCCGCGGTCGGGGAGGCCGCTGGACCTCCGCGACAAGGCCATCCTGGAGCTCTTCTACGCGTCGGGCATCCGGGTGTCTGAGCTCGTCGGCATCGAGACGGGGGACCTCCATTTCGGAGAACGCCTCGTCCGTGTCCGGGGCAAGGGCAAGAAGGAGAGGATCGTCCCGTTCGGCGGCAAGGCCCGCGAGGCCCTCGAAGACTATTCCCGGGCGCGGCCGCGGCTGATGGAGGGCGCGGCCGGCGAAGCCGCGTTTTTTCTGAACTACCGCGGCGAGAGGCTGACGACCAGGTCCGTCCAGAGGATGGTCCATAAGTGCATCCGCCGGACGGCCGTCGCCCGCAAGATCAGCCCCCACTCGCTCCGGCATTCCTTCGCCTCCCACCTCCTCGGCCGGGGCGCGGACCTGCGCGTCATCCAAGAGCTCCTGGGGCACGCCAGCCTGGCC
>MEYF01000091.1:2270-6200 GCA_001775755.1 Candidatus Aminicenantes bacterium RBG_19FT_COMBO_65_30 | reverse complement strand
CATGATCCGGACATTACCTTCCCGGTCGATCATGATGTTCGACGGTTTAAGGTCCCGGTGGATCGTTCCGTGCCGGTGGGCTTCAGCGAGGCCGTCGCAGATCTGCTCGGCGACGATGATCGCCGTCCCCACGCCCAGCTGACGGGACATCCGGATCATGTTCCTCAGGTCTTCACCGGGGACATATTCCATCGTAATGTAATAGAGGCCCGCCTCCCTCCCCAGGTCATACATCCGGCATATATTCTTGTGGGTGATCTCGCGGGCTACCTTCAGCTCGTTCCTGAACCGCTCGATGGTGTTCTTATCGGTCACAATCTCGGGTTTGAGCAGCTTCAGGGCGACTTTGGCGCTTATCTCTTTGTCGAATACTTTATAGACCTTGCCCATGCCCCCTTTGCCCAGCTCTTCGATGACCTGATAGCGGCCGGCGAAGGTTGAGCCGGGGGTGAGTTCCTCCCGCGGGAGCTCCAGGGTTTCGGTTGCGTAGATGGGGATTTCTTTGGTTTGTAGGAGCTGAGTGCTGCATCCGGCGCAAAAGCGGGAAGTATCGGGGTTTTCAATCCCGCATTTCGGACACCTCATGCGCTCCGTCCCCTTAGAGTTCGGATTATACAAGGGCAGCGACAATAAGAAAAGGGATAATTAGGACAAGAGGAAGCCAACTTCAATTTCGGCGATTAGATGCCTGGCATCGAATTTCGTACCCATCTGCCCTCCCCATCAGCCCCTTTGAATGTTGGTTCCTTGGGGACATTGAAGGGTGGTACTTTGGGGAACGTCCCCATCTATTACGTTTGGGCTTTGCTGGTGGGGAGTTCGATGCCGATTCCCTCCTTCTTGGCCGAGGCCTTGAGCAGAAGCGCAAAAACCAACCCCACGAACCCGAGTGAAGCGAACATCAGGATGGTGTGGGTGTAATCGCCGCCCGCCATATCCGTCAGCTTTCCCGCCACCCAGTTGAAGAGCGTCAGCCCGACGTTCTGAATCAGCGTCATCAGGCCAAACGCCGTCCCCAGACGTTTCTCCTCAACCATGATCGGGATCGAAGGCCACATCGCCGCCGGCACGAGCGAGAACGAAATCCCCAGGACGATCATGGCCAGCGCGGGCGGGAAGCTGGTCAGCCCCAGGCTCAGATGAATGGGCACGAGCATCAGCGAGCCGATGATCATCATCGTCGCCCGCTTGCCGATCTTGTCGCAGACGAGCCCGAAGAGGGGCGTGAAGATGATCGTTCCGCTTATGACGAGCGACGTAAAGAAACCGCCTTTGACGGCGCTGAACCCGAACTTCGACTGGAGGAACACGGTCGAGAAGGCGGTGAACGGGAAGATGGCCGAGTAGAAGGTCATGCACAGCAGCGAGACGTACCAGAAGGAAGGCCGGAAGGCGAACACATCCTTGAAGACAAACTTTTCGTCTTCACCGACAAGCTTCTCTTTGACGAAATATTTTTCCTTGCGCTTGTCGAGCCCGGTGTAGATGAAGAAAAGCATGAAGCAGACGAACATGAGGACCGCGGAAACCCAGATGGCCAGGCGCCAGGATCCGCTCCACGCCTGGACGCGGGCGGCGCTGTTGAGCGCGGCAAATGTCCCCAGCCGGGCGACCATCAGGTTGAGCCCGAAGGCCAGGGCCATCTCCCGGCCCTTGAACCACTTGGCCAACACCTTGTTCTGGGTGATGATCAGGGACTCGGCCCCGAGGCCATAAACCAGGCGGCCCAGCAGCATGACGGGAAAAATCTTGGTGGCCGCAGTCAAGAGCACTCCGATGGCGCAGAGGGCGGCGAAGAGCGTCCCGGCCTTGCGGATGCCGATACGGTCGAGGAGGATCCCGCCGATGAGGACCATGATGAAGTTGGGCAGATAGTAGAAGCTGAAGAGCAGGCCGTACTGGGCGCGCGAGATGTTGATGCCCTTCATGATGAAGTCGGCGATCGGGCTGAGGACGTCATAGGCGTAATAGACGCCGAAAATGACCAGCCCCATGATCACCAGGACGAACCAGCGCAGCTTGTAAACCGTATCTTTAGTTTCTTCAGCCATCTTTCGCTTGCCCTCCGCTTTTTTAGCTCGCCATGCCCCTGAAAAATATGTTAATAATGAGGTCGATGTCAAGGAAAAATGGAGGGAAGGAATGAGACGCGTTTCAAAATGCAGGGGATCATCGGGACTTGGGTTGCTCCTGGTGTTGGGCGCGGCGGCCGCGCTTGTCATAGGCGGCGCCTTTGCCCTCCGCCATTTCAAGGGGAATAAGATCCACACAGAAGACATCGCCTCGGCCGAAAAGATCGCCGGACTCCGTTTCACCCACAAAGAGCGGAATCTCATGCTGGAGGACCTCAGGGAGACCGCCGGCTCTTACGCCGAGCTCGGCCGGGTTGATCTCTCCAACAGCGTTCCGCCGGCCCTCCGGTTCGATCTAGTCCTGCCCGGAATGAGCTTCGATCACGACAAGCGGCCCTACGCATTCCCGGAAGATGCGGCCGCAGAAAGGCCTTCCGATCTCGAGGACCTCGCCTTCGCCCCGGTGACCACACTCGCCCGTCTCATTCGCTCCGGCAAGGTGACTTCGACCGAGCTCACCCAGATGTACCTCGCCCGCCTCAAGAAATACGGCCCCCGCCTCGAATGCGTCATCACCCTGACCGAAGACCTCGCCCTCGCCCAGGCCAGGCGGGCCGACGAAGAGATCGCCGCCGGCCGCTACCGCGGTCCCCTCCACGGCATCCCCTACGGCGCCAAGGACCTGCTCGCAACAAAGGGGATCCGCACGACTTGGGGAAGCAAGCCCTACATTGACCAGGTCCCCGATCATGACGCCACAGTCATCGAGCGCCTGGAGCAGGCCGGGGCCGTGCTCGTGGCCAAGCTGACTCTCGGTGAGCTCGCCTGGGGCGACGTCTGGTACGGCGGTAAGACGCGCAACCCCTGGAACTACGAGCAGGGCTCGAGCGGCTCCTCGGCGGGATCGGCGTCGGCCACGGCCGCCGGGCTGGTCGGTTTCGCCATCGGCACCGAGACCTGGGGGTCGATCATCTCGCCCTCGACCCGCTGCGGGGTCACCGGCCTGCGGCCGACTTACGGCCGGGTGAGCCGGGCCGGCGCCATGGCCCTGAGCTGGAGCATGGACAAAATCGGCCCCATCTGCCGCTCGGTCGAGGACTGCGCCTTCGTCTTCGACGCAATTCACGGCCCGGATGGGAAAGAGCTCACGGTCGTCGACCTCCCCTTCAACTGGGATCCGGCGGTGGACCTTAAAACAATCCGCGTCGGCTATCTCAGGAAGGCCTTCGAGGAGGACTCCAAGACGAAGGAAAACGACCAGGCGGCGCTCGAGGTCCTCCGTGCGGCCGGCCTCGAGCTCGTGCCGTTCGAACTTCCCGCCGACCTCCCGATCCAGCCACTCGCCATCATCTTGAGCGCCGAGTCGGCGGCGGCTTTCGACGAGCTCACCCGCTCGGGCCGCGACGACCTGATGGCCCGCCAGGAGCGGAACGCCTGGCCGAACGCCTTCCGGGCCGCCCGGTTCATCCCGGCCGTGGAATACATCCAGGCCAACCGGGTGCGGACGCTATTGATGGAGGAGATGGCGGAGAGGATGAAGGCAGTCGACGTCTATGTCGCGCCCTCGTTCGCTGACGACAACGGCCTCCTCACCAACCTCACCGGCCACCCCGCGGTGGTCGTGCCCAACGGGTTTGACGAAAAGGGCTCGCCGACGAGCATCACATTCATCGGCGGGCTCTACGAGGAGGCCAAGACGCTGCGGGTCGCCCTCGCCTACGAGCAGGCGACGGACTTCCACACCAAGCACCCCGTGTTGAAAAATTAGCCAGCGCGGTGAGAGCAAATTGCCGGAAAGGAGCCTAAGAATGAGAAAATCAGAGAAAAAACGACGCTGCGCCTTGAACCTGATCGGGCA
>MEYF01000091.1:2134-2198 GCA_001775755.1 Candidatus Aminicenantes bacterium RBG_19FT_COMBO_65_30 | reverse complement strand
CCCTCACCGCCCACCTTTGACGTGGCCCTCGAGGAAGCCTGGATTCCGCTGGCCGACGGTGTCC
>MEYF01000091.1:0-2090 GCA_001775755.1 Candidatus Aminicenantes bacterium RBG_19FT_COMBO_65_30 | reverse complement strand
GGGAAATTCCCCGTCCTTCTCGAGTATCTCCCCTATCGTAAAACCGAGAGTCGCGGCGGCAGCTACCACCTCTACTCCTGGTTCGTCCGCCGCGGCTATGTCGTCGCCCGCGTCGATATCCGCGGCACGGGAAACAGCGAGGGCACCCTCATCCCTTACGAATACAGCGAGATTGAACAGCGGGATGGCGAGGAGGTCATCGCCTGGCTGGCCCGCCAGCCCTTCTCGAACGGCAACGTCGGGATGTTCGGGATTTCCTGGGGAGGCTTCAACTCCATCCACATGGCCATGCGAAACCCGCCCGCGCTCAAGGCCATCATCGCGGCGTGCGCGACCGACGACCTCTACCAGGACGATGTCCACTTTATAGACGGCATGGCCCACGTCGACACCTGGGAGATGAGCCAGGACTTGGACAACGCCAGGCCCGGCGCCCCCGATTACCTCATCGACGAGCGCTATTTCGCCGAACGCTTCGACACGCCGCCCTGGATGCTCACCTACAAGCCGCAGCAGCGTGACGGGCCTTTTTGGGACCGCACCGCCCTCAAGACGCGCTACGATTCCATCCGCATCCCCACCTTCCTGGTCGGCGGGTGGTACGACGGCTACCGGGACAGCATCCCCCGGATGCTCGAGCATCTCAAAGCTCCGGTGAAGGCGATCATCGGTCCCTGGAACCACACCTATCCGAACAACCCCTACCCGAAGCCGGGGATCGAGTGGCGGCACGAGGCCGTCCGCTGGTTCGACCAGTGGCTCAAGGGGCGCAACACCGGGATCATGGACGAGCCCCGCTTCGCGGTCTATGTCCGGCGCTGGCACCCGCCCGGCCCGTACCTCGAGGAGGCGCCCGGCGAATGGAGGTATGAAGACGGCTGGCCGATCGAGAGAATCCGGGAGCAGACCTTCTATCCGCGGGCGGACAGGACGCTCGGGGAAGCGCCGTCCGGCGAAGATGTTCACCTCCTCCGGTATATGCCGACGACGGGCATCGAGGCGGGAGGACCTGTGCTCTGGTTCGGCGATGTCGCCCCCGACCAGCGGCCGACCGACGCCTTCAGCCTGGTCTATGACACGCAGCCGCTCGACCGGGATGTGGAAATCCTCGGCTTGCCGCTGGCCAGGCTCCGGGTCTCAGCCGACGCCCCTCTCGCCTATTGGTTCGCTCGGCTCAACGACGTCGCCCCCGACGGCACGGTGACGCTTGTGGCAAGCGCAGGCTTTAACGGCGCCCACCGCGAATCCGCCCGAGAACCGCGGCCCATCGAGCCGAACCGGGCGTTTTCCCTGGACATCGAGATGCACTTCACGTCCTGGGTTTTTCCCAAGGGACATCGGATGCGGCTCGCCGTCGGCAACACCCAGTGGCCGATGATCTGGACAACGCCCTACCCCATGACGACGTCTCTTTACCTGGGCGGGGCCGACGGAACGCGGCTCATGCTTCCAGTCGTACCCCCAGGTGAACGTCCCCGTCCTTCGTACCTGCCGCCTGTGACCGACGAGCCTTCGCTCCCCGGATACGAATCCCTCCAGACCGGAACGCCCTCAGGCTATGGAGAGATCTCGTCCATCGACCGGAACCCCCAGGAGCACTCGACCCGGGTCACTGCCACGAATGCAAGCGGCACGCGATACCCCTGGGGAGAGGAGCGCTACACCGAGTCGTTCGTCCACGAGGCGGAGGATCTGCATCCCGAGAAGACGGCGGTCCGAGGCGAGTACTCAACGACGGTCACTCTTCCTGACCGGACGCTCCGTTGGGAGATCAGCGTTCACTTCCGGAGCGACCGCCAGAATTTTTATTACACCGGCGTGCGCCGGCTGCTCAAGGACGGCGTGCTTCTCCGTGAGAAGAGCTGGGAAAAGACGATCCCCCGCGATAACCAGTAGGATCTTACGGAGTCTTCTCTGGCCAGCCGGCCGGGCACGGTCCTGCAAATTATGAGGAATTATGGAATTATGGGGACACTAACTTTAATTCAAGGACAAGTTCCCTCCGGATTAAAGCTAGTGTCCCCATAATTATGTACTCATATTGAGTACAAATGTATCAATTAATGGAACAATATGAAAAAATAGCTTAT
>MEYF01000090.1 GCA_001775755.1 Candidatus Aminicenantes bacterium RBG_19FT_COMBO_65_30 | reverse complement strand
TCCGGACCGTGATCAAGAATGGGCGGGTCGTCGTCGAGGACGGCCGCAGGGCCGGTCCCCGCTGATGTCCCCCCGCATCAACCCCCGCCATTACGTCCTCCGCCTCGCCTGGCTCGGCAAACGGGCCGCCTTCTCGACCCTGCCGGTCATTCACCGCCCGGTTTCAGGTCGAGGAGGGAGAGCCCGGTGGCCCCGTCCTTACGCCTTCCGATATCGTCCCTGAACCGGGTCAGCGTGACCTCGCAGGTCACCGAGACGACCGCTTCCCTGAGATGACCTCCCCGGACGGCGAAGGTGTTGTCGCCGAGCACGGCATGGGCGTGGATGAAAGGCTTGCCGTCGACGACGGTGATGTTGCCGTAGAGGGCGACGATCTCGTAGGGGCCGGAGAGCTTGATCCAGCTGTAGTCGTTCGTCGCCGGATCGAAGTGGCCGAGCTCGGCCTCGCCCACGGCGCCCAGGCCGTGGAAGAAGCCGGAGCCGATCCCGTCGCGCTCGCAGAGAGCGATCAGGGTTTCGACGATCTTCTCCCCGGCGTCCAGCCGGACGACGTAATTCGAGCCGAAGACGAAGTATTTCATGACCGCGCCGTTCTCCTCAGCTTGCCGCTCCAGTAGAGATAGGCCGGGATGCCGAGGCAGATGATCCCCAAGCCGGCCAGCGCGTTCCAAAAGGCGCTGAGGAGGGAGGCCACGGCGACGTAGAGCGCCGCCAGCACGAAGACGATCGGCGTCACCGGATAGCCCCACGTCTTGTATGGCCGCTCGAGGTCGGGTCTCTTCTTCCGCAGGACGATGACCGCGGCCACGGTCAGGCCGAAGAAGACCCACTCGCCGAAGACGACGTAGGTGAAGAGCTGCTTGAACGTCCCGGTCAGGGTGAGCAGGATGCTCCAGACGCTGATGGCGATGATCGAGACGTGCGGGGTGAGGAACTTCGGGTGGCACTCGGCGATCCTCTTGAAGAACAGGCCGTCGCGGGCCATGGCGAAGTACACCCGGGGTGAGCAGAGCACGGTCTGGTTGGCCGCGCCGAGGATGGAGAAGAGGATGAGGAAGGCGATGAGCGAGGCCCCGAACGGGCCGGTGACGATCTCCATGGCCTCGAGGGCGACGCGGCCCTCGGAGGCGGCGATCTTGCCGACCGGGAGGACGTAGAGATAGGCCAGGTTGGCGATGATATAGAGGACGATGACGGCGGCCGTGCCGACGAGGATGCCGAGGGGCAGGTTCCGCCTGGGGTTCTTGACTTCGCCGGCGCTGTAGGTCGCCGACTCCCAGCCTTTATAGGCCCAGAGGGAGGCGACCAGGCCGACGCCAAACGCTCCTAGAAGCGGGAAATTGAAGGGACCGGGGCCGGGCTCGACGAAATTCTTTGCCTGCCCCTGGCCCTTGGTGAAGAAGAAGACGGCGACGACGACGATGCCGATGGCGCCCGTCTTGATGTAGGTCAGGAGGTTCTGGAGGCGCGATCCCCAACGCACCCCGACGTAGTTCACGGCGCCCAGGAAAGCGACGAAGCCGGCCGCGATGAGCTTCTTCTCAAGCAGCGTCATGTCGACGAACCGGGGCAGCATGTTGTGGGAGAAAGCGACGGCCAGGGTGGCGATGGAGCCCGAGTCGATGACCAGGAACAGGGTCCAGCCGAAAAGGAAAGACAGGAGCGGGCCGTAGGCCTCCCGGAGATAGATATAGATGCCGCCGGCTTCGGGCATGGCCGCGCCGAGCTCGGCGAAGGCCACGGCGCCGAAGAAGCTGAACAGGCCGCCGACGACCCAGACCGCGAGCATCAGGAGCGGGGCGGGCACGGCCGCGGCGATCTCCGAGGGCGAGAGGAATATCCCGGAGCCGATGACGCCGCCGACGACGATCATGACGACGTCCCACAAGCTGAGGACCCGCGGCAGGGCGATCTTGGTTTTGTCGACGGCGGGGCAGGCTTTCAGGTCTTGTTCCATTCCCTTCGTCTCCTTTCGGGGGCCGGGTTCATTGCCGGGAATTCTATCAAGAGCCGGGGAAAAGGGCAATCGGCGGGATCGCTCAGCGGAGCCGGTCCATCATCCGGTACTGGATGGCCTCGGAGACGTGGGGCGTCTCGATCGCGTCCTTTCCCTCGAGGTCGGCGATCGTCCGGGCGACCTTGAGCACCCGGTCGAAGGCCCGGGCGCTGAAGCCGAGCTTGGTCACGGCCATCTCCAGGAGCTTCTCGGCCTCGGCCGGGATGGGGCAGAAGAGCTTGACCTCCTTCGGACCCATCTGGGCGTTGGCGAAGACCCGGCGGCCGGCGAAGCGGCCGGCCTGCCTCTCCCTCGCCCGGGTCACCCGGGCCCGGATGGCCGCCGAGCTCTCGGCCGGCGTCCGTGAGACGATGTCCCGGAACTTGACCTCGGGGACGTCGAGTTGGATGTCGATCCTGTCGAGGAGCGGACCGGAGATCTTCGAATAATAGCGGGCCTTCTCGCTCTCGGTGCAGTCGGCGTCCTTCGAGGCGAGACCGCGGCGGACGTCGGCGCAGGGGTTCATGGCCGCGACGAGCATAAAGGACGCGGGGAAAGTGATGGAATAGCCGGACCGGGCGACCGTGACCCGGCCGTCCTCGACGGGCTGGCGCAGATCCTCGAGGACCCTACGGCGGAATTCGGGGAGCTCGTCGAGGAAGAGGAGACCGTGGTGGGCCAGGCTGACCTCGCCCGGCTTGGGGACCAGCCCGCCGCCGATGAGGCCCGCGTCGGTCACCGTGTGGTGGGGAGCACGGAACGGCCTCGCGCTGACCGTGCCCGCGCCGGCGAGAAGCCCGGCCGCGCTGTAGACGCGGGTGACTTCGATCATCTCGTCGTAGGACATGTCGGGCAGGATGGTCGGCAGACGCCGGGCGAGCATGGTCTTCCCGGCCCCGGGCGGCCCGACCAGGAGGACGTTATGGGAGCCGGCCGCGGCCACCTCGAGGGCCCGCTTGACGTGCTGTTGTCCCTTGACGTCCTCGAAGTCCACCGCGTAAACGGCCGAAGCGACGAGCTCCCGTTCGTCGAAGCGGCAGGGCGCGACCTCGCCCGGTTCGCGGAGAAGCCGGACGACGCGGACGATGTCCTCGAGCCCGTAGACCTCGAGGTCGCGGACGAGCGCCGCCTCCCTGGAATTGGCGGCCGGGACGACGACCCCGCGGAAGCCGGCCTTCCTGGCCATCAGGGCGATAGGCAGGACGCCGCGCCCGGGCTTGAGCCGGCCGTCCAGGGCCAGCTCGCCCACGAAGAGATAATCGCGCAAGCGGGCCGCCGGGACGACTTCAAGGAAAGCGAGGAAGCCGAGGGCGATGGGCAGGTCGAAGGCCGAGCCCTCCTTCCTCCTGTCGGCGGGGGCCAGGTTGATGGTGATCCGCTTCGACTCCATGTCGTAGCCGCAATTCTTGAGGGCGGCCCGGACCCGCTCCTTGCTCTCCCGGACGGCGGCGTCGGGCAGGCCGACCGTGACGAAAGTGGGGAAGCCGGCGCAGATATCGACCTCGACCTCGACGGGATACGCTTCGATTCCGTAGAGCGCGGCGCTCGTGATCTTGACCAGCATGGGGCCCGTAATAAAGGACGAACGGGCGCGCCGGTTGTGTCACTCCCCCGCTATTTGTCGACGTACGCCTTGGACAGCTTGTCGAGCTCGTCCTCGATCGCTCCCTGAGACTTGACCTTGACCTTGGTCATCTGGCCGGGCCCCGCCTCGCCCTCCTCCCGCCCCTTTCCCCGGAGATCATCGAGGTCGCGCGCGGAAAGCTGGCTCGCGTCCGGCTCCTGGCGGGGCTTCTCTCCAAAGAGCTTCTCCCGGACGACGGGCACGGTCAGCTTGGAGATCTCGCGGAGGGACTCGAAGACGCCGACGCCGTTGACGGCCACGGCCTCGACCCAGGGGCACCGCCGGGGATTGAGGAGGTTGTTGAACGTCTCGACCGGGATGAGGTAGTTGAGGTCCCTCTTGTTATACTGGAAGACGAGGGGGATCTTCATCAGGTCGATGTCGTGCTGGAGGCAGTTGCGCCGGAGGCCGTCGAAGCTCTCCAGATTGGCGTCGAGGAGCGGGATCTGGGAATCGGCGACGAAGATGATGCCGTCCGCGCCGCGCAGGACGCTCTTGCGGGAGGCCTCGTAGAACACCTGACCCGGGACGGACATGAGCTGGAAGTGGACCTTGAATTCGCCGATCATCCCGGCCCGGATGGGCAACAGGTCGAAGAAATAGGTCCGGTCGGTGTCGGTCTCGAGGCAGACGAGCTCCCCCCGGTAGGCGCTGTCCAGCTTGTAGAAGATGTAGCGGAGGTTGGTCGTCTTCCCGCTCAGCCCGGGGCCGTAATAAACGATCTTGATGGCGATCGTTTTCGTCACGTAATTGATGAACGGCATACCCTTCGCAACCTAATGCAATTCATATTCCCTAACATACTTGGCGCTTGAAGTCAATGAACCCAAAATCGGCGAGTTCGGGCTTCACCCGGCGCCCCAATGGGCGGCGGCTGTGGTAGAATGGGGCCGGACACGACGGAAAGAGGACTCCCATGAAAGACATCCGCAAGAGGATCCGCATCGCCGTCATCGGCGGCAGCCGGCCCGGCCGGCAGGCTTTGGACACGGCCCTCGAGGTCGGACGGCTCATCGCCCGCTCCGGCGCCGTCGTTGTCTGCGGCGGGCTCGGCGGGGTCATGGAGGCGGCCTCCCGCGGCGCCCGCGAGGAAGGCGGCCTCGTCGTCGGCATCCTGCCCGGCGGCTCGCCGGCCGACGCTAATCCCTGGGTCGACGTCCCCATCGCCACGGGCCTCGGCTACACCCGGAATTCGCTCGTCATCCTGAACGCGGCCGCGGTCATCGCGATCGACGGCGAGTACGGAACCCTTTCGGAGATCGCCTACGGCCTGATCCACGGCAAAAGGGTCGTCGGGCTCGGGACGTGGGACATCCGGGGCGTCACCGTGGCGGCGACCCCGGAAGAAGCGGTCCGGCTGGCCCTCGCAGGCCTCGCGGCGTGAGATGAAGAACTACAGGATCGTCCTCGCCTACGACGGCACGGATTTCCGCGGCTGGCAGCGACAGCCGGACGGCCGCACGGTCCAGGGCGTCCTCGAGGAGGCGGTCCGCAAGATCACCCAGAAAAAGGCCGTCGTCCACGGCGCGGGCCGGACCGACGCGGGCGTCCACGCCCTGGGCCAGGTGGCCAGCTTCCGCGGCGCTTTCAAGCTGGCCGACGCCGACCTCTTCCGGGCGCTCAACGCCGTCCTCGCCGCCGACGTCCGCGTCTTCTCCCTCGAAGAGGCGCCCCCGGATTTCCACGCCCGGAAATCGGCCCGGTCCAAGGTCTACCGCTACCGGATCGTCCATGCGCCTCAGGTGAGCCCCCTCGACCGGCGCTACGTCCTCCACTGGCCCTATCCCCTCAAGCTGGGAGCCATGCGCGAGGCGGCAGGGCTCTTCGTCCGGACGGCCGACTTCACCGCCTTTTCCTCCAACCGCGACCGGTCGTCCGTGAGGACCGTCACCCGGTCGGAACTCCGCCAGACGGGCCCCGAGATCGTCTACACCATCGAGGCCGGGGGCTTCCTCCGCTACATGGTCCGGACGATCGTCGGGACGCTCCTCGAGGTCGGCCGGGGCAGGATCCGCCCGGGGCAGGTGGAAGAGATCTTCCGGCTCAAGGACAGGTCGCTCGCCGGGCCGACGGCCGCGGCCAAGGGACTGACGCTCATCCGCGTCGATTACTGATCGAGGACGAGGCCCAGGACGCAGGCGTCCTCGCCCGGCTTCGTGTAATAGTTCTTCCGCGTGCCGAGGATCTCGAAACCCAGCTTCTTGTAGAGGGTCAGGGCCGGCGTGTTCGATTGCCGGACCTCGAGGGTCATGAAGGTCGCGCCCGCCGCGTTGACCTTGGCGATGGCGAAGCGCATCAGGGCCTCGCCGATGCCCAGACCGCGGCAGTCGGGGTGGACGGCGATGTTGTTGACCTGGACGTCGTCCCGGATCTGCCAGAAGATGATGTAGCCGACGACCTCCTCGCCCGGGCGCCTGACGACGACGAGGGGGAAGGACACGGACGTGTTCTGGATCTCGCCCCGGAAGGTGTTGTCGCTCCAGGGATTGGAGAAGGACAGGTCCTCGATCGTCAGGACCGCGGCGAGGTCGTCCTCCTTCATCCGCCGGATGAAATAGCGGTCCTCGCCCTTGATCAGGGGCGACATTTCTCCTCGGCCTGCGACCTCCGGAAATAGAGAGGCTCGAGGGCCGCGGCGGCGACGCCCTTCCCCTCGCGGAGGATCTCCCATCCGATCCGGCCGACTTCGGCCGCGAGGAACGAGGACCGGCGCGGGAAACGGGCCTTGTCCCGAACGTAAAGCAGGAGCTTGGCGCGGTAGGCGGTGAGACCGCTCCCGGCGAAAGCGATGACCCGCCGCGCGGGGAGCCGGGCGAAAAACGCGTCCGGGCCGTAGGCGCCCTGGGGGATGAGCTCGGCCAGGCCGGCCTGCCGCGCTTCGAACAGGCCGGCGTAGATCTCCTCTTTCTTCGCGTCGAGAAGAGGGCAGACGAGGCGGGACCCGTCTGCGGCGAGCTTCACGGCCAGGGCCAGGAGCGTCGATACTGGCGCGACCGGCTTCCCCGAGGCGAAGGACAGCGACTTGACGGCGCCGACGCCGATGCGGATCCCGGTGAACGAGCCCGGCCCCGCGGCCACGGCGAAGGCGTCGAGGTCCTTGACGTCCCGGCCGTGCGCGGCGAGCAGGAAATCGACGGACCGGAGCAGGCGGGCCGAATGGGTCGCGGCCGACTCGACGTTGGCCTCGCCGAGCAGCGCGTCGTCCTCGAGGAGGGCCACGGAGCCGCTGGGCGTCGTCGTGTCGACCGCGAGAATGAGCATACGGGAATCCGCCTAGAGCTTGGCGGCGACGGCCCGGCCGATGTCGAGGCTCGTCGAATGGCCGCCCATGTCGTAGGTCCGCTCCTTCCCTTCCTTGATGACTTCGGCGACCGCAGCCTCGACCGCCCGGCCCTTGGCCGTCTCGCCGATCCAGTCGAGCATCATCTTGGCCGCGAGGATGGTGGCGATGGGGTTGACCTTGTACAGGCCCGAGTATTTTGGGGCCGAGCCGTGCGTCGGCTCGAAGACGGCGTACTTGTCGCCGATGTTGCCGCTGCAGGCGAAGCCCAAACCGCCGACGAGCTGGGCGGCCAGGTCGGAGACGATGTCGCCGAAGAGGTTCTCGGCGACGAGCACGTCGTAGTCGTGGGGGTTCTTGAGGAGCCACATGCAGATGGCGTCGACGTTGACGTCCCGGAACTTGATATCGGGGTAATCCTTGGCGACCGACCTGGCCGTGTCGAGCATTAGACCGCCCGTCTCCCGGAGGACGTTCGGCTTCTCGATGAGGGTGACCGATCTCCGGCCGTTCTTTCGGGAGAACTCGAAGGCGGCCCGGACGATCCGGGCGCAGGCGGACCTGGTCACGATCCGGGTCGAGACGGCGATCTCGGCAGCCGGGACGTCCTTGAAGCGCTTCATTTTGGGATGCGTCAGGAGCGCGTCCCGGACGACCTGCGGCAGGGGCAGGAACTCCACGCCGGCGTACATCCCCTCGGTATTCTCCCGGAAGATGACGAGGTCGATCCCTTCCTTATAATTTAAAGGATTGCCGGCGTAGGCCTTGCAGGGCCGGAGATTCTGGTAGAGGTCGAACTCCTGGCGCAGGCGGACTATGGGGCTGAAATAGGTCAGGCCTTTGCCCTGGAGCGCGGGCGCGAGTTCGGCCGCGGCGTCCTCGCGGGGCTTGGAGGTGATGGCCCCGAAGAGGCAGGCGTCGGTCGCCCGGAGGAGCATGAGCGTCCGGTCGGGAAGAGGGTTGCCTTCCTTGCACCAGAAATCCCAGCCGATATCGCCGGTGATGTATTCGGCGTCGAGGCCGATCTTGTCGAGAACGATCATCGTCGCTTCGACGACGTCCTTGCCCACTCCGTCGCCGGGAAGGATGGCGATCTTGTACTTGGACATGGTCACTCCTTGGCCAGCTTCTTTTGGGTGTATTCGAGCAGGCCGCCGGCCTCGATGATGCCGACGACGGAATCCGGGAGAGGCAGGAAGCGGAAGGTGCCCTTGGCCGAGCGGATCTCTCCGCGGGCGATATCGACGTCGACCGCGTCTCCCGTCTCGAGCGCGTCGACGGCTTCGTCGCACTGGAGGACGGCCAGGCCGAGGTTGATGGCGTTTCTAAAATAGATGCGGGCGAAGGACCGGGCCACGACGGCTTGGACGCCCGCGCTCTTGAGACAGGCCGCGGCCTGTTCCCGGGACGAGCCGCAGCCGAAGTTCTTGCCGGCGACGACGACGTCGCCGGGCTTGACCCCCGCCGCGAATCCCGGGTCGAGATCCTCGAGGGCGTGCTTGGCCATCTCTTCGGACGGCATGATCTGGTAGGTGTAGCGGCCGGGGAAGATGACGTCCGTATTGACGTTGTCGCCGTATTTCCAGACTTTGCCCTGGCTCATACGAATTCCCTCGGGTCGGCGATTTTCCCCGCGACGGCGGTGGCCGCGGCCGTGGCCGGAGAGGCCAGGTAGATCTCCGAATCGCGGTGGCCCATGCGGCCGCGGAAATTGCGGTTCGACGTGCTCAGGCAGACCTCGCCCGCGGCCAGGAGGCCCTCGTGGGCGCCGAGGCACGGCCCGCAGCCCGAGTTGAGGATGACGCAGCCGGCGTCGGCGAGGACCGCGAGCGCGCCAGATTTGAGGGCTTCCCGGTAGATCTCCCACGATGCCGGGATGACGAGGACGCGGACGCCCGGATGGACAGTGCGGCCCTTGAAGATCCGCGCGGCGGCCTCGAGGTCTTCGAGGCGCCCGTTGGTGCAAGTGCCGATGAGGACTTGATCGACGGGCTTGCCGGCGACGGCGCCGACGGGTTTGACATTGTCGACCGTGTGCGGACAGGCGACTTGGGGCTCGAGCGCGCCGAGGTCGTATTCAAGGACGGATTCGAAACGGGCGTCCGGGTCCGATGAGGCGACGAGGAAAGGCCCCCGCGCCCGGCCCTCGAGCCATTTCAGGGCCTTCTCGTCCGGGGCGAAATAACCGTTCTTGGCGCCCATCTCGGCGGACATGTTGGCCAGGGTCAGCCGGGACCCGACGCTGAAGTCGACGGCCGCGGGCCCGGCGAACTCGACCGCCTTGTAGTTGGCCATCTCGGCGCCATGGTCGCCGATGAGCTTCAGACTGAGGTCCTTGGCGAAAACACCGGCCCGGAAACGGCCCGAGAGGTCGATGCGCATGGTCTCCGGCACCCGGAGCCAGATCTCGTCCGTCGCCCAGGTGCAGGCGGTCTCGGTCCGGCCGATGCCTGTGGCGAAGGCCCCGAGCGCGCCGTAGCTCAGGGTATGGGAGTCGCTGCCAACGATGACCTTGCCGGGAAGAGCGAAGCCCTGCTCAGGCAGGACCTGGTGGCAGATGCCGGCGTTGATGTCAAAGAAGTTGGGGATCCCCTGCTCGGCGACGAACTCGCGGATGGACTTGTGGTTCTGGGCGCACTTTTCGTCGGCGGCCGGGACGATATGGTCGAGGACGATGACGATCTTCCCGGGCGCCTTGACCTTCTTGACGCCGAGTTTCCTGAACTCCCGGATGATGGCCGCCGAATTGTCGTGGGAGAGGATGGTGTCCGGGGAAACGGTGATGACCTCTCCGGCCTGGACGTCCTTGCCCGCCTTGCGGCCGAGGACCTTCTCCGTCAGCGTCTTGCCCAAAGAGACCTCCTGGCCTCCCCATTTTATGGGGGCCCGGAGGCCTTGTCAACGGGGGCCCGGAGGCCTTGTCAACGG
>MEYF01000089.1:16562-43593 GCA_001775755.1 Candidatus Aminicenantes bacterium RBG_19FT_COMBO_65_30 | reverse complement strand
GTCCCCTTCTGGGACTGTCCCTCTTCACCATCCATGCCCGCTCAGCCCTTCCACGGCCTCCTCTGGGAACACCCCTGCGCGCGGTGGATTACTTTCGGCATTCCCCGAGCCCCGTTATTGATCTAGCCGAACAACTTGAGGCGCTTGACCTCGCCGATGAGGAAGAGGGAGCCGGCGATGACGACAGGCGAGCGGCCGCGCGATTCGACCAGGGCCAGGCGGACGGCCTCGCGTGTGTCCGGTTCGAGGAAGACGCGGCCCTTGAAGGGCGGGGCGGCGGCGGCGAGCTCTTCCGGCGTGGCCGAGCGCTTGTAGGGGACGCGGGTCAGGATGACGGATTTGCACAGAGGAAAGAGGATGCGGGTCATGGAACGGATGTCCTTGTCCTGCATGGCGGCGAAGACGAGAACGACGGGGCGGCCGATCGACTCTCGGAGGTGGGCGGCCAGGGCCGAGACGCCTTCGACGTTGTGGGCCCCGTCGAGGAGGACAAGCGGACGCCGCCGGACCGTCTCCAGGCGGCCCTCCCAGCGCGTCTCGCGGACGGCCTTGACGATCCTGCCCTTGTCCAGGGGCCTCCACGTCCGGGAAAGGACCTCCGCCGTCGCTATGGCCACGGCCGCGTTCGTCCCTTGATGGCGGCCGGCGAGAGCGGGGGAAAAAACATAACGGCCCCTCTCCCCCGTGTAAGCGAACCGAAATCTGTTCCGGGCGGGCCGGGCCTCGAAGGTCCGGGGGGGGCTGAAAACCTCGGTAAAAGGCGCTTTCCTCTCGCGGGCGACCCGGCGGATCTCATGAAGAGCCGCTCCTCCCCGAACGCCGCAAACGACGGGGACGCCGGGCTTGATGATCCCGGCCTTTTCGAATGCGATCTTCTCCAGGCTCGAGCCGAGGTGCTTTTCGTGGTCCTTGGCGAGCGTGGTGATGACCGAGACGAGGGGGAGGACGACGTTGGTCGCGTCGAACCGGCCGCCCATCCCCACCTCTAGCAAGGCGATGTCGACCTCCCGTTCGGCGAACTGGAGAAAAGCGAGGGCGGTCAGGACCTCGAAATAGGTCGGGTGGTAGAGGAGGCGGTCCTCGGCCATCAGGCCGTCGATCGCCTCCTTCAATCTCGCCAGCAGCTCGCGGAACCGCCGCGCCGGGATGGACGCGCCGTCGATGCGGATCCGCTCCTCCACGCGGGCGAGATGGGGGGAGGTGTAGAGCCCGGTCCGTAGCCCGTGCTCCTCCATGATCCCGGCGAGCATGGCCGAGACCGAGCCCTTGCCGTTCGTCCCCGCCACGTGGATGGACAGGAAACGGTTCTGCGGATTGCCCAGGGCCGCGCAGAGCGTGGCGATATTCTCGAGGCCCAGCTTGATGCCGAAGTGCTGGAGGTGGCCGAGGTAGTCCCGGCACTCGGACGGGGTCATTGAGGACGGCTGAGGAAGAGACGGAGGGCCCGGACGAGGTACGGCTTCAGGGCTTTCCTCTCGACGACGTCGTCGAGCATGCCGTGGCTGAGCAGGAACTCGGAGCGTTGGAAGCCCTTGGGCAGCTTCTCCTTGATCGTCTGCTCGATGACGCGCGGCCCGGCGAAGCCGATCAGGGCCTGGGGCTCGGCGACGTTGATGTCGCCGAGCATGGCGAAGCTCGCCGTCGTGCCGCCCGTCGTCGGGTCGGCCAGGACGGAGATGAAGGGGATCTTGGCTTCGCCCAGCCGGGCGACGGCGGCGCTCGACTTGGCCATCTGCATCAGCGAGAGCATGCCCTCCTGCATCCGCATACCGCCGGAGCAGGAGACGATGATGACGGGCCGGCGGTCCTCGAGGGCGCGCTCGCAGGCCCGGGCGATCTTCTCTCCGACGACCGAGGCGACGCTACCGCCGAGGAAGCCGAACTCCATGGCCAGGATGTAGACGGGGATTCCGCCCATCGTCCCCCGGGCCGTGATGATGGCCTCGGAAAGTCCTGTCTTTCTCTCGTTCTCGACGATCCGGTCGGCGTAGGGCTTGACGTCGACGAAGTGGAGAGCGTCGACGGAGTGGATGTTGGCGTCGAGGATCTCGAAGGCGCCTTCGTCGAAGAGCATCTGCAGCCGCTCCTCGGCCGAGATACGGAAGTGGAAGCCGCAGGCCGGGCAGACGGCGAGGTTGTCCAGGATATCCTGCTTGTAAAGGATCCGCTGACAGTTGTTACAACGGGTCCAAAGGTTTGTCATGGGCGTTGTCCTTTGTGCGCCGGTTTCCCGTCCCCGCGCGGGGAGGCGTGCCCGCGGTCGCGGCGGCTCAGGGCCTCGATGACCGCATTGGAGTCCGGCAGCGCGTCGTCGAACTCGTCGGCGGCGGGGAGCAGGCGCTTGACCGCGTCGATGAAGGCCTCGGCGTCGAGCGGCCTCTCGAAGTATTCCGCCGCGCCCAGGGCGTTGAGCGCCTCCTGCCGGTACTGAGGCCCCTTGTAGAGGCCGGTGATGAGGATGATGGGCATCCGGCCCCGGGCCTCCCGGGAGATCTTCTGGGTCAGGTCGAAGCCGTGCATTTTCGGCAGCATGGCCTCGATGACGATGAGGTCCGGCTTCTCGGCCTGGAAGGCCTCGTAGCCGGCCTGGCCGTCGGCCGCTTTGATCACGCGGAATTTATGCATTTTCAATAGCTTGGCAAGCTTTTCCAGACTCCCGGCGTCGTAATCGACAACGAGGATTTTCTTCTCGGCCATGGCTCGGGTGCCCAAAATTGTACGGGAATACCCGGGCCGTGTCAAACTCCGAATTGCATTGACTCCCGGAGGGCTTCTTGTTATTCTGGTTTCACCATAACGACCTAGGGGGGTACGGCAGGATGATATGTCCTGACTGCCAGCATCGCAATCCCGCGGACACGCTTTTCTGCGGGAAGTGCGGCCAATCCCTGAAAAAGTCCGCGAAAAAGGCAGCCGGGGCCACGAAAACGCTGCGCATTCCGGTCCGAGAGCTGGCGATAGGCATGAATTTCGCCGGCCGTTATCAGGTGATAGAGGATTTGGGGAAAGGCGGCATGGGCCGTGTGTACAAGGTCCTCGACAGAGAGCTCAAGGAGGTCATCGCGCTCAAGATCCTCAAGCCGGGGGTCATGGAGGATGACGAGATCATCGAGCGTTTCCACAATGAACTCACGCTGGCCCGGCGTATCTCCCACAAGAACGTCTGCGGAGTTTATCACCTCAGCAAGGACGAGAAGGAGACCTACTACATCACGATGGAGTACGTCTCGGGCGAGGATCTGAAGAACCTCATCCGGCGCATCGGCCAGCTGACCATCGGAAAGGCCGTCTTCATCACCAAGCAGATCTGCGACGGCTTGGCCGAAGCGCACAGACTCGGGGTCGTCCATCGCGACCTCAAGCCCCAGAACATCATGATCGATCGTGACGGCCACGTCCGCATCATGGACTTCGGGATCGCCCGGTCCCTCTCTTCAAAAGGGCCGACCGGGGCTCACGCGATCATCGGCACGCCCGAATACATGTCCCCCGAGCAGGTCGACGGGAAGGAGGTCGATCATCGGACCGATATCTACTCCATGGGTGTCGTTCTTTACGAGATGCTGACGGGGCACTTACCGTTCGAGGGACAATCCGCGTTGGCCATCGCCCTGAAGCAAAAATCGCAATCCCCCGCATCGCCCAAGAAATTCAACCCTCACATCCCGGACTCGCTCTGCCACGCGGTCTTGAAGTGCCTGGAAAAAAGGAGAGAAAAACGTTTTCAGGACGTGTCGTCCCTCTCCGAGGAGCTCTCCCGGATCGAAAAAGCCCTGCATCTGGTCGCCTATACGAACATAAAAGAAAGCAAGACTCAAAAAATCACGCGCGTCATCAAACGAGGCCTCCGCTGGCAATACGCCGCTTTCCTGGCGCTCGCGCTCGGAGGGGGCTATCTGCTCTACGACCGCGTCTTGGCCCGGAACCCGCGCGGGTATGACAACTACATCTCCCTGGAAGTCGCCTCCGCCGGCCCGGCCCGTGACCTGCAAAAGCCCGTCGAATTCGTATTGAACCGCGCGCTCTCGGCGTCCACGAAACGATATATTTTCGTCCAGCGGGACCTCCTGACCTACAAGAAGAGGACTCAATCCGGGAACTCGGTCTTCCGCCCTGCCATATTGAGCATCACGGGCGAGATCACCCCGAAAGTCGTCGGCTACGAGATCAACCTGACGACGCGGTTTCGCAACAGGACGTCCCGCAAGACTTTCGACTGCAAGGGGCACTTGGATTTCATGGCCAAGCGCGCGGACGATATCCTGGCTTATCTCAGGGATTATGCCGGCGGGCTTGTCGGGCCCCTCGAAGGGGGGAACGGTGTGGCCGGCATCTGCACCTCCAACATTGACGCCCTCGAGCACTTCTTGAAAGGGGAAGGGGCCTGGGAAAGCCTCGACTCGGAACAGGCCTTGTACGAGTACAGGACGGCCTTGGAGAATGATCCCTCTTTCGGCCTGTCCCATCTCAGACTCGCGGACGTCTTGACCTTCCGCAGCGACCTTGAGGCGGCCCGGAGTCATTTGGACCTGGCCCTGGCCGAAAAAGACCGGCTGATCGAGCTCGACCTTCTGCGGCTCTACGCCCTCAAGGCGCGGCTGAATTCGAAACCTAATGAAGAGCGCCAATTCCTGGGGAAACTCACCGAGGAATTCCCCTTCAAAAAGGAATACCATTACGAGTTCGCCGAATCCTATTTCCACTGCGGCGCCGCCGAAGAGGCCATCACGCACTATCTCAGGGCCCTCGAGCTCGACGCCAACTACAGCTTGGCCCATAACCACCTGGCCTACTGTTATGCCTGGACAGGCGCGCATGACAAAGCCCAGGAGCATTTCCGGAGGTACCAGGAGCTCGACGCCACGGCCAATTCGTACGACAGCCTGGCCACGGGACACATGTTCGCGGGGGAATACGAGCGCGCGCTGTCGGTCATCGGGGAAGGCCTCAAGATCAATCCGGGTCTGGACTACCTCTACGGCAACATGGCTCGAAACCGGATCCTCCTGGGACAACTGGCCAAGGCCCGCGAAGCGATCGACCGGCAGGCCTCGGTCACGACGCGGGAGTTCACCAAGATCAATACGGGATTCTGGCTCGCGTTCATCGAATACTTGAAAGGGAACCGTGAAGAGGCCCGCCGGCTATTGGCCCCGACGCTGCACACCTATCGTCAGGCCGCTTATCAGGACCGCCTCGATGAGGCGCCCAACCTGCCTTCATGGCTCATGGGGGTCATGGCCGCTCAAAGCGGAGACGTCGTCGGGCTCCGAAAGGAAGCCGGTTGGATGGGTGAAAAAATCGCCCAACACGCGGTCAGCGCCACGAACTATTTCCCGATATTGAAATTTTCCATTCATTTGAAGATGCTCGCAGGCCTTCTCGAGAAGAATCCCGGCCTCGTCCATAGCTGCATAGAGGAAGGCCGGCAGATGCGCACGAAGATGGGGTATCGAAGCTCCTTTTTCAACCTGGCCTATTTCTACAACTACTATGCGGAATCTTTGCTGGGCTCGATCGATTCCGGCGATACCAGGTCGCTCGCGGAGGCGCGGGCTCTGCTGACGGAGGCGAACAAGTACAACCCCCGATATGCCTGGACTCACTTGAACCTGGCCCGGCTGTCTCTCAAAGACGGGGACGAACAAAGCGCCCGGTCGGAGTTCCTGCAGGCCAAGAGCCTGTTATCCGGGGCCGACCCGGATTACATCATGACGAAGAACCTGCTCGAGATCCAGGCCCCTTCGGCAAAATAGACCCGCCAACCTAAAAACGGTAAGATGAACCCCGGCCCCATGAAAAAATCGCGGCGGCACGCCCTCGGCCAGCACTTCCTGGCCAGTCCGGCCGTGCTGCGCAAGATCGTCGGCGTCATCGATCCCAAGCCTGCGGACCTCATCGTTGAGATCGGGGCGGGGCGCGGCGTTCTGACGACCCAGCTGGCCGGGAGC
The DNA here is from genome assembly GCA_001775755.1 of Candidatus Aminicenantes bacterium RBG_19FT_COMBO_65_30. GTDB lineage: Bacteria > Acidobacteriota > Aminicenantia > Aminicenantales > Saccharicenantaceae > RBG-16-66-30. The sequence continues at coordinate 37,642 of MEYF01000089.1, read as the reverse complement.
GCCGGCCGTGTCATTGCCGTCGAAAAGGACGATCGGCTCATCCCCGCGCTCAGGGAAGCGATGCCCCCCAACGTCGAGGTCGTCCACGCCGACATCATGAAGCTCGATTTCCGCGAGATCCTGAAGAAAGCCGATGTCCCGACGGTTCGCCTCGTCGGCAATATCCCCTACTCGATCTCCTCCCCGCTTCTTTTCCGCGTCCTCGACGACCGCGCGCTTCTCTCGGTCTGCGTCTTCCTGCTCCAGAAGGAAGTGGCCGAGCGGGTCACGGCCGGGCCGGGCACGAAGAGCTACGCGCCTCTCGGGATCCTCCTCCAGAACGAGTTCGAAGCGCGGATCGCCTTCACGGTGGCGCCCGGCTCGTTCTCGCCGCCGCCCAAGGTCCAGTCGGCGCTCCTGACGCTCCGAAGACGGCCCGTCCCGCTTCATCCCGGGGCCGCCGACGAGCCTTATCGCGCCTTTCTCCGGGCGGCCTTCGCCGAGCGCCGTAAGATGCTCTGGAAGAACCTGGCCCGCCGCGCGACCCCGGCCGCCATCACAGCGGCCTACGACGCCCTCGGCCTGGCCCGGAACGCGCGGGCGGAAGAACTTTCGCCCGACCTGCTCTTCCGCCTCTTTCAAGTCCTGCATTCCTGATCCACAGGTTAGGCGACTCGAGAGGAGGGGTCAGAGTGGCGTCCTAAGGAAATTCCCCCGGCGATTGTGCTATAATCGCGCCGTGAAAAAGCGGAAGAAGAAGGGCGCGAACGGGAAGAACGGCAAGGCCCAGCCGAGAAGGGCCGGCCTGGCCGTCGAGATCACCGGCGTCGTCCTCATCTTCCTGGCCCTCTTCGCCCTCATCAGCGTCGTCAGCTACAGCGCCAAGGACCCGTCCTTCGCCAACATCCCGCCTCCCGGACACAGGATCCGTAACTTCGCCGGGAGCTTCGGCGCCTATTTCTCGCAGGGGCTCCTCTGGTTCCTGGGCCTCGCCGCCTTCCTCTTTCCGTTCGCCCTCGGCTACGCGGCCCTGCGGGCCGTCCTCCGGGGGACCTCCGCCCACCTCCTCCGGCGCCTGGGCTCCCTCGCCCTGGCTCTCCTCATCGTCTGCCCCTTCCTGGCCCTCATCTTCGAGTCGTTCCCCTTCCGGGGCAACGTCATCCCGGCCGGCGGCATCATCGGCGAGCTCCTCCTGAACTTCCTGGTGCGCTACCTCGGCACGCTGGGTTCGTTCATCTTCCTCCTCGCCGCTCTCGCCATGTTCCTCCTCTTCTCCACGCGCTGGTCCCTGGCCAAGACCCTCCGCTTCGCCAAGGGAGCCTTCGATTCCACGGCCAAGGAAGTCCGGATCCGGGTCACCGACTATCAGAAATCCAAGGCCAAAGACAAGATGCGGGAGAAGGTCCGCCAGAAATACGCGCCCCCGCCCGCCGCCGAGGCCGAACCGGCCGCGGAAAGGCCCGCCCACAAGGCCGAGAGACAGGCCGAGAAGGAACGCCGGAGACAGGAGAAGGAAGCCCGGAAACCGTTCAAGAGCGAGCCGGCCGCGGCCAAGCCCGCCGTCCCGCCGCCGCCGGAGAGGCTCCTTTTCCCCGACCTCGGCAAAAAGGGCGACTACCACTACCCGCCGTTCACCCTGCTCGAGCCCGGCAAGCCGGCCGAAAAGATCGACAAGAACGAGCTCTTCGACAAGAAGCGCCGGATCGAGGAGAAGCTCAAGGAGTTCGGCATCGAGGGCGAGGTCCGGGAATACCATCCCGGCCCGGTCATCACGACCTACGAGTATTTCCCGGCGCCGGGCATCAAGGTCGCCCAGGTCGCGAACCTGACCGAGGACCTGGCGCTGGCCCTGGAAACCGAATCCGTCCGCATCCAGCGCATCCCCGGCAAGTCCTCCCTGGGAATCGAGATCCCGAACGACAAGCGCGAGACGATCAAGCTCCGCGACATCATCGAGTCGGAGAAGTTCCAGAGCGCGCCCTCCAAGCTGACCTTCGCCTTGGGCAAGGACGTCCATGGCGGTGTCGCCGTCACCGATCTCGCCGTCATGCCCCACCTGCTCATCGCCGGGTCGACGGGGACGGGCAAGAGCGTCGCCCTCAACGCCCTCATCGCCAGCCTGATGTACAAGGCCACTCCGGAGGAGGTCAAGATCGTCCTCATCGACCCCAAGCGGCTCGAGTTCTCCCTCTACGAGGACATCCCCCACCTCCTCTGCCCGGTCATCAACGACCCGAAGAAGGCCCACGTCGTCCTCATGGACATCGTCCGCAAGATGGAGGAGCGCTACCGGAAGCTCCAGGGCATCAAGGTCCGCAACATCGACCAGTACAACACGCAGATGAAACAGCTCATCGCCGAGAAGAAGGGGACGCTCACCGAGGAGGAGAAGGAGGCGCTCAAGCCTCTCCCCTACATCGTCATCATCATCGACGAGCTGGCCGAGCTGATGATGGTCGGGGCCCAGGAGGTCGAGTTCTTCATCGGCCGGATCGCCCAACTCGCCCGGGCCGTCGGCATCCACCTGGTCATGGCCACTCAGCGGCCGTCGATCGACGTCATCACCGGGACGATCAAGAACAACTTCTCCTGCCGCATCGCCTTTCGCGTCCCGTCCAAGGTCGACTCGCGCATCATCATCGACACGATCGGCGCCGACAAGCTCCTGGGCATGGGCGACATGCTCTTCCTGCCGCCCAACTTCCCCCGCGTCGTCCGCCTCCACTGCTCCTTCATCTCCATCCCCGAGGTGCGGCGCATGGTCAAGCACGTCAAGAGCCAGGGCACGCCGACCTTCGACACGCGCATCCTCCATGTCGTGAAGGGCGACGCCGACCAGCTCCTCGGAGATCCGGGCGATAAGGACGAGCTCTACGAAAAGGCCGTCGAGACGGTCCTCAACAGCGGCCAGGCCTCGGCCTCCTACCTGCAGCGGAGGCTCAAGCTCGGCTACGCCCGGGCGGCCCGGATCATCGACCAGATGGAGGGCGAGGGTCTCATCGGCCCCTCCGAGGGGAGCAAGCCCCGCGAGATCCTCGTCGACCGCAGGGAGTTCTTCAAGGACCGGGCGCGGGAACAAGCCAAAGTACGTGACCGGGACGGGGACGGCTGAGCCCTGAGCCGGTCGGCCTTGCGGAATCCCCGCCCCTGCCGTTATAATGGCGCGGATGGTCAAAGAGGATAAGAACGCGCCGCCCGAGAACTCGGTCCTCCAGTATCGGGCCGTCATCTCCTTCCGGGTCCGAAAAGCGCTGGGCGGCTCGAACCCCGATTGGGAGGACGTGGTCAACGAGATCCTGACCCAGGCCGTGGCCAAGATCAAGAGCGGCGAGTTCCGCGGCGACTCCTCGATCGGGACCTTCCTCTACATCATCACCAGCCGGCGGATCATCGACTACATCCGCCAGAAGACGCGCGTCCTCAAGCACGCCCCCGAGCCCGCCCCCTTCCCCGACCCCCACGACGAGATGGAGCACCGCGAGAGGGCCAAGCAGGTCGAACAGGTCGTGGCCGGCCTCAAGCCCAAGTTCCGGGACGTCCTATACCTCTATTACTACCGGGAGCTCTCCCGGGAGGAGGTCGCCCGGGCCCTGGACATCTCGCCCCGCCGGGTCAGCGAGCGGGTCAACTACGCCCTCAAGCTCATCCAGAAGTCCGTCCGGAAATAGGGATGTCCGTTTTGTCCCGGCGTGGAGCGACTAAAACCGTGAAGCTCTCGAAGGCCGCGGCCATGAAGAAGTGCAAGTACGAACACTACATCGACGGATACCTCCTCGATAAGCTCAAGCCCGAGGACCAGGCCGAGTTCGAGGAGCACTATTTCATCTGCCCGCACTGCTTCGCCAAGCTCGACCAGCAGAGCGAGATCGTCCAGATCCTGCGGAAGGAAGGGGTCCTCGAAACCCCGGGGGAGGGCTGCGAACACGCGCCCCGGCCCGCGCCCTGGTGGCGCCGGCTCCTGGCCCGGCTGGGACTCCGCCGCTAGTCCTCGATCAGGCGGTCGCCGGACTGGGAGAACAACCGTCCCCGCGTCTGCTCTTCGAACGCCAGGCAGCACATCAGCCGGCCGCAAAGCCCCGAGATCTTGGTCGGATTGATGACGATCTGCTGTTTCCGGGCCTTCTGGATGGTCACCGGCTCGAAGGTCGTCATGAAGCTCGAACAACAGAGACAGCGGCCGCAGACGCCGAGGCCGCCGATCATCTTGGCCTCATCCCGGACGCCGACCTGGCGCATCTCGATGCGCATCCGGAGCTCCTTGGCCAGATCCTTCACCAGCTGGCGGAAATCGATCCGGCCGTCGGCGGTGTAGTAGAAGATCCCCTTTTTCTCGTTGAAGAAATAGCGGACCGCGACGAGCTTCATGGGCAAGTTGTGCGCGGCGATCCTCTGGAGGCAGAGATCGTAGGCCCGCGCCTCCCTCTCCCGCAGCCACTCGAACTTGCGGACATCGTCGGCCGTCGCTTTGCGGATGACCTGGACGGCCAGTCGAGCCGCCTTGGGGTTGTGGCAATAGGTGCTTGTCTCGTCGACGACGAGGGCCAGGTCGCCGCCGAGCTCGGACTCGATGATGCAGCGGTCCCCGACGTGAAGGGCCAGCTCTCCGCCGCGGACGCGGACGAGGCGGCCCGATGTTTCCGAACGGACGCAGATGATGTCAGACATGTCTCAGCTCCCCGAAATTGGAAAAGAAGGTCGTCGCCAGCAGGCCCTTGTTCAGGTTCCCGCGGAGCTCCACGAGCACGAAATCGATCTCTTGGATGACACCCAGGACCTGACGCACGGTCCAGGATCCCGAGGCCTCGCGGAGCCTCCTTTCGAGGTCCGGGTTGAGGAGGAGCGACGGGTCGCCGCCGAGCCTGAGGAGCAGGATGTCCCTGGCGAAGGAGGAGATAACCTCCAGGACGGCGCCGAACTCCTCCAGGACGGCCTTGGGCACCGCGCCGAACCTCTCCAGGAATTGGCTGGAATGGTCGGCCGAAACGAGGGCCTCGAAGAGGGCCCAGGACCCTTCCTTGAGGGCCCGGACCTCGTCCCATTCGAGCTCCTGGGCCCGCTCGAGGTTCCCGTCGGCGAGCAGGGCGAGGATGCGGGCCTGCTCCTTGCTGAAATCCCGCTCGAGGAGGATCTCCTCGATCTCCTCGCGGCCGATCGCCGAGAAGGCCAGGAGCCGACAGCGGGAGCGGATGGTCGGGAGGAGCCGGAACGGACTCGCCGTCACCAGGATGACGTGGCAGAAGTGGGGAGGCTCTTCGAGGACCTTGAGCAGGGAGTTGGCCGAAGGGTCGTTCAGGTTTTCGGCCTCCTCGATGATGAAGACGCGCCGCTTCCCCGTCATCGGCCTGAGGTAGGCCAGCTGCTTGAGGAGGCGGGTCTGTTCGATCTTGACGTCCCTGACCTCGGCGGCGATGACCATGACGTCGGGATGGCGCCCCTTGTCGATAGCCCTGCAGGACGGGCACGCGTCGCAGGCGTCCGTGGCCAGGATTTGACAATTGAGCGTCTTGGCCAGGGTCAGGGCCATGTCCATCTTGCCGACGCCCTCCGGGCCGCTGAAGATGAGCGAGTTGGGGACGCGGTTGCGTTCGAGGGCGAGCTTGAGGATCTTCTTGATGGGCACGTTGCCGGCGACGTCCTTGAAGGCCATGTCCTCAGCCGTCCTTTCGCCCCGGCCCCCGGCCGCCGTCCAGGGCCTTTTTTAGGTAGCGTCCCGTATGGGAGCGGGCCGCCACGGCGACCTCTTCCGGCGTTCCTTGGGCCACGATCCGGCCCCCCTCGTCTCCCCCTTCCGGGCCCAGGTCAATAATATAGTCGCAATATTTGATGACTTCAAGGTTGTGCTCGATGATGACGACCGTATTGCCGAGCGAGGCCAGCTCGGAAAGGACCTCGAGGAGCTTGCGGACGTCGTCGAAGTGGAGGCCGGTCGTCGGTTCGTCCAAGAGATAGAGGGTCCGGCCGGTCGCCCGCCGGCCGAGCTCCTTCGTCAGCTTGATGCGCTGGGCCTCGCCGCCGGAGAGCGTGGGCGCCGGCTGGCCCAGGCGGATGTAGCCGAGCCCGACCCTCATCAGGGTGGCCAGCTTCCGCTTGAGCTGGGGGTAGGCCTTGAGGAGTTCGTAGGCGTCGTCGACGGTCATGGCCAGGTAGTCGGCGATCGTCTTCCCCTTGTAGGTGACGGCCAGGGTCTCCTTGTTGTAGCGCTTCCCCTCGCACCGGTCGCAGGTGACGAAGACGTCGGGGAGGAAGTGCATTTCGATCTTCTTGACGCCGGCGCCTTGGCAGTCCTCGCACCGTCCGCCCGGGACATTGAAGCTGAACCGGCCGGAGGAGTACCCCCGCGTGCGGGCTTCCGGGGTTCTGGCCATGAGGTCGCGGAGGGCGGCGAAAAGCCCCGTGTAGGTCGCCGGGTTGGAGCGCGGCGTCCGCCCGATCGGCTTCTGGTCGACGGCGACGACCTTATCGATGCCGTCGATGCCCTCCATCTTTTCGTGGGCGCCGACCCGCTGGCGGGCCTTGTAAAGCCTGTTTTCCAGCGCCTTGTAGAGGATGTCGTAGACGAGGGTGCTCTTGCCCGAGCCGGAGACGCCGGTCACGGCCGTCATCGCCGAGAGGGGGATGCGGACGTCGATCCCCTTCAGGTTGTGCTCCCGGGCTTTGCGGATGACGAGCCAGCCGGCGGGCCGGCGCCGGGAGGATGGAACGGGCACGGCCTTCTCGCCGCGGAGGTACTGGGCCGTCAGCGACACCGGGGAGTCGAGAATGGCGGCGAGCGGGCCCTCGGCGACCTTGAAGCCGCCTGACTCGCCCGCGCCGGGCCCGAGGTCGAGGACGAAATCGGCGGCCCGGATGGTCTGCTCGTCGTGCTCGACGACGATGATCGAATTGCCCTCGTCGCGGAGGCTCCGCAGGAGGCCGATGAGGCGGCCGTTGTCCCTCTGATGGAGGCCGATCGTCGGCTCGTCGAGGACGTAGAGGACGCCGCGGAGGCGGGACCCGACCTGGGCCGCGAGCCTGACGCGCTGGGCTTCCCCGCCGGAGAGGGAGGCGGTCGTCCGGTTGAGCTGAAGGTAGGACATCCCCAGCTCCTCCATGACGGCCAGGCGGGACGAGATCTCCTTGAGGATCTTGGAGGCGACGAGGGTTTCCGCGGCGGGGAACTCGAGCTTGGCGGTTTCGGCGAGGAGGTCGCGGATCGAAAGCTCCCCGACGTCGTGGATGTTCCGGCCGCCGACCCGGACCGACAGGCTCTCCTTTTTGAGGCGGGCGCCGCCGCAGTCGGGGCAGACGGCGTCGGTGAGCTCGACCTCGCCCCACTCGTTGCGGGTCGTCTCATGGCCGAGCCCGTGGCATTTCGGGCAAGCGCCGTAAGGGCTGTTGAAGGAGAAGTTGCGCGGCTCGAGCTCGGCCAGGCTGACCTCGCAGAAGGGGCAGAGGAGGGTCAGGGAGAAGAAGCGCTCCCGGCCGGCGTCGTCGATGACCAGGAGTTCGCCTTCCGCGACTTCGAGGGCTTTCTCGACGGCCGCGCGGAGGCGCCGCTCCGCATCGGGGCCGAGCTTGACCGTGTCGACGAGGACCTCGATCGTGTGCTTGCGGTTCTTCTCGAGCGGGATGTCGTCCTCGAGGTCGCGGAGAGTACCGTTCACGCGCGCCCTGAGGAAACCCTTTTTCCGGAGGCGCTCGAAGAGGCGCTGATATTCGCCCTTGCGCCCCTTGACCACGGGGGCCAGGATCCTGGCCTTTGCGCCGGGGGCATGCTCGGCGATCCTCTTCAGGATCTCCTCCGGCGTCTGGGACGAGACCACCCGGCCGCAGCTCGGGCAGTGGGGCGTGCCCACGCGGGCGAAAAGGAGGCGGAAGAGGTCGTAGACCTCGGTGATCGTGCCCACGGTCGAACGCGGGTTGGTCGAGATCGTCCTCTGGTCGATCGAGATCGAGGGCGAGATGCCCTCGACGGACTCGACCTCGGGCTTTTCCATCTGGTCGATGAACTGCCGGGCGTAGGCCGAGAGGCACTCGATGTAGCGGCGCTGGCCCTCGGCGAAGATCGTGTCGAAGGCGAGCGAGGACTTGCCCGAACCGGACGGGCCCGTGACGACGATCAGCTTGTTCCGGGGGAGCGCGACGTCGATGTGCTTGAGATTGTGTTGGGCCGCCCTCTTGATGCGTATCTCTTCGAGCATAATCGATCTATTTTATCACAAAATGGGCCCCAGCACTCTCGTCCATTGTTGACACCGCTTCGCGGCCGGCGATATGCTTGGTCTTGACCGATTCTTGACCGAATCTTGACCTGCCGGGGATGTCATCGATCCTCGCAGGCTGTTACTCTATCCGTCAAGGGACTGAATGAAGGATTCAGCGGTTCGCCCTCCGGCCCGGCGGCGATTCCTCTCCGGACCGAGCCAGAGACTCATCGGAGTCTTCGTTTTATTCATCCTGCTACCGGGCGCGTTTCTCGGAGGTCTCGCGTTCAGGGCGCTGCGCCAGGAGGGCCAGCTCGCCGGACAACGGATCCGGGAAAGCCTGGAAAGGACGGCCGAAGAGATCGGCCTCTATCTGGATGCGGAGTTCCGGCGCTGGAGTGACGCAGTCCGCTCAGCCCCCAAAGAGAAGATAATTAGCGCGGACTCCTTCCCCAAGATCGCCGGCCAGGCCTTCGCAGAACCGGGCGGTGGGATTTTTTTGTCCGTTACCGGAGGCGACCTCGAGACCTTCCCTTCCGGCGCGCTGCTCTACAGACCCTCAGGCGTGCCCAGACCTCAAGCCGCGGCAAGCCGGCCTTCCGCGGCACTAGCCGAGGCTGAGTCGTTGGAAATCACCAGGAAGGACCTCGAACGGGCCGTCCGCGCCTATCGCAGCCTTCTCGATCGAGCCGGAACCGGCGAACGGCCGCTCGTCCTCCAACGCCTGGCCCGGACTCTTCGCAAGGCGGGTAAGCTCGATGAATCGGCCGCCTTCTACCGGGAGCTCCAACGCTCGGACGTGGTTTGGATCGGCGACTTGCCTTCAGATCTCATCGCCCGGTCCGAACTCTGCTCCCTCGCCGCCGAGGGGGGCGATCCGGCTGGATTGGCGGCCCAAGCCCTGGCGTTCTATCGCGAACTCACGGGAGGGAAATGGCTGCTCGATAAGCCGCGCTATCTCTATTATTCCGACCGCTGCCGCGCCTGGTGCCGTGAAAGCCCGCTCGCGGCGGACGAATTCAACCGTATTCGGACGAAGGAGGAACAAAAACTCTCTCTCTCCAGCGCGGCCGAGGAACTGCTGAACTCGCCAAAGAGGGTGATTTCTGGGGAATCCGAAACGCATCTCGCTTTCTGGAATACAGACCCGTTTACGGCGCTCCTCCTCTCCGCGAACTTCCTTAAATCACATTGGTGGCCCCAGGCCTTGTCAGCCCGAAGGGACGACCTCAAGGCGGTTCTGTCGAGCCCCGACGGGTCTGCGGTCTTCGGAACACTGCCCGCGGCGGTTCCCGCTTTCGCCGTGACGCAAGACATCCGAATCGATGACACGCCTTGGCTCCTTCAGGTCTGGCCCGGCCGGCCGGACGCGATCCGTGCGGACATCAAGCAAAAGCAAACGCTCTCCATGGCCATGCTGGGTTTCGTCGCGGTCTTGTTGGCCTTCGGGAGCTACATCACCGTCAGGATCGTGAGGCGAGAGCTCGAGATCGCCAGGCTGCGAGCCGACTTCGTCTCGACGGTTTCCCACGAATTCCGCTCCCCCTTAACAGGGATCCGCCAGCTGGGCGAGATGCTGCTTGAAGGGCGCGTGGCCGACCGGGAGAAACAACGAAGCTATTTCAGGATGATCGTCGAGGAAAGCGACAGGCTGGCCCGGCTCGTCGAGAACATCCTCGATTTCTCTCGGATGGAAGAGGGACGCAGGGAGTATCGCTTGGAGCGGCTCGATCCCTCTCCTTGGCTGCGAGAGCTGGCCGTCGATTTCGAGGCCGAGATCGCCATGAAGGGAGCGGCCGTCGAGGCGGACATCCCGGACGGGCTTCCCCTGATATCGGCCGATAAGGAAGCCTTGGGATCGGCGGTCCGCAATCTCCTCGATAACGCGGTGAAATATTCGCCCGGGACGAAGACGGTCCGGATCGAGGCCGCGGCCTCGGGCGGTGAAGTCAGGATCTCCGTCCGGGACAGGGGCGTCGGGATCTCCGAGCAGGACCGCGGACGCATCTTCGACCGCTTCTACCGGGCGGATGGAGAGATCTCGAAGCGCGTCAAGGGAGCGGGGCTTGGGCTGAGCCTGGTCAAGCACATCGTGACGGCCCATGGGGGGGCGGTCGAATGCGAGAGCCGCCTCGGCGAAGGCAGCACGTTCACGATCCGGCTTCCGGCCGCGCCGGTCACAGGAGGATGAGATGAAAGAACGCATCCTGGTCGTGGAGGACGAGCCGACGATCGCGACGGGCCTTCGGGACGACCTGGAGCTCGAGGGATTCGCCGTGGAGGTCGTCGACGACGGGACGGCGGCGTTGAGCCGCATCCTCGAGGAGAAGTTCGACCTCGTCCTGCTCGATCTGATGCTGCCGGGCATGGACGGCCTGACCGTCTGCCGCGAGGCCCGCTCGAAGGGCCGGCGCACGCCGATCATCATCCTCACGGCCAAAGGACAGGAGGTGGACAAGGTCGTCGGGCTGGAGCTCGGCGCGGACGACTATATCACCAAGCCTTTCAGCCGGCGCGAGCTCCTCGCCCGCGTCAAGGCCGTGCTGCGCCGGGGCCGCGAAGATCCCGGGCCCGGCAAAGTCTATGGTTTCGCCGACATCACCGTCGACACCGGCCGGTTCGAAGTCACGCGGCGGGGCGAGAAGATCGAGCTGACAGCGACAGAGTTCAAGCTCCTCCAAGTCTTCCTGGAACACCGCGGCCGGGTGATGTCGATCGACGAGCTGCTGCGGGAGGTCTGGGGCCGCGACGCGATCTTGACGGACCGCGTCGTCTACACCCACATCAACCACCTCCGAAACAAGCTGGAGGAAAATCCTCAAGAACCGCGATTCCTGGTCGGCGTCCGGGGTGTCGGATACCGGTTCGACGGCTAGGGGCGCCCGCGCGAAAGCGGCCGTCTTGACCGAAACTTGAACGAAGATTGACCGGAGCTTGGAGCAAAGATAATGCACTTTCTTCATAATGTCATCGAGATCGGGAGGTGCAAAATGAAAAAGACGGTTTCTCTCATGGCCATCGCGTTGGGGCTGCTCCTGGCCCTATCACCGGACACGGCGGCGCAGAAAGCTCAGTCCGCGGAGGTCCTGCTCGGCGCCGCCCTCCACCAGGAAGAGGTGGAGGGGAATCTCGAGGCGGCGATCAGGACTTACAAGAAAATACTCGCGGAGTTCCCGGACAACAGGCCGATCGCCGCCCGAGCCCTGCTCCAGATGGGCCGATGCTACGAGAAGCTTGGCACGGACGAAGCCCGCAGGGCCTACGAGCGTCTGGTCCGCGACTATGCGGATCAGAGCGAGGCTGCGGCGCTGGCCCGGACGCGGCTCGCCGCACTCCGCAAGCCCGCAGCCGTCAGCAAAGAGCCTGCGCTAGCGACACGGAAGGTCTGGACGCCTCCTGATATGGGAAATATCGAGGGGGCACCCTCTCCCGACGGCAGATATATTTCCTTCACGGACTGGGAAACCGGGGACTTGGCCGTTTGGGACCTCGAGACGGCGAAGAGCCGCCGTCTCACGAATAAGGGCCCCTGGGAAAAGTCCGCGGAGTTCGCGATGTTCTCCAGATGGTCTCCCGACGGCAGGCAGATCGCTTACGATTGGTACGACGGCCGATCGATGGACCTGCGGGTCATCACCCTGGAAGGGCGGGATCCCCGGACCCTCCTCGACAACAAGAACGAAGAATGGCTGCAAACGTATGATTGGTCGCCGGACAGTCGGCGGGCTCTCATATTCCTCGAGAAGGGGGATGGCCAGCGTCAGATCGTGCTGGTGTCAGCGACCGATGGGACGACCAAGGTCGTCAAGACCTTCGAACGGCCCGGGCGCTTTCCCCAGACCATGCGCTATTCAGGTGACGGGCAGTACATTGCTTTCGATCAACCGCAGGAAGCGAACGTCGCGGAGCACGACATCTTCCTGATCTCCGCTGACGGCGGTGATGAGGCCCCCTTGGTCAAGCACCCGGCTCAGGATCTCCTGCTCGGGTGGCCGCCCGATGGGAAAGGGATCCTCTTTGCCAGCGACCGGACAGGTTCTCTCGATATCTGGTTCATTCCCGTCTCCGGCGGCAAGGTCCAAGGCTCGCCAGCACTCGTCAGGAAAGGCATAGAGCAAATTGTACCTCTGGGATTCACTCAGAGCGGGTCTTTCTACTACGCGCAAGAGCAGTCGATGACTGATGTCTATGTCGCCAAAATGGACCGGCAGAGCGGCAAGATCCAGCTGCAGCCGGAGAAGGCCATCGAACGTTTTGAGGGTGCGAATTCCTGGCCGGAGTATTCTCCCGACGGCAAGTATCTGGCGTATGTTACGACGCGGGGCCGAACGTTCCAAGCGGCCACGAAGCCTAATATCATCTGTATTCGCTCGCTCGAGACCGGCAAGGAGCAGGAATTCGCCACCCGATTCAGACGGCTGGCCGGAACTCGCTGGTCGCCGGATGGCCGGTCCCTCTATCTTGCCGCCTGGGACGATCAGGGCATGGGGATCTATCGGACGGATATACAAACCGGGATGATGACCCCGATCGTACGAGACGAAGGCCAGCAGCAGATCCATTCGCACAATATCTCTCTTGACGGCAAGACCCTCATCTATGTGCGCCGCTCCACAGCGGCACCGACCGAGCCCTTTCGCATTATGAGCCGGGACCTTGCGACCGGCAAAGAGACGGAACTCTACACCGGCAATGCCGAAAACGGCCGGCTCTACGCCGCGATCTCTCCTGATGGCGAGCGGATCGCCGTCATCAATCTGCACGCGAAGAAGACCCTGCGTTTGATCCCAGCAAGAGGAGGAGAATCGCGCGACCTGCTGAAATATGAGGAGAGCCGGAGCTACTTTACTCCCCTCGCGTGGACCGCCGACGGCAAGCACATCCTCTTCTCAAGAGCGCCGTCCGCGAAAGATGGACCGCAGTTATCCTTGTGGCGGATCTCGGCGGACGGAGGAGAACCCCAGGAACTCGGCCTGGGGATGGCCAACTTCGAGAACCTGAGCGTTCATCCGGACGGAGAACATCTTGCGTTTTGCTCCGTTGGTCCAACGATAAAGTCGCCGTCGGTCTGGGTGATGGAGAACTACCTGCCATCCGCGCTGGCGGCTCCGGGTCCGGTGACGATGACGGCCCGAATGCTGGAGAATCCTCCGGGGGATACCCCCATGAGCGGAGCGATCTCCCCGGATGGCCGGTATCTCTCCTTTTGGGACGAGGACACAGGCGATCTCGCCGTGCGCGATCTCCAGACCGGCCGGGATCACCGGCTTACGGACGAGGGCACGGAAGGAAAGGAAGGCTCAGCGGTCCGACAATCAGCCGGGGGATCGACCTGGTCATCCGACAGCAAACAAATTGCTTATGCCTGGCACATCTCGTCGGATACCGGGCGAGTCGAGTTGAGAGTCATCGGGCTCGAGGGCGGCAAGCCTCGGATTCTCACTCATTTCGATGGTATCAGGGATTTGGGGAAGTGCGTCTGGTCTCCGGATGGAAAGCACATTGTGGCATCCATCTATCCTAGAAATGGGCCGGTCCAGATGGTGCTGGTCTCCACGGCGGATGGCTCCAGCCGGGCGCTCGCCGACCTGAAGCGCGAGATCTATCCCACAACTGTGCGTTTCTCGCCCGACGGCCGCTTCGTCGCCTACGACCGCCTGCCCGATGAGGCATCCCCGGAGCGAGACATCTATCTGATGCCCATCGACGCCGGGCAGGAAACCCCGCTCGTCCAACATCCCGCCGATGACTACCTGCTCGGTTGGTCGCGGGACGGCAAATGGATCGTCTTCGCCAGTGACCGCACAGGCGCCCTCGGCCTCTGGGTCGTCGGCATGTCCGGCGCGAAAATCCAGGGAGAGCCGCGACTCATAAGGCCTGGCATCGACCGCATTCTGCCCGTCGGCATGACGCGCGAAGGTGCGTTCTACTATGGCGTGGTCAGGGCGACGGAGGACGTCTTTATCGCTGACCTCGACTCCACGACCGGAAAGGTCAGCGGTCCTCCCAGGAAGGCGATAGAGTCCTTTGAAGGAGGGAATTTTACGCCAGCCTACTCTCTCGATGGGAAATACCTGGCCTACGTCTCCAGGCGGGGCAACTCTCCATATCCGACGAATGTCGGCAATGCCCTCTGCATTCGATCACTGGACACAGGGCAGGAGCGAGTTTTCTACAGGGAGATCTGGAGGCTGGGGCTCCGAAACATCAGCGGGCCGGGATGGTCCCCAGACGGCAGATTTATCGTCTTCGGCGCTTCGGAGGGAATCTCGACAAGAGGATTCTATCGTATCGAACTGAAGACGGGCGAGATCACCCGCGTCGTGCACTTCGGCCCCGATGAAAGGACTTGGGGGGGGAGCGCCTACGGTCCTGGTGGGCAGTACTTTTTTTGCCGTGGAAGCAGTAAGGCGGGTTTTTCCCAGATCGTGGTTCGCGACCTCGAGTCCGGCAAAGAGCGGGAGTTGTACCGGTTCCCAACGCTTGAAAGAGGAATCCATATCGCGCTTTCTCCGGACAGCCTCGGGCTTTCCTTCATCAACTCCGGCTGGGGTGCCGTGAGATCCCTGAGGATCATGCCGGCCTCAGGTGGAGAAGCGAGAGAGGTTTGGAGCTTCGGGGAAACGAAACAGGGGATACCTGGAGGTGATCACACGTGGACCCCGGATGGACGCTACATCGTGTTCGGCATGCCCGACCCGCAGGACCTGCCGAGCTGGGATCTGTGGCGGATACCCGTTGAGGGTGGCAAGCCCGAGAAGATGGGGCTACAAAGACGGTGGGGCATTTGGGACCTGACGGTTAGCCCTGACGGACGCCAGCTCGCCTTCGCCGGCAGAGGAGGCGCCTCCACGGATTCCGAATTGTGGGTGCTGGAGAATTTCTTGCCCAAGGCCAAGACGTCCAAATAGGCGTTTCGGTTTATTGACCGCCGCCTCCGATTTGGCTAGGATGGGAGGCGGTCATGTCCAACGAAGAGAAGATCCTCCGTTCGCTCGAGCTCCTCAAGGACATCGGGGACAAGAGCGACTCTATCCGGGCCATCAAGCACCTGCCGGCCCAGCCGGGCCAGTACCAGGACTACCCGGATGACGTCCATCCGGCCCTCCGCAAGGCCCTCGCGGCCAAGGGGTTCACATCGCTTTACTCCCATCAGCGCTCGAGCTGGGAAGCGTTGAAAGAGGGCAAGAACATTGTCGTCGTCACCCCGACGGCCTCGGGCAAGACGCTGTGCTATAACCTTCCGGTCCTCGACGCCATCCTCAAGGACCCGGGGACGCGGGCCCTCTACCTCTTCCCGACCAAAGCCCTGTCCCAGGACCAGCAGGCCGAGCTCGACGACATCAACACTCGTCTCCCCGAGGAGATCCGCGTCTTCACCTACGACGGCGACACGCCTCAGGACGCCCGCAAGGCCATCCGGGCCCGCGGCCACATCGTCCTGACCAACCCCGACATGCTCCACGCCGGCATCCTCCCCCACCACACCAAGTGGATCAAACTCTTCGAGAACCTCAAGTACATCGTCATCGACGAGCTCCACAACTACCGCGGCATCTTCGGCAGCCATCTGGCCAACGTCCTGAGGCGGTTACGGCGGATCGCCCGGTTCTACGGCGCCGACCCGCAGTTCATCCTGTGCACGGCCACGATCGCCAACCCGGCCGAGATGGCCGAGAAGACGATCGAAGCGCCGGTCGCGCTCATCGAAGACAACGGCGCGCCGCGCGGTGGGAAGTATTTCGTCTTCTATACGCCGCCCGTGGTCAACGCGGCCCTGGGCATCCGCCGCTCCTACGTCAACGAGTCGCGGCGCATCGCTTCGATCTTCCTCAAGAACGGTCTCCAGACGATCGTCTTCGCCGGGAGCCGGCTCATCACCGAGGTCCTTCTGACCTACCTCAAGGCCGACATCGAGACCTCGATACAGAAAGAGGGTCTCGTCCGCGGCTACCGGGGCGGGTATTTGCCACTGAAAAGGCGGGAGATCGAGAAGGGGCTGCGGACAGGCGAGATCCTCGGCGTCGTCTCGACCAACGCCCTCGAGCTGGGCATCGACATCGGGACGCTCGACGTCGCCGTGCTGGCCGGCTACCCCGGGACGATCGCCAGCACCTGGCAGAGGGCGGGCCGGGCTGGGCGCAAAACGGGCCTTTCGGCGGCCGTCCTCGTGGCCACGAGCTCGCCGCTCGACCAGTTCATCATCAACAATCCGGAATACTTTTTCTCCAAGTCCCCGGAAATGGCCTTGATCAACCCGGACAACCTGTCGATCCTCGTCAGCCACATCGAGTGCGCCGCCTTCGAGCTGCCCTTCGAGGACGGCGAGAAATTCGGCCGGGCGGAGATCGGCGAGATCCTCAATTTCCTCGAGGAGGACAAGCTCCTCCACCACTCCAAAGACAAGTGGTTCTGGACCTCGGAGGCCTACCCGGCCGACGCCATCAGCCTGCGCAGCATCAGCTCCGACAACTTCGTCGTCGTCGACATCACGGGGGAGGCCCGGGTTATCGCCGAGGTCGACTTCACCTCGGCCCTGACGGCCCTCCACCCCAAGGCCATCTATATCGTCGAGGGCGAGCAGTACTTCGTCGAGAAGCTCGACTTCGAGGAGCGCAAGGCCTACGTCAAGAGAACCGACGTCGACTACTACACGGACGCCATCGACTACACCAAGATCACCATCCTGGACCTCTTCGACAAGAAGGCACTCGAGGCGGGGCGCGTCTCCCACGGTGAGGTCCACGTCGCGACCCAGGTCGTCGGATTCAAGAAGATCAAGTTCCACACCATGGAGAACGTCGGCGCCGGCGACCTGACCCTGCCCCAGAACGAGATGCACACGACGGCCTACTGGCTGACCGTTTCCTCGGCGCTCATGCAGACGATCCCCTTCCCGGCCGAGCAGAGGGTCAACGGGCTCTTCGGGGTGGCCTACCTCCTCCATCACGTCTCGCCGCTGTTCATGATGTGCGATATCCACGACGTCGGCGTGTCGATCGGCGACAACACGTCCGGCGAATCCCTGCCGCCGCGGATCATGCCGGCCCGGCCGGCGGTCCAGGGGCAGGAGGACATGCCGGTCGTCATGGACCCGGATTTCGAGCCGAACATCTTCATCTACGACAATTACCCGGGCGGGATCGGGCTCAGCCCGTCGCTTTTCTCGCTTGAAGGGCGCCTGCTCGACCATGCCCTAAGAACGCTCGAGGTTTGTCCCTGCCGGGACGGCTGCCCTTCGTGCGTCGGCGCAACGAATGAAAGCGGCAAGGACGCAAAAAAGGTCGCCCGGGCCATCCTCCAGGGCCTCCTCGGCCTCAGCTGAAGAGGGGGTCAAACCTTAATTCTTATAATTTTTACGAGAGGGGACAGTTCTCCTCCCAGGACAAGTATAAGAATTAAGGTTTGACCCCTTCTTATTTGACCGTCTTGATGACGCGGATGGGGAGGACGATGGAAGGAATGCCCTTGAACTGGAGGATGCGCTGGATGCTGAAGGCCGTCTGGTTGTGGAGGAGCCGGGTGAAAAGGTTCTCCTCTTCGAAGATGAGCTTGCCGACGAAGAAGACGGCCTTATTGTACTTCCGCTGGATCTCCTCGCACCGCTCCTCGACGGCCGCGAGCGTGTCGGTCTCGACGGAAAGGATGGACTCGGCGTGGAAGCCGAAATTGTTGGATAGCTGGACGTATTTCTTAAGCTCCACGGCGATGTGGCTTTCCAAGTTCTTGACCTCCTCGGCGCCCTTGAAGTTCTTCCAGTCGACGACCCCGACGGAGATGAAGACGAAGTTCTTGAAGTAGTTCGGGAAGATGCGGTGGATGTTGAGGAACGAGTGGATGCCCAGACCGCCGAAATTGCGGACGAAGAGCACGGCCGTGGGTGCCGCGTCGTTCCGGACCGGCGGGGCGTGCTTGCCGGTCATCTGCTGGACTTGCGTCATGACGGAGTCGAGGCGCTTCATCATGCCCTTGACCCGGTTGTAGTGCCGCCGGATGAGGATGCAGACGACGATGAACGACAGGGTGATGACCAGCGTGATCCAGCCGCCCTCCTTGAACTTGATGGCCACCGTCACGGCCAGGATCGACAGGGACATCAGCAGCCCGATGAGGTTGATGGCCAGCTTCTTGCCGCGGTGGGGGGCCGGCGTCTTCAGCCAGTGGAGGCACATGCCGAGCTGGGCCAGCGAGAAATCGAGGAAGACGTTGATGCTGTACATGACGACGAGGACCTGGACAGAGCCCCTCGTGAAGACGAGGATCAGGATGGCCGCCGCCCCCATGAAGATGATGCCGTTCTGGACGACCAGGCGCTCGCTGAGATGCATGAGCCTGTTCGGGACCCAGGAATCGATGGCCATGTTGCCCAGGACCCGCGGGCCGTCGATGAAGCCGGCCTGGGCGGCGACGAAGAGGATGGCCCCCTCGGACAGCAGGATGAGCCCGAGGAGCCAGACGCCCAGGGGGAATCCGCCGATCTTCCAGGTCCCGACGAGCGTTTCGATGAGCGACGCGTTCAGGGTCTTGCCCGCGACGTGCTGGACGTTGGTCAGTAGATAGCAGACGAGGAGTCCCCCGGCCGTGAAGGACAGGGAGGCGGCCATGTAGAACATCGTCCTTTTGCCCGTTTTCACCCGAGGGGGGCGGAGGATCTGGAGCCCGTTCGCGACGGCCTCGATCCCCGTATACGTCCCGCCCCCGAGGCTGTAGGCCCGGAGGAGGATGAAAGCCATGGCCCCGAATCCCAGCTGTTGGATGCCTTGGCGCGTCTCCCGGATGGTGTCGACGAACAGGGTCGGCGTCTCCGAGACGTGGGAGAAGATCCCGTACAGGATGAGGCCCACGTGGGAAACGAAGAAGAAGAGGAAGATCGGCGTCAGCGTGGCCACTGACTCCTTGACGCCCCTCAAGTTGAGCAGGACAAGGGCGAGCGTGATGAGCAGGATGAGGGTCAGCTTGTGCTGGAAGTAGACCGGCGGGAGAAAGCTGAGCACGGCCTCGACCCCGCTCGAGATGGAGATGCTGATCGTCAGCATGTAGTCGACGACCAGGGCGCAGCCCGAGACGAGCCCGAAAGCGGGCCCGAGGAGCTTGGTGGCCACGACGTAGCCGCCGCCGCCCGTCGGGAAGAGCTCGATGATCTGGGAGTAGCTCAGGGAGATGGTGATGACCGTGATCGCGGTCATTACGGCCAGGTAGAGCGCCAGGTGCCGGTGGTCGCCGAGCGACAGGAAGGCCTCCTGCGGGCCGTAGTTCGACGAACTCAGCCCATCCGCGCCGAGGCCGACCCAGGCGAAGAAGGCGACGAGCGCCATCCTTTGGAAGATGCGCGGATCGCGGACGCTCTTCTCCCCGCCGATGAGGATCTTTTTGATCATTTCCCAGGGCCTCATGGCCCGAATATATAACGAAAATCGGCCAGCCATCAAGCCGTTCATTTGACCCGTATTCACCGATGGGTTGTTCGTCCCGGGGGATACCGTTTCTCCGGGCAGAATTCCTGGGACACGATACGAAATCCGGAGATTTCGTTCATGTCCCGGAATTCATGCGAGCCCCATCGGCGAATCCGGGTTTGACAGAACCGGGGTCGTGTGCTACTTTTTCAACGGATAATCATGAATATCAACATTTTCAAGATCATCGCCGAAGCCGATATCGTCGTTAAGCTCATCCTCCTCCTTCTCGTATTTTTCTCCGTGTTCTCCTGGGCCATCATCTTCTTCAAGCTCAAGACGATCAAGGCCGCGGTCAGGCAATCGGACAGGTTCCTCACGGCCTTTCGCCGGAGCAAGAGCCTGACCGAGGTCAGCGACGCCGCCAAGAAGCTCCGGGCCAGCCCGCTCGCCGTCATCTTCCTCGCCGGGAACAAGGAGCTGGCCTACCAGTCGAAGGCCTCGGCCGAGAACGGCTGGACGGGCCAGAAGACCGACAGCCTCAACCGGGCCCTCCTCAAGGCCTCCAACGCCGAAGTGTCGCGCCTGGAGAAGATGATGTTCTTCCTGGCCACGACGGGGAGCGTTTCGCCTTTCATCGGCCTCTTCGGGACGGTCTGGGGCATCATGATCTCCTTCGTGCGCATCGGGGCCCTGCGCTCGGCCAGCCTCCAGGTCGTCGCCCCGGGCATCGCCGAGGCCCTCGTCGCCACGGCCGCCGGCCTCTTCGCCGCCGTCCCGGCCGTCATCGCCTACAATTACTTCCTCGGCCGGATCAAGGACCTCAGCGCCGACATGGAGGACTTCTCCCTCGAATTCCTGAGCATCGCCGAGAGGCTCCATGGCTCTTAGCACGCAGTCCCTGCCGTCCTCCTCGCGCCGCAGGCAGGTCGGCACCCATCTCTCCGAGATCAACGTCACGCCCTTCGTCGATGTCATGCTCGTCCTCCTGGTCATCTTCATGGTCACGGCGCCCATGATGCAGTCGGGCATCGGCATCAACCTGCCCCAGGCGGAAACGGACTCCAAACCGGCCGAGGAAGGCCTGACCCTGACCATCACCAAGGACCAGTACGTCCACATCGGCGACTCGACGATCAACATCAACCTCCTCGAGCGCCGCCTGACCGAATATTTCTATAACAAGCCGAAAAAAGTCGTCTACCTCCAGGCCGACAAGGACCTCCCGTTCGGCTTCGTCGTCCGCGTCTTCGACATCACCAAGAAGGCGGGCATCGAGCTCGTTGGCGTCATTACCGAGCCCATCGACGTCAAAGACAAGAAAAAATGAGCCCCGCGCGAGTGGCCATGCCGAAAGCGTTCAAGAGGGCCGTTCTCGTTTCGGCCTTCCTCCACGTCGGGCTGATCATCCTCATCGCCGCCTCGCCGTCCTTTTCGCGTCCGCCGCAGAAGGGCCTCGTCCAGTACGTCAATTTCATGGGCGGCGGAGGCGGAACGGGCGGCGGTCCGGGAGGCGCACCGG
>MEYF01000089.1:943-16489 GCA_001775755.1 Candidatus Aminicenantes bacterium RBG_19FT_COMBO_65_30 | reverse complement strand
CCCCTCCAAGCTCAAGACCGAAGCCAAGACCTCCCTGACCCACCCCGTCGATAAGCCGAAAACGGACAAGAAAGCCGCCGAGAAAAAAGCGGCCATCTCCAAACCCGATGCCGCGGCTCCGACGGCAAAGAGCGGCGAGACCGCCGCCTCCGCCGGGGCGCAGAGCGGCTCCGGCTTCGGCCTGCGTATCGGCACGGGCGGGGGGGGCAGCGGCGGGGGGACCGGAGGCGGCATCGGCGGCGGCACCGGGTCCGGGGCCGGCGACCCCTTCGGTGTCGCCGGCTTCCCTTTCCAGTTCTACCTCCAGATGATCTCGGACAAGATCACGGCCAACTGGTTCCAGTCCCTTGTCGACCCCGGCGTCGGCGGCCTCCTCCAGACCCAGGTCTACTTCCGCATCTACAGGAACGGCCAGATCTCCGACGTCAAGATCGACGTCTCGAGCGGGGTCGAGTCATTCGACCTCTCGGCCCGCCGGGCGATCGAGGCCTCGAAGCCGTTCGCGCCGCTCCCGAACGAGTACGACGGCCAGTACCTCGGCATCACCCTAGTCTTCGAGCACGCCAAATGATACAACAAAAAAAACTCATCGGACTCCTCGTCGTCGTCCTCGCCGCCTCCGGGGCCATGGCCCAGCAGGAGGTCGTTCTCAAGATCAGCGAGGGCATGCCCATGATCTCGCTGGCGCTTCCCGAATTCGTCGTCCACGCGGCTTCGCCCACCGCCCAGTCGGCCGCCCAGGAGATCCGCCAGGCCCTGTCCGACGACGTCAAGTACAGCCGGATCTTCCAGCTCCTGCCCAAGAGCTACTATGACTACATCGGACGATTGGTGACCGCGGACAAGATCAATTTCAAGGACTGGGATTCCATCCAGGCCCGGCTCCTGCTCACCGGCGAGGTCCGGGAGGACGGCGGCCGCATCGTCTTCGACGGCAAGATCTACGACGTCAAGAGCGAGCGCTTCATCGTCGGCAAGCGTTACCAGGCCGAGAAGAACGGCCTGCGCCTCGTCGCCCACAAGATGGCCGACGAGCTCCTCAAGCTCCACGGCGAGAAGCCGATCTTCACGACCAAGATCGCCTTCGTCTCCAACCGCGACGGCAACGACGAGATCTACATGATGGACTACGACGGGGCCAATCCGACGCGGGTGACCTTCAACAAGATCAAGGACTACATGCCGGCCTGGTCCCCGGACCAGCGGACGATCGCCTTCACCTCGTACCGCGGCAGCACCGCCGGCCTCTACCTCCGTAACATCTACGAGGGGACTGAGACCCCGATAGCCACGAAGGGCACGAACTACTCGGCGGCCTTCTCGCCCGACGGCAAGAAGCTGGCCTTTTGCTCCAGCATGACCGAAGAAGGCAACGCGGATATCTTCGTCATGGACCTCGAGACCAAGAAGACCAAGCGTCTGACCTTCAACAGCGCCACTGAAACTGCCCCGTCCTGGTCGCCCACGGGCCGCGAGCTCGCCTTCACGACCGACCGCCTCGGCGCCGGCAGTCCCCAGATCTACATCATGGACGCCGAGGGCAGCAACGTCCGCAAGGCCAGCTTCGGCGGCAACTACCACGACGCGCCCGCGTGGGCCCCGACGAGCGAGCGGATCGCCTTCGTCTCCCGGGTCGACAACACCTTCGACATCTACGTCCTCAACCTCCGGACCAACCAGATCACCAAGCTCACCGAGAACAGGGTCCGCAACGAGTCGCCGAGCTGGTCGCCCGACGGCCGCCACCTCGTCTTCTCCTCGAACCTCTCGGGCTCGATCCAGGTCTACACCGTCGACTACGACGGGGCCAACCTCAAGCGGTTGACCGACCGCGGCGAGAACAAGCTCCCGAACTGGACCAACTAAGCCTCGGGATATCGCCTCCGTCCGCTGCAGTGATCCTCCATTGGCTAGCTCAGAAAAAGCCGGACCCCTGCTTTATGCTCCCGTCGACGATACCCCTCGGCTTTGGTTTCAGCGGACGGAGGCGACCCCCGATGCCACTCCGCGGCCGACGGCAGGAATACCCCTCAGCCCTAATATCTGCGGATTTTGGGGTGGAAATCGGCATGATCAGGCCGGAAGTGTATTGACATCCCCCCCTGGACAGGGTATAAAAAAAGCGGAAAGAAGCGTCGCGCCTTCGGTTCCGATGGGCATGAGACGCGAATTTTAGGAGGTTCAATGAAAAAACTGCTTATTTATTCCTTGGCGGTCATCCTCGTTTTCTCCTTCGCCGTCTCCTGCAAGAAGAAACCCAAGGAGGTCCCGCCGCCGCCGCCTCAAGCCCAGGAACAGCCCACGGTCGAGAAGGTCGAGGCGCCTGTCGTCCAGGAACCCCAGCTGACCGAAGAGGAGGTGTTCCTCCAGAAGTCGCTCGACCAGATCAACCGGGAAAAGCCCCTCGGAACGATCTACTTCGACTATGACCGCGCCGTCATCCGCGACGACGCCCGGGCCACCATGGACATGAACGCCTCCTGGCTGAAGAGGTTCCGGACGATCAAGATCCTCGTCGAAGGCCACTGCGACGAGCGCGGCACCGAGGAATACAACCTCGCCCTCGGCGAGAAGCGGGCCAAGAGCGCCCAGGATTATCTGCTGTCCCTGGGCATCGGCTCCGACCGCATCAGGATCATCTCCTACGGCAAGAGCCAGCCCATCGACCCGGGTCACAGCGAAGGGTCCTGGCAGATGAACCGGCGCGCCCAGTTCATGGTCATCGAGAAATAATCCTTGCGCCGCAAAAGCCTCGGGGCCTTCTTTCTGGCCGTCCTGACCCTGGCCGCGGCCGGACAGGACAAGAGCAAGAAGGCCTACGAGCTCGTCTACGACGATGTCCAGGTCCTCAAACAGCAGGTCCAGGAACTCCGCGTCCGGCTCGACCGGAACTCCGAGGAGATCCGAGCCGTCCAGGACCAGATCAAGACCCTGGCCGACCTCGTCCGGCAGTCGATCGCCGGCCAGTCCGGGGTCCAGGAAGGCCTGCGGGCCGTCCCCGCCCAGTACCAGGACATCCTCCGCAAGCTCGACCAGCTGACGCTCGACCTCCAGAAGATCTCCGCCGACCTCGCCGGGCGGACGCTCCAGACGGCCCCGGCCGTCGCGGCCGAGGAGGGGAAGAAACCGTCCCCGGAGGCTCCGGTCAAAACGCCTCCCGAGGCGAAGCCCCAGCCCGCCCCGCTCAAGCCGCCGCCGGCCCCGACCATGTCCCCGCAGGAAGCCTACTCCATGGCTTATAACGACTACCTCAAGGGGAACTACGATCTGGCCATCGAGAGCTTCAAGCTCTACCGCCAGCAGTTCCCGGAGAGCCCGCTGGCCGACAATGCCCTCTACTGGATCGGCGAGTGCCGCTACAGCCAGCGGAAGTTCGAGGAGGCCATCGACGCGTTCGACGAGCTCATCCTGGCCTACCCCCAGGGGGACAAGGCTGCTGCGGCCCACCTAAAGAAAGGCCTCAGCTTCATCGAACTCGGCCGGAAGCCGGAGGCGCTGGCCGCGCTCAAGATCCTCGTCGCCAAGTATCCCCTCGAGGAGGAGAGCCGGATCGCCCAGGACAAGATAAGAGAGCTGACGGAAAAATGAGAGACATCAACAGCCTGAACAAAGTCATCCTTGTCGGCCGCCTCGGCGGCAAGCCCGAGATGCGCCGCCTCCCCCAGCAGGACCGGTGGGTCGCCACGTTCACCTTGGCTACCAACGAGCGCCTGTTCAATCCCAACACGCGGGAGTCGTCCGACCGGACCGAATGGCACAAGATCGTCGTCTTCGGCAAGCTGGCCGAATTCTGCGACAAGTACCTCGGCCAAGGCCGCCAGATCCTCCTCGAAGGCAAGCTCCGGACGCGGAGCTGGCAGGACAAGGAGGGGAACAAGCGCACCAAGACCGAGGTCGAAGCTCTGAACATCGTCCTCCTCGGCAAGCGCGAGGAGAGCTCGGCCACGTCCGACACGACCGACCTCGATTCCGGTCAGTACGCGCGGAGCGGAGGCCGGGGCGACGCCGCGGGCGACGACGCCTTCACCCCGCCCGCCGAGGCCGGCGGGGACTCGGGCGGCGGCGACGACGACATCCCCTTTTAGCCGGTGAGCGAGAAAACCCCTCTCGAAGCCGGCTACGGGGCCGGCATCATCGAGGACGTCCGTCCCTGGGGGAAGTTCCGCCGGTTCCCCCACGGGGACGCCGGCAGCATCAAGATCATCACCGTCGAGCCGGGCGGCCGGCTCTCCCTTCAGTTCCACGACGGCCGGGCCGAGTTCTGGGTCGTCCTCGACGCCGGGCTCGAGATCACGGTCGGCGACCGCGTCTGGCTGGCGGCGCCGAACGAGGAGGTCGTCATCCCCCGCCGCGTGCCCCACCGCCTCCGCAACGTCGGACGGGCGGCGGCCCGGATCTTGGAGATCTGGATCGGCCGGTCGGCGGAATCGGATATCGTCCGGCTCTCGGACGATTACGGCCGGAAATAGCGCGAAGGGGACGATCCCCCGCTTAATAGACAATCTTCTCCCGATCACTGGGAACTCCCCCGTGAGGCGGCGATGGATATCGTCCCAAAGCCCCCGTGATGGAAGGGGGCCCGCCGGAGGCGGGGGAAACCGGATTCGCAGGTTTCCGGGGCGCGGGGGCAAGGGACGATATCCTGAGCAAAGCCGAAGAGGGAGGAGTTCCCTAAGGCAGGGAGGAGAACCTTATTTCTTGGGGGAGGTCTCGACCGGCTGGCCGGTCAGGAACACCTGGGGGTGCCGGAGGAGGATCTCCTCGACGACGTACTCCTCGATCTCCTGGGCGCTCCGCAGCTTCAGCGTCTCTTCGACGATCCTCTCGGCCGTCCGGCACTCGACCGAGCGGAGGGCCTTCTTGATCCGCGGGATGAAGATGGGGTTCATGCTGAAGGTCCGGAGGCCGAAGCCCAGCAGGACGATGGCCGCGAGCGTGTCCGCGGCCATCTCGCCGCAGACGACGACGTCCTTTTCGGCCCGCCGGGCCGCCTGGATGACGGACCGGATGAGGCGGAGGACGGCGGGGTGGAACGGCTTGTAGAGATAGGTCACGAATTCGTTCGACCGGTCGACCGCCAGGTAGTACTGGATGAGGTCGTTCGTCCCGATGCTGACGTAGTCCACTTCCTTCAGCATGACGTCGGCCATGGCCGCTGCGGCGGGCACCTCGAGCATCACGCCCAGGGGGATCCTCTCGTCGAAGGCCTCCCCCTTGCGGCGGAGCTCCCTCTTGACGTCCTCAAAGACGTCCTTGACGTCGAGGATCTCGTCGACTTCGGTGACCATGGGGACGAGGATGCGGACGTTTTTCTGGACGCTGGCCCGGAGGATGGCCCGGAGTTGGATGCGGAAAAGCTCCTTGTTCCGCAGGGAGAAGCGGACGGCGCGCAGGCCGAGCGCCGGGTTGGGCTCCTTCTCGATGTTCAGCTGGGGCAGGCTCTTCTCGCCGCCGATGTCGAGGGTCCGGATGGTGACGGGACGGGGATGCGCGCCGCGGGCGAGACGCGCGTAGATCTCGAAGTGGTCCTCCTCCGTGGGCAGCGACTCCCGCCGGAGATAGATGAACTCCGAGCGGAAGAGGCCGACGCCCTCCGCGCCCATGGACAGGGCCAGGGAGATCTCCTCAGGGAGCTCGATGTTGGCCTGGGGGATGAAGCGGACGCGGTCGAGCGTCTCCGACTTGAGCTTGGCCGTCTTCTGCAGCTCCCGGCCGTAGGTCTCGTACTTCGCCTTCTTGGCCTGGAATTCCCGGCGGACGGCCGGAGGCGGGTCGATGATGACCTCGCCGTCGGTCCCGTCGACGATGATGAACTCGCCCTCCCGGACCTGGCGGGTGATGTCCCGGAGGCCGACGACGGCCGGGATGCCCAGGGAGCGGGCCAGGATGGCCGTGTGCGAGGTTTGCCCGCCCATGTCCAGGGCGACGGCGAGGGTCAGCTCCTTGCTCAGCCGGAGCGCGGCCTCGGAGGGAAGGAGCTCGTGGGCGACAAGGACGTGTTCCTTCTGGGGCGTTTTTTCCTTCTCCCGGCGCGCTTCGAGGTTCCGGTAGACGCGCGTCAGGACGTCGGAGACGTCCGATTTCCGTTGCCTGAAGTAATCGTCGCTGAGCGATTCGAAGAGATGTTCATAGCGGGTGTTAGCCTTCGACAGGGCCCACTCGGCGCGGGCCTTCTCGTCGCGGACGATGGCCTCCAGGCCGCCGACGAGCGTCGGGTCCTCGAGGATGAGGAGGTGGGCCTCGAAGATGAAGGCGCTCTCCGGGCCCATCTTCTCCCGGATGCTTTCTTTGACCCTGACCAGGTCGTCACGGGTGCGGTCGAGGGCCTGGTGGAGGCGCTTCAGCTCGTCCAGGACCTGGGCCTCGGTGATGAGCTCCTTGCGCGACGTGAAGACGACCCGCCGGGGCAGCAGGACTTCGCCCATGGCGATCCCCGGCGAAACACCGATTCCACGCAGCCGCGTCATGTCCATGCCGGATCACTCTTTCTCGTCGAAGCGGTTGGCGATGAGCTCGACCAGGGCGGCCACGGCCGCCTCCTCGTCCTTGCCCGCGACGAGGAGCCGGATCGAGGTGCCCTGGGTCGCGGCCAGGGTCAGGATGCCGAGAATGCTCTTGCCGTCGATCTCGTCGCCGTCCTTGACGATCTTGACCGACGAGCCGAAGCGATTGGACAGGTTGACGAACTTGACCGCGGCCCGGGCGTGGAGGCCCAGCTTGTTGCGGATGGTGACCGTCTTGTCGAGCATGGAGGCGTTACTTGGTCCGGGAGCCGAGCAGGGCGCTGACGAGGTGGATGTTCTTCTTGCCCTGGTCGACGACCTTCTTGGCGACGTCCTTGAGGTTGTTGTTGCGCTGGAGGGAGACGAACTTGATGAGCATGGGCAGGTTGACCCCGGTGATGATCTCGACGTGGTTCTCCTTGAGGAAGCTGAAGCTCAGGTTGGACGGCGTCCCGCCGAACATGTCGGTGAAGATGACCGCGCCGCTCTTCTGGTCGACGCGCTTGAGGCACTGACTGATCTTCTTTTTCGAATCCTCGACGTCGTCGTACCAGCCGATCGAGATGGCCTCGATGTTGGGCGCTTCGCCGAGGATGATGGTCAGCGCGTTCAGCAGCTCCTCGGCCATGAGGCCGTGGCAGACGATAATGCCTCCGATCATGTGTCGTTCGCTCTCCCGGTCAAGCCCCTATTGTAAGCCAAAGGCGCTTATTTAAAAAGGTCTCGGTGGTAAATCCTGACGTCGTACCCCCTGTCCTTGAGGCGCGCCCGGAGCTCCTCGGCGATGACGACCGAACGGTGCTTGCCGCCCGTGCAGCCCACGGCGACGGCCACGGACGTCTTCCCCTCCTTGGCGAAACGGGGCAGGACGAATTCCGTGAAGCGGAAGAGCTCGCGGAGGAACCCCCGCGTACCCGGCGAGCCCAGGACGAACTTGCGGACGCTCGGCGCCTTGCCGTTCCTCGTCCTCAGGGGCTCGACGTAGAAGGGGTTTGGCAGGAGCCGGGTGTCGAAGACGAGATCGGAGTCGAGCGGCAGGCCGTGCTTGTAGCCGAAGCTCGTCAGGACGACCTGCGTTCGCCGCCTCTTCCTCCTCAGGATGCGTTCGGCGATGACGTCCTTGAGCTGATAGATGTTGAGCCCCGAGGTGTCGATGACCTCGTCGGCCATTTTCCGGATCCCGGCCAGCCGCTTCCGCTCGAGCCGGACCCCTTCGAGAATGGGCTTGCGGGGGGCCAGGGGGTGCGGCCGCCGGGTCTCATTGAAGCGCTTGGCCAGGGCCTCGTCCGTGGCTTCGAGGAAGATGAGCCGGACGGGCGCCTTTTTCCGGATGTCCCGGAAAACCGCCGGAAAATCGGTCAAGAAGCGCGGCTCGCGGATGTCGATGACCAGGGCGGCCCGGTCGATCTCGACCTTCTTCTGCAGCCAGAGGTCGACGAAGTCCGGGATGAGCTTGGCCGGCAGGTTGTCCATGCAGTAATAGCCGAAGTCCTCCAGGGCCCGGCTGACCACGGTTTTTCCCGAGCCCGAAAGCCCGGTGACGATCAGGAAACGGTTGTCCTTGGCGGGGAGCTTCATGGCACCTCTCAGGTCAGGGCGCGGTCGAGCCGGCGGATGATCTCGTCCGGGGCGCTGTAGCCCTTCTTGCGGAGGATGTGGACCTTGCAGGCGACCTCGATCAGGGTGGCGATGTTCCGCCCCGGCGCGACGGGGATGGCCAGCTGGGGGATCTTCCGGCCCAGAATGGTCATGTCGTCTCCGGGCTTGAGCCCGAGGCGGTCGACCTCGTAGCCGCGCCGCCACTTCTTAAGCTTGACGACGAGGTCCACCTTGGCCTCCCGCGCGATCGACCGGGGGCCGAAGATGGCCCGAATGTTGATGATGCCCAGCCCCCGGATCTCCATGAAGTTCCGGCTCAAGGTCGGGGCCGTGCCGGCGAGCTCGCCGCCGGGCGTCACCCGGATCAGGACGATGTCGTCGGCCACGAACTGGTGGCCGCGGGCGATGAGCTCGAGGGCGCTCTCGCTCTTGCCGATGCCGCTGTCGCCGAGGATGAGCGTCCCCAGGCCGAAGATCTTGAGGAAGCCGGCCGAGATGGTCGTCTGGTCGGCGGATTCCGGCGGGCCGGGAGCGGACCTGTCAGCCACGGGGCTTCTCCTCCTCCGTCCGGAGGGTCTTGAGGACGTCGGCCGCCGTCGGCGCCTTGAGCAGCTTCGACGCGAGCGTCCGCGACGTCCGGGTCAGGGCGGCGATGGCGGCCAGCAGACGGAGCCCGGCGCCGGGATTGTCCTCGGGCGAGACGAGGAGGAAAAACACGTGCGAGAGCTTGCCGTCCACCGCCTCGAAGGCGACCCCGGCCCGGGACAGCCCGAGCAGGAGGACCGGGGACTTGAGCCCCTTCGTCCGGCAGTGGGGCACGGCCACGCCGTGCCCGATGGCCGTCGTGCCCAGCTCCTCTCTCTTCAGCAGCCTGTCCAGGAGGCCGCCATCGAGCTTGGTCGCGTGCCGGGCCTCCAGCTTGGCCGACATCTCGCGGATGATCCCGGCCCGGTCCCGGGCCGCGAGCCGGGGCAGGACCAGGTCTTCGTCGAGGAGCGAATGGAGCTTCACGGTTCTCCCCTGCCGGTCATTCGGGCTCGACGAGCCCGTAGAGGCCGTCCTTGCGCCGGTAGAGGACGGCCCATTCCTGGGATCCCTCGCGCCGGAACAGGAAGACCTCCTTGCTCTTGATGTCGAGCTGGACGATCGCCTCTTCGAGGGACATGGGCTTGAGCGAGTAGTGATTGCTCCGGACGACCCGCTTCTCCGGCTCCGGGGCCTCGAGGACGGGGGCCAGGGTCTTCCTCTCCCGGCCGCCGCGCCTCTTCTTCTCCCGCCACTTGGCCCGTTCCTTCCTGACCCTCTTCTCCAGGGTGTCGAAGGCCCGGTTCAGGGAGTCCATCATGTCCAGGGTCTCCTCGACGACGACGAGGCCGCCCCCTTTGGCCCGGACGTTGATCTCGGCCTTTTTCCGGTTCTTCTGGACGATGAGGATGATATTGACGTCGAGGACGTCGACGATGAGGTTTTTCAGCCGCGACAGGCGCTTCTCGCAGTAGGCCTGGATCTCGGGGGTCAGGGCGGCCCGCCGCGCCGTATAGTGGACGTTCATGCTTTTCCCTCCATGACGGACTTTCTCTTGCGGATATGGGACGGCTCGATCTTGAGCTGGTTGCGGTACTTGGCGACCGTCCGCCGGGCGATATGCAGGTCCTCCCGGGCCAGCAGGTCGCCGATCTCGATGTCGCTCAGGGGATTGTCTTTGTCCTCGCTCTCAACGAGCTTGCGGAGCTTGTCCTTGACCTTGAGGGAGGAGACGTCCTCGCCGTAGCTCCCCTGCAGGGACTTGTGGAAGAAGTACTTCAGGGAGAAGACGCCCCGGGGGGTCATCATGAACTTATTGGCGACGACCCGCCCGACGGTCGATTCGTGGACGCCGATGTCCTGGGCGATCTCCATCAGGGTCAGGGGCTTGATGAAGTCGATGCCCTTGTCGAAGAAGTCCTTCTGCCGGTCGACGATGAAGCGGGCGACCTTGTAGATCGTCTGGTTCCTCTGGTCGAGACTGCGCATGAACCAGAGGGCCTTCTTCAGGCGGTCCTTGAGGAAGTGGTAGGCCTCGGGCTGGCCCTCGGCCGCCTTGGCCAGGAGTTGGCGGTAGTAGCCGCTGATCCGGAGTCGCGGCAGACCATCGTCGTTGAGGGCGATCGTCCACTCGTCCTCTTCCTTGGAGACGATGATGTCCGGGACGACGTAGTTCGTCTTCTCCTCGCCGTACTTCCGGCCCGGGGTCGGGTCGAGGCTCTTGATCACGTCGATGCGCTCCCGGATCTCAGCCATGGAGATCCCGAGGACACGGGAGAGCTGGGCGAAGTCGGACTTCTCGAGGAGGGGCAGATGCTGGGTGACGATCGTCCGGGCCGTCTCGTCCTGGACCTGGAGATGGTCCATCTGGGCGAGGAGCGCCTCGCGCAGGTCCAGGCTGCCGCAGCCGACGGGGTCGAAGGTCTTGATCTTGTCCCGGACGGCCTCGACCTTCTCGAGAGTCGTCTGCGAAAGGCGGGCGACTTCGTCGACGGCGGTGGTGAGGTAGCCGTCCTCGTTGATGTTGCCGACGATGAACTGGGCGACCTCCAGGTCCGCGGCCTCGAAAAAGGTCAGCGTGGCCTGCCAGTTCAGGTGGTCCCAGAGCGACGGCGTCCGGGAGATCGTGTTCTCCAGGGACACGGCGTCGCGGCTCTCGGTGAAGTGCGGGCGGAACCCGTCGTCCAGGTATTCCTGGAAGCCGGCCAGGAAATTGTCGTCGGCCGTCTCGCCGCTCATCTTCGGCTCGGTCGATTCGAGGCTCAGCCCCTCGAGGAGGCCCTCCTTGTTCTTGACCCCGGCCTCCTCGGCGGCCACGGTCTCGCTGTCTTTTGCCTTGCCCTCGCGGGCCTCGCCCTCGATCTCGATCATCGGATTCTGGGAGAGCTCTTCGTCGATGACCTCGATGAGCTCGAGGTTGGTCAGGGGCAGGAGCTTGATGGCCTGCTGGAGGGCGGGGGCCAGGATGAGCTTCTGGACCTGTCTTTGGTCGAGCCTCTGCCTGAGGGTCATCGTTTCAGCCTCGTTCCCGTTTTCTGTCCATCCCTATAGACGAAACTCATCACCCAAATAGCTCTTTCGCACCTCTTCGGAGGAGACGATCTCCGCCGGCGTCCCTTCCTTGAGGATGCGGCCGCCCTCGAGGATGTAGGCCCTGTCCGTGATCTCGAGGGCCTCCCGGACGGAATGGTCCGTCAGCAGGATGCCGATCCCCTTCGCCCGGAGGGCCCGGATGATCGCCTGGAGGTCGCGGACCGACAGGGGGTCGATCCCGGTGAAGGGCTCGTCGAGGAGGATGAAATCCGGGTCCAAGACCATCGCCCGGGCGATCTCGAGGCGGCGCCTCTCGCCGCCGGACAGGGTCAGGGCGCGGGCCCCGGCCAGCTTCTCCAGCCCGAATTCCTCGAGCGTCCCGTTCACCCGGGCGGCCTTGGGGCCCGCTCCCGGCGGCCGGGTTTCGAGCACGGCGAGGAGGTTTTCGGCCACGGTCAGCTTCCTGAACGCCGACGGTTCCTGGGGGAGGAGGATCAGGCCTTTTCTCGCCCGCAGGTACATCGGCCGGTCGGTGATATCCTCGTCCCTGAGGAAGACGCGGCCCCCGTCCTGGGGGACGAGGCCGAGGATCATCGAGAACGTGGTCGTTTTTCCCGCGCCGTTGCGTCCGAGCAGGCCGACGATCTCCCCTTCCTCAACCCTGACCGACACCCTGTCGACGACCTTTTTCCGCCCGTAGCTTTTTTCGAGGTCAACCGCTCTCAGGGAACCCTTCATGGCTTACGATTTGATGATGGTCGTCGATCTTCCCTGTCCTTCATTTTCGACCAGAATCTTATCATCGCCCAAGTCGAATGTCAATTTGTCCCCCCTCGCGGAACCGCCCTGCTTGTCGGTCAAAACCGGCCTCCCGGTGAGCGTGATCCGGTCGGCCGCCGCCTGATAGGAAGCAGCCGCCGCGCGGCCTTCGTAGCGGCCCTTGGAGAGGATGACGCCCGTCCTCGCCGTGAGCGATTCGACGGCCGTCCCTTCGCCGCCGAGCACGGCCGAAATCGTTTCCGCGGCGAGCCTGGCCCCGGGAAGCTGGACATAGCTTTTTTCCGTGAACGAGAGAGTGCGGTCGGCGGCGGAAAAGGCCATCTCCTCGCCGCCGAGCTCGACGCGCCGTTCGGGAGTACTCCCCGTTGCGGGCCGGGTCAGGCCGGCCGCGACCCCTCCCCTGCCGCGCATCTCACCGCTTGCCTCGGAGAACTCGAGTTCGCCGGCGAGAAGGAACTCCTTGTCCTGCCAGGCTCGGACATCTCCGGTGAAGGAGGCGGATCCGGCGCCGCCCCGGAAAACAAGGCTTTCACTGAAGACGAAAACGGCTGTTCCGGCCGAGAAAAAGCCGGCCCCCCGACTCCCCTCCCCCGGTTTGAGAAGGCCCTTGACGCCGCCCGACGCTTCGAGGTCTCCTTCGGCCGGCCCGGCCGAGATGGACGCGGCTTCGACGCGGGCCTCGGGCGAATCGGCGACCGCCGGTCGTCCCGGCATTCCGGAAGCGCGCAGGATCCGGGCCGGGGCGTCGTATGCGGCCGACTCGCCTTCGAGGATGCGGCCGCGGTCATCGCCTTCTCCGAACTCCGCCCGGAAGCCGCCCGACGCGGACCATTTTGCGAGCTCGCCGTCCGCGCCGAACGTCAGGGCCGCCGCCGAGGCCCGGACGAGGGTCCCGGGGCCGGCGGGAGAACGCAGGGAGAGGCAGGCGTTCCCTCCGGCCTCAACCGATGAAACAAGACCCGTGCCGGGAGTGAAGGAAACCTCGACCCGGTCCGCATGGACTCCGCCGCTCTCCGGCGCGCCCGGCGCGTTCCCCGTGAAGACGACTCTGACCGCCCCGTCGAAGACGGCCGATTCGATAGCGCT
Organism: Candidatus Aminicenantes bacterium RBG_19FT_COMBO_65_30; assembly: GCA_001775755.1. Taxonomy (GTDB): domain Bacteria; phylum Acidobacteriota; class Aminicenantia; order Aminicenantales; family Saccharicenantaceae; genus RBG-16-66-30. The sequence continues at coordinate 3,464 of MEYF01000089.1, read as the reverse complement.
CTCATCCTCGGCCGCGGCGAACGACAGCGAACGCGCTTCTCCCCGGCACCGGCCGCCGGAAAAATCCGCCCCTCCTTCCACCCGGCCGCGGCGTTCGCGCCTTCGGTACAGGAATGAATCGCCGGCGAGGACGATCGTCTCCCCGGCCCGACCCGCCGCGGCGAGCCCGACCCGGAATCCGCCGGACAGAAGGACCTCGTCCGCGCTCTCCACGTAAGAGACCTCCTCCGCCCGTCCGGTCATCGTCTTCGAGGAGAAGGCGCCGCCAAACGTCGTCCTGAAGAGGCCGTTCGCCTTGTCGTAATCGAAAGAGCCGCCTTCGAGGACGACGCCGCCCGCCTCGACCCGGACCCGGCCGGCTACGGTGAAGCGGACCGCGCCCGGGTCGTAGACGACCTCATCGGCCGTCAGTCGCGAAACGACTTCGCCCGCCGGGCCGAAATTCGAGATCTCGACCGCACCCCGCAGGTGGTTCCGGCCGTCCGGGCCGAGAAAGAAGCTGTCGCCCCGGATGTCGGAGACGAGCTTCCCTTCCTTGTATTCCTTGTGCCGGACCTGCTCCTTGCGGTCGACGACGCGGTCTTCGGGCGGGGGTTTGACGGCGGCGGGGCGAAGGGCGCCGCGCCGGCCGGCCAGATGGACGGCCACGGCGCCCGCCAGCACGATCAGAACGGCGGCCGCGGCGAGTCCGGCGAACCTCACCGGCCCCGACGCTTTCTGCGCGCTCATCGTCTCAGACCTTTAGGTCTTCGATGGACAGGCTGATTTTCTCTTGGCCGAGGTATTCCGACATCATCAGCGAAAAAGCCAGGCTGACGCGGCTGCCGCGGCGCAGGACGTGGCGCCATTCCGCCTTGTCCCAGCCGAGGGCTTCGAGGACCCGGCCGTTCTGCCGGGCCAGGAACTTGAGGTGCTTCCTCTGGAGGACCTGCGGGTCGCTGATGACCTCGACGTTGTCGGCGATGAAGAGAGGCTTGGGATTCCCGACGCCGAACGGGAAAAGCAGGGCGAAGGTTTCGAGGAACCGCTCGTCGACAGCGGCGAACTCGAGCGGCCCGTCGATCTTGATCTTCCTCTTCAGGCTGTCCTCGGAGATGCGGGCGGCGGCCAGTGGGTTCAGGGTCTCCTTGAACGCGGCCATGCGCTCCGTGGGCAGGGTGCAGCCCACGGCCAGCCTGTGTCCGCCGTAGCTCAGGAAGAGGTGCCGGCAGTCCTCGAGAAGGTCGATCAGGGGGACCTCCGAGATGCTCCGGCCCGAGCCGTGGGCCTTGCCGTTCTCGTAGGCGAAGAGAACGACCGGCCTGTTGAAGCGATCCTTGAGCTTGGAGGCGACGATGCCGATGACCCCGCGGTGCCAGCCGGGGCTGCCCAGGACGAGGCACTTGTACTTTTTATCGAGCCCCCGTTCCTCGATCTTCTCGCGGGCTTCGTTGAAGATCTTCTCCTCGGTCTTCTGGCGCTGGGCGTTGAGCTCGTCGAGCTTCTCGACGAGGGACAAGGATTCTTCGGGGCTTTCGGAAAAAAAGAGGCGGACGGCGATGTCGGTCATGCCCATCCGCCCGGCGGCGTTGATCCGGGGGCCGATGCGGAAGCCGAGATCGCCCTCGGAGATCTTCCGGTTGCTGAGCCCGCACGCCTCGATCAGGCTCCGCAGGCCCATGTTGGCGACGTTGCGCAGGCCCATGAGGCCGTGCTTCACGAACAGCCGGTTCTCGCCCTTGAGCTCGGCGACGTCGGCCACCGTCCCGATCGAGACGAGCTTCATGTAATGGGGCAGGCCGGCGTCCTTGCCGGCCTTTTCGAGGAGGGCCTGGATGAGCTTGAACGTGACGCCGACCCCGGCCAGGCCGCCGTCCGGGTAGCCGGAATCGGCGAGGACGGGATTGAGGACGGCCACGGCTTCGGGGAGGGCCTCGCCGGGACGGTGATGGTCGGTGATGATGACATCGACGCCCTGCTCCCGGGCCCGGGCGGTGAACTCGACGGCCTTGATGCCGCAGTCGACGCTGATGACGAGAGCCGCGCCCCGTTCGACCGGGATCCGGACGTGCTCGTCCTTGATGCCGTAGCCGTCGGTCAGGCGCTCCGGGATGAAGTAGTCGACCTTGGCGCCCAAGGACGTCAAGGCCTTCATCAACATGACCGTCGACAGGACGCCGTCGACGTCATAGTCGCCGAAGATGAGGATCTTTTCGCCCCGGGCGATCGCGTCCCGGATGCGGGCGACGGCCCGGTCCATGCCCTTCATGAGGTAGGGGTCGTGGAGCTTGTCGAGGTTCCCGTAGAGGAACGCGCGGGCGGCGTCCTCGGTCAGGATCTTCCGGTTGACGAGGATCCGGGCGATGGCCGGCGGGATGGACAGGGCCGCGGCCAGCGCGTCGGTTTCGACGCGCGGCGGACTGACGACCCAGATCGCGGCGTTCATGGCGCCCTCACTCTAGCACATTCACCGCCTATCCTCAACCGCCTCAACCGCCGGCATTGACAATTAAACGCTTGAAAAATAAAATGTTAAGGCCAT
>MEYF01000089.1:825-934 GCA_001775755.1 Candidatus Aminicenantes bacterium RBG_19FT_COMBO_65_30 | reverse complement strand
CCTCAGGGAAAAACTGGCCCGGACCCGGAAGGCCTTCCGCAAAGTCGAGGACCTCTTCCAGAGCGGCAAGCGCCGCGAGGAGATCCTGGACGGGCTCGAGGAAGCCCTC
>MEYF01000089.1:544-727 GCA_001775755.1 Candidatus Aminicenantes bacterium RBG_19FT_COMBO_65_30 | reverse complement strand
CCTCAAAGCCGAGCTCGAATCCTTGCTCTCGCCGGGGACCGACGGCCGACCCGCCGCGGCCGCCGCAGGCTCCTCCCCGACGGTGATCCTCATGGTCGGCGCCAACGGCGGCGGCAAGACGACTTCGGCGGCCAAGCTCGCCGCCCGTTTCAAGAGCGAGGGCCGGAAGGTCGTCCTGGCCGC
>MEYF01000089.1:169-480 GCA_001775755.1 Candidatus Aminicenantes bacterium RBG_19FT_COMBO_65_30 | reverse complement strand
CCGGTCTTCAAGGGCTCCTACGGGGCCGATCCGGCCGCCGTCGTCTTCGACGCGGCCCGGTCGTTCAAGGCCCAGCGCGGCGACGTCCTTCTCGTCGACACGGCCGGCCGCGTCCACACCAACGCCAACCTCATGAACGAGCTTGAGAAGGTCCGGCGCGTCGTCGCCCGCGAGCTGCCCGACGCCTGCGTCGAGTCCCTGCTCGTCCTCGACGCGACGGTCGGACAGAACGCCGTCCTCCAGGCCCGGGAGTTCCTCAAGTTCTCCGGCCTGACCGGGATCGTCCTGACCAAGATCGACGGGACGGCCAA
>MEYF01000089.1:0-143 GCA_001775755.1 Candidatus Aminicenantes bacterium RBG_19FT_COMBO_65_30 | reverse complement strand
CCGAGCTCGGCTTGCCGATCAAGTTCATCGGGGTCGGCGAGTCGGAGGAGGACCTGGTCGAGTTCTCGCCCCGCGAATTCGTGGAGGCTCTGCTCTCATGACCGGGCCCGGTGACCGCGCCTGGATGGAGATGGCCTACGGCC
>MEYF01000088.1 GCA_001775755.1 Candidatus Aminicenantes bacterium RBG_19FT_COMBO_65_30 | reverse complement strand
CGGACCTCGCGTCCCGGGGAGAGCCGATAGAACTTAGACGGCGGGTTCTCCATGAAGTCGTCGCGCTCGATCCAGAGCTCTCGCGAGAACGGGACTTTGCGTGTCCCGGCCGACTCGTCCTCGGGGTTGTTGACGGCGTCGAACTCTTCGACCTTGCCCTCGGGGTAGTTGGTGACGACAACCTTGAGCGGCCGCAGGACGGCCATGACCCGCGGCGCCGTCCTGTTCAGGTGTTCGCGGACGCACATCTCGAGAAGCGGCAGGTCGACGATGCTGTTGTCCTTGGCCACGCCGATGATATCGGCGAAATTGGCGATGGCTTCGGGGGTGAAACCGCGCCGCCGGAAGCCGGAGATCGTCGGCATCCGCGGGTCGTCCCAGCCGCCGACGAGCCCTCCCTCGACGAGCTCGAGGAGCCGCCGCTTGCTGAGTACGGTATGGCTCAGGTTGAGCCGGGCGAACTCGATCTGCTGGGGGTGGTGGACGCCGAGCTGGTCGAGGTACCAGTCGTAGAGCGGCCGGTGGACCTCGAACTCGAGCGTGCAGATGGAGTGGGTGACGCCTTCGATCGAGTCGCTCTGGCCGTGGGCCCAGTCGTAGGTCGGGTAGATGCACCAGTCGTCGCCCCTCCGGTAATGGTGCACGCGGCGGATGCGGTACATCAGCGGGTCGCGCAGGAGCATGTTCGGGCTGGCCATGTCGATCTTGGCCCGCAGGGTCTTCGAGCCGTCGGGGAACTCCCCCGCCCGCATCCGGGCGAAGAGGTCGATGTTCTCCTCGACGGAACGGTTTCGGTAAGGGCTGTCCTTTCCCGGCTTGGTGACTGTGCCCCGGTATTCGCGGACCTGGTCCACGGTCAGGTCGCAGACGTAGGCGACGGCTCTCTTGATGAGGACGACGGCCCACTCGTAAAGCTGCTCGTAGTAGTCGGAGGCGAAGTACTCGCGGTCCTCCCAGTCGAAGCCGAGCCAGCGGACATCGTCCATGATCGCGTTGGCGTATTCCATGTCCTCGGTCTCGGGGTTGGTGTCGTCCATGCGCAGGTTGCAGAGCCCCTTGTAATCGCGGGCCAGGCCGAAATTGAGATGGATCGATTTGGCGTGGCCGATGTGGAGGTAGCCGTTGGGCTCGGGCGGGAAACGGGTGTGGACCCCGGTAAAACGGCCGTTCCGCAGGTGTTCGTCGATGATGTCGCGGACGAAGTTCGTCTTGGGCTTGGGCGTCTCATCCATTGACGGCTCTCCTCATGCGGGCGACGACGCGCTCGCGGCCGAGGACCTCCATCATCTCGAAAAGACCGGCGCCCTTCGTTTTGCCGCTGACCGCCATGCGGGCGGGGTGGATGACCGGGCCGGCCTTGATGCCGCGCTCCTCGGCGAATTCGCGAAAGACGGCCTCGATCGCGGCGTGCGAGAAATCCGTGAGGCCGGCCAGGCGGTCGGCAAGCAGCCTCAGGTACTCGCGACTCTCGGGCTTCTCCAAATGCATTTTTCCCTCGGCCTCATAGACGAAATCCTCGCGGAAGAAACAGTCGGTCATGGCCGGGAATTCGCTCAGGGTTTTCGTCCGGATCTTGTAGAGGTCGAGGACCTTCGACAGGTAGTTGTCCGGGACGCCGGTCGCGGCGAGGCCGGCCGCCAGCATTTGGCTCTTGACGAGCGGGATGAGGCGGGTGTTCGGCGCCTTCATGATGTACTCGGCGTTGAGCCAGCGGAGCTTTTGGATGTCGAACTTGGCCTGGACGTCGTTCATCTCCGAGATCTCGAAGAGCGGGACGGCCTCCTCGGGAGTCATGACTTCCCGGCCGTCCTTGGGCATCCAGCCGAGGAGGACGAGGTAGTTGGCCAGGGCCTCGGGCAGGAAGCCCTCCCGCTTATACTCTTCGACGGAGACGCCGCCGTGTCGCTTCGAGAGCTTGGCGCCGTCGGTCCCGAGGATGAGGGGCATGTGCCCGAACCGAGGGGGCTCCAGGCCGAAGGCCTCGTAGAAGATGATCTGCTTCGGGGTGTTGCTGATGTGGTCGTCGCCCCGGAGGATGTGGGTGATACCGAGATGGGTGTCGTCGACGACGCAGGAGAAATTATAGGTCGGCGAACCGTCCGACTTGATCATGACCTGGTCCTTGATCGTCTCCGTCTCGACGGAGATCCGGCCGTGGATGAGATCCTCGTAGGCGATCGTCCGGCCGGGCTCGACATTGAAGAAGACGGCGCCGCCGTCCTTGTAGGCCTTGCCCGCGGCGACGAGCGCCTCGGCCTTCTCCCGGTAGACGTCGAACCGCCGGCTCTGGAAGAGGGGCTCCTCGTCCCAGTCGAGACCGAGCCATTTGAGATCCTCGAGGATCTCCTCGAGGAACCTCGACTCCGACCTCTTCAAGTCGGTGTCCTCGATGCGGAGCAGGAATTTCCCCCCGGCGTGGCGGGCGTAGAGCCAGTTGAAGATGGCCGTCCGGGCGCTCCCAAGATGGAGGAAGCCCGTCGGGCTGGGGGCGAATCGTACGCGGACCATGGTTCTCTCGCTTTTCGTTCCGGCCTTCGGATAGCGGTCCTCCCCGGCCGGGGAAGCCGCGATTCTACTGCGTATTTATATCACAGGACAAAAAAGGCGGTCAAACCGGCGTTTGACCCCATCCTTTTTTTGATGTATATCGAATTTTTGAAGGAGGCCCATGAAAAACTCCAAACGCGTCTCCAGCTTGTTGGCCCTCTCGTTCATCACGGCCCTGATCCTGGCCGCCGGCCCGCCGGCGGGCGACGTCGGGCCGACCTACGCCATCCGCAACTGCCGGATCATCCCGGTCGTGGGACCGGAGGTCGAAAAGGGCACGGTCGTCATCCGCGACGGCTTGATCGAATCCCTGGGGCCGGCCGACAAGGTCAAGGTCCCCGACGACGCCGAGGTCGTCGAGGCCGAGGGCCTCGTCGCCTACCCCGGGTTCATCTCCGCCCTCTCGAATTTATTCCTGGAACAGCCGGCCCGGCCCGAAGGTCAGGCGGCCCCAACCGAGGTCCCGATCCAGGCCCAGCCCGCGGCCGCCGAAGACCGTTTCCCTCCCGGCCCCGGGCTTTTCGTCCTCGACCAGCTCAAGCCGAAAAAGGCCGCCGTCGAGGGCTTCCACAAGGCGGGCTTCACGACCGTGCTCGTCGCTCCAATACGCGGCGTCTTCCAGGGCCAGAGCGTCCTGCTCAACCTCAACGGCGAGGCCTTCCAACCCATGGTCCTCCGCAACGGCGCCGCTCTCCACATCAACTTCACGACCGAGCGCGGCAGCTATCCCTCGAGTCTGATGGGCACGATCGCCCACATCCGGCAGAGCTTCATCGACGCAGAATACTACGCGGCGCGGCAAACCCGGTACGCCAAGGGCCCGGCCGGGCTGAAGAGGCCCGAATACGACCCCCGGCTCGAGGCCCTCGTCCCCTTCGTCCGCGACCGCAAGCCCGTCGTCTTCCAGTGCAACAACCTCGAGGACATCAAGCGCGCCTTGAAGATCATCGCCGAATTCAAGCTCAACGCCCTCCTCGCCGGCGCTAACGAGGCCTGGCGCGGCGCGGACGTCCTGAAGAAAACACCGATCCCGCTCCTCGTCAGCCTCGATTTCCGGCCGCCCGCAGCGAGTATGTACGTGACCCAGGGCGAGGAGCTGCGCAAGAAAGCCGAGGCCGAGATCTACCCGGCGAACGCCGCCGCCCTGGCCAAGGAAGGCATCGCCTTCGCCTTCGTATCGGCGGCGAACGCCGACGGCGCCTCCGTCCTCCGCGGCGTCCGGACCGCGATCAAGGCCGGCCTGCCGAAGGACGAGGCTCTCCGGGCGCTGACCATCCGGCCGGCCCGCTACCTCGGCCTCGAACAGGCGCTCGGCTCGCTCGAGCCGGGCAAGATCGCCAACATCATCCTGGTCAAGGGCCAGATCTTCGACGACAACGCCCAGGTCACGAAGGCCTTTGTCGACGGCGTCCTGTTCAGGTACGCGGAGGTGTCCAAATGAAGAAGCCGCTCCTCTCCTGCCTCCTGGGTTTCGTCCTCCTGGCCGCGGCCGCCCTTCCGGCTTCGGCCGACGGAGGCGACATCCTGATCAAGAACGGCACCATCCTGACGGTGACGAAGGGCGTCATCGTCAAGGGCGACGTCCTCGTCATGGGCGGCCTCATCAAGCAGATTGGCGAGAATATCAGCGCGCCGGCCGGCGTCCGCGTCGTCGACGCGACGGGCCGGTTCGTCCTGCCCGGCATCATCGACTCGCACACCCACATCGCCCTGGCCGGCACAAACGAGGGGTCGGAGGCCATCACCCCTGAAGCCGACGTCGGCACCGTCATCAACGCCGACGATACATCGATCCTCACCGCCTTGAGCGGCGGCGTGACCATGGTCCACACGATGCACGGCAGCGCCAATCCGATCGGCGGCCCGAACGTCGTCCTCAAAACGAAGTGGGGACGGCCGTCCGAGGAGCTCGTGGTCAAGGAAGCCCTGCCGACGCTGAAATTCGCCCTGGGCGAGAACGTCAAGCAGTCCGGCCGGACCGTCCAGCCCGGCCAGATCCAGCGCTATCCGGCGACGCGCATGGGCGCCAACGCCATCATCCGCCGCGAATTCCTCAAGGCCAAGAATTATATGGAGCAGTGGGACCGTTACAACAAAGCCGCGGCGGCGAAAAACCCGCCGAAGAATCTCGTCCCGCCGCGCCAAGACCTGCGCATGGAGGTCCTGGCCGAGGTGCTCCGCGGCAACATGGTCGCCCGCTGCCACAGCTACCAGGCGACCGAGACCCTGGAGTTCATGGAGCTGGCCAAGGAGCTCGGCTTCAAGATCGCCTGCTTCGAGCACATCTGGGAGGGCTACAAGATCGCCGACGAGCTGGCCGCGGCCGGCATCGGCATCTCGGTCTTCGCCGACAGCTGGGCCTACAAGATGGAGGCGGCCGAGGGCATCGCCTACAATGCCGGCTATTGCGCCAAGCGCGGCGTCCTCGTCTCCATCAACTCCGACAGCGGCGAGCGCATCCGCCGCCTGTTCAACGACGCCGCCAAGACCATGAAGTACGGCGGATTGAGCGAAGAAGAGGCCCTGAACCTCATCACCATCAACCCGGCCATCCAGCTCGGCGTCGACAGGATCGTCGGCAGTCTCGAAGTCGGAAAGCAGGGCGACATCGCCATCTTCAACGAGCACCCGATGAGCGCCTACACGCGCTGCGATATGACCATCATCGAAGGCGACGTTTATTTCGACCGGGAGGCCGCGCTCAAGGACAGGGAGGAGGCCGCCAAGAAAGCCGCCGCCCCCCGAGACAAGGGAGGCGTATCATGACGAAACGGGCCCTGCTCATCGCACTGCTGGTCATTATCCTGGCCCCGTTCGCTTCGGCCCAAGCCAAAACCCCTGGGCTCATCGCCATCACCAACGCCCGGATCATCCCCGTCGTCGGCGGGGAGATCCCAAAGGGAACGATCATCATCAAGGACGGTGTCATCGCCGCGATCGGCGCCGACGTCGCCGTGCCGCCGGGGGCCGAAGTCTTCGACGCGACGGGCCTCAGGGCCTATCCGGGGATGATCGACGGTTATTCGTCGCTCGGCCTCGTCGAGGTCAGCGGCGTCGCCGCCACGGTCGACAGCCGCGAGACCGGGCGCGTCAACCCCCAGGCGCGGGCGCTCGAGGCCGTCCGCTACGATTCGATGCACATCCCCATCGCCCGCTCGAACGGCATCACGGCCGCCGTCGTCGCCCCCTCGGGCGGACTCATCTCAGGCGTCAGCTGTCTCCTGCGGCTCGACGGCTGGACCAACCGCGCCATGGCCGTCAAGGCCGCCGCGGCCATGCACATCGAGCTCCCCGGGCTCCGCGGCGCGCGAGGCGGGTTCGGCGGCATGGGCCGGGGAGGCGCTCAAGTGCGGGCCGACGGTCCGACGCTTCTCGCCGAGCTCAAGGAGCTGTTCAACGCCGCCCGCGCCTACGAGAAGCGCCGGGACGCGGCGGCCAAGAACCGTCTGCTGGCCCTGCCCGAATACAACCAGACCTATGAGTGCCTCCTTCCCCTGCTCAAGGGCGAGATGCCGGCCATGATCTCCGTCCACAGCGAGAGGGACATCCGGGCGGCCATCGCCTTCGTCCGCGACGAGAAGCTCAAGGCCGTCTTCTACGGCGTCGAGCAGGGTTTCAAGGCCGCCGACGAGATCAGCAAGGCCGGCATCCCTGTTGTCCTCGGCTCGCTCTACGACCTGCCCCCGGTCTGGGAGGACGGCTACGACGCCCTTTTCCGCAACCCCGGGCTCCTGGCCAAGGCCGGGGTCAAGATCGCCTTCTCTTCGTCGAGCGCGAGCGCGGCCAAGGACCTCCCCTACCACGCCGCCAAGGCCGCCGCCTTCGGCCTCGACAAGACGGAGGCCCTCAAGGCCGTGACCATCAACACGGCCGAGATCTTCGGCGTCGAGCGGACGCTGGGCAGTCTGGAGAAGGGAAAAGCGGCGAATATCGTTCTCGCCGACAACGACATCCTCGAGCTCCGGACCAACATCAAGAGAGTCTACATCGACGGCCGCGAGGCCGACCTCTCCAACCGGTACACGGAACTGCTGGAGAAATTCAAAAGAAGATGATCATAAGAAGGGGTCAAACCTTAATTCTTATAATTTCCCCGCCTAGGTTGGGGCGGTTTCACCCAGGAATATTATAAGAATTAAGGTTTGACCCCTTCTTGAAGGAGATGCCATGAGAAACAGGATCATCGCGTTCTCGCTTTCGCTTTTGCTCATCCTTGCCCTCATCCCCGGCCCCGCGGCCGGGGCGGCGGCGAAGCCCAAGATCGCCAAGGAGAAACAGCTCGCCCTCGACTGGCTCAGCCGTCCCGAGACCGTCGAAGTATTCGGCGGGATCTCCGACTCCATCTGGGAATACGCCGAGCTCGGCCTCCAGGAGTTCCGGTCGTCGAAGCTCCTGGCCGACACGCTCGAGGCCGCCGGATTCACGGTCGAGCGCGGCCTGGCCGGCATGCCGACCTGCTTCGTCGCCAGTTACGGCTCCGGGAAGCCGGTCATCGGGCTTCTCGGCGAGTTCGACGCCCTGCCCATGCTCTCTCAGAAAGCCCGCGTGCCGACAAAGGACCCGGTCGTCGAGGGCGCGCCCGGCCACGGCTGCGGCCATAACGCCATGTGCACGGCCGCGGCGGCCGCGGCCATCGCCGTCAAGGAGGCCATGGACACATACGGCATCAAAGGGACGATCAAGGTCTTCGGCTCGCCGGCCGAGGAGATCGTCGCCAGCCGGCCGTACATGATCCGGGCGGGCCTCTTCGAGGGCGTCGACGCCGTCATCGACAACCACAGCTCGAGCGGCTTCGGCACCGACTACGGCGTCAGCGGCAACGCCCTCTTCTCGACGATCTTCACCTTCAAGGGCAAGACGTCCCACGCGGCCGGCGCGCCCTGGGTCGGGCGGAGCGCCCTCGACGCCGTCGAGATCATGAACGTGGCCACGAACTACCTGCGGGAGCATCTGCCCCTGTCGCAGCGGCTCCACTACGTCGTCCTCGAGGGCGGCGAAGCGCCCAACGTCGTCCCCGACAAGGCCAGCGTTTGGTATTACGTCCGGAACACGGACGAACGGCTCGAGGACATGTACCGGCGCGTCGTCGATTGCGCCAAGGCCGGGGCCCTGGCCGCGGGCGTGGAGCTCGCCTCGATGCGAGTCGTCAGCGCCATCCACCAGCGGCACGCCAACAAGGCCGCGGCCGAGCTCATCCAGAAGAACATCGAGCTCGTCGGCATGCCCGCCTGGAGCGAGGACGAGCAGGCCTTCGCCAAGGCCCTGCAGAAAGAATTGGGGGCCGAAGAAAAGGGAATGCCGAAGGACGTGGACAAGCTCGAGGCGCCGAGCGGCGCCGCGTACGGAGGCGGCTCTTCCGACGTGGGGGACGTCAGCTTGATCGCGCCCACGGCGACCGTCGGCTTCCCCGGCTCGGTTCCCGGGTCGATCGGCCACCACTGGTCGGCGGTCGCCTGCTTCTACGGCTCGACCACCTGGAAGGGCTTGAACGCCGGGGCCAAAGCCATCGCCGCTTCGGCCGTCGATCTTCTGACGAAGCCCGAGGAGTTGGCCAAGCTCAGAAAGGAGTTCGAGGAATATTCCAAGGCCCACCCGTATAAGCCGTTCCTGCCGGTCGACGCGACGCCGCCGAACGACCTCAACAAGGAGCTCATGGACAAGTACCGCGGGTTGCTGGAAAAGGCGCTGGAAATCAAATAGGAAAAAAGAAGGGGTCAAACCTTAATTCTTATAATTCCCGAGGCGACCGCGCTGGCTCGCCCGGCGAAAATTATAAGAATTAAGGTTTGACCCCTTCCTGTTTTCCCTTACTTATAGATCGGCGTGACCCCCATGTTGTAGAACATGAAGGACCACTGGTCCGTCAGGCTCTCAATGGCCTTGGTGATGTTGCTCGAGCCGTGGCCGGAGCGCGTCTCGATGCGGATGACGACGGGCTTGGCGCAGGCCTGCTTCTCTTGGAGCGTCGCCGCAAACTTGAACGAGTGGGCGGGCACGACGCGGTCGTCGTGGTCGGCCGTCGTGACCATGGTCGCCGGGTAGCACGCGCCGTCCTTGAAGTTGTGCAGCGGCGAGTAGGCGTAAAGATAGGGAAAGTCTTTTTCGCTGTCGCTCGAGCCGTACTCGACCGCCCAGCCCCAGCCGACCGTGAACTTGTGGTAGCGGAGCATGTCCATGACGCCGACCGCCGGGAAGGCGACACCGAAGAGCTCCGGCCGCTGGGTCATGACCGCGCCGACGAGGAGGCCGCCGTTGGAGCCGCCGGCGATGGCCAGCCGATCCTTCGACGTGTACTTTTCCTTGACCAGGTACTCGGCTGCGGCGATGAAGTCGTCGAAGACGTTCTGTTTCTTGTCGAGCATGCCGGCCTTGTGCCAGGCCTCGCCGTACTCGCCGCCGCCGCGCAGGTTGGGCTCGGCGAAGACGCCGCCGTTCTCCAGGAGGATGATGTTGGCCGCGCTGAAGCCGGGCGTGATGGGGATGTTGAAGCCGCCATAGGCCGTGAGGAAGGTCGGGTTCTTGCCGTCGAGCTTGAGCCCTTTCTTGTGGACGATGAACATCGGGACTTTCGTCCCGTCCTTGCTCGTGTAGAAAACCTGCTTCGTCTCGTAGCCGGCGGGGTCGAACTTGACCTCGCTCGTCCGGAAGACCTCGGACGCGCCCGTGGCCGGATCGAACTTGTAGATCGTCGGCGGATAAGTGAATGACGTGAAGGTGTAGAAGAGCGTCCTCTCGTCGCGCTTGCCGCCGAAGCCTCCGGCCGACCCCAGGGCGGGCAGCTCGATCTCGCGGATGACCGTCCCGTCGAGCTTGTGCTGGAAGATCTTGGAGTTGGCGTCCTTGAGGTAGTTCGTGAACATGTATCCGCCGGACGTCCCGGCCCCATTCAGGACCTCGGGCTGCTCGGGGATGACCGTCTGCCAGTTCTCCTTCCCCGGGTTCTTGGGATCGACGGCGACTACCCGGAAGTTCGGGGCGTCCTCGTTGGTGTAGACGAGAACCTTGCCGTCGACGACCTCGATCGGGGCGCTGTCGTAGGCGAAACCCTTGACCAGGAGGTCGAACGCCGCGTCCTTCTTGGCCAGGTCCTTGATGTAGAGCTCGGAACCGCTCGTGCCTTCCGACAGGATGAGGAAGAGGAACTTCTCGTCCTCCGTCGTCCCGGCGCCGACGTAGCGCAGGGGGTGTTCCCTGTCTTCCCAGACGAGCGCGTCCTTCTCCTGCGGGTCGCCGAGCTTGTGGTAAAA
>MEYF01000087.1 GCA_001775755.1 Candidatus Aminicenantes bacterium RBG_19FT_COMBO_65_30 | reverse complement strand
ACCACGGGCAGCCGTCCCCGTGGTCGTCGACGTCGCCCAGGAGGTAGGCCATCCACCGGTGCCACGATCGGCCAGGGTCGAACCGGCGTAGGATCGCCGACCTCGCCGGGGACGTGATCTGGTCACGCGTGACGATGGTGGTCAGGCGTGCCACGGCCAGCGCGTACCAGATCCAGAGCGCCGACGTCGCCATACGGAGATCATAGAGCCAGGAGGTGAGCCTCGCCTTATATCAGGTGAGGCTTTCCTAGCCAAGGGGTCCCATGCCGCTCGTCGGCAGCGACCCCGACGGCGACCGGCGAATCGTCGACCCCCCCGCCCTGGGGACCGGCAGCAGCGCGTACGCCAGGTACACCGACGCGTCGATCCGGCCCGGGGACTGCGACGAGTCGTGCTGCCAGACGCACCACTCCTCCTCCAACTCGGGTAGGTAGGCGGCGGTCCTGATCCTGTCCTCCGTCCACTGCTGGGCGATCGGCTCGGCTCGTAGCCGCTTGTTCCTCCTGGCCGTGACCGTGACGATCCGGGGACACAGTCGGCTCCAGGCGGGATCTCCGGCCCGCTCGGTGGCCAGGGCGCTCCACGCGGTCCGGATCGCCAGCGTCGCCAGGTCCCCGCCGAAGTTGGTCTCGACGACGATCCGATCGGCGTCCAGCTCGACGGCGACCTCGCACGCGCGCCGCGACCACACCTCGGAGGCCATCACCCCGGACGCGTCACTGGTGATGTACAGGCGCCCGTCCGTGCCGAGATACCCGCCGACGATCCCGGCGGTGTCCCTGCCGCCGCCGGACGGGTCGACCGCCACGGCGGCCCTGGTCGGCTTGGGGTCGCACGGGTGACAGGGCGATCCGACCATGTAGCAGCGCCGCTCCCGCATGAGGGACCGCTGGAGCAGGGCGCCCTCGGTGGGACGTGGATCGAGCTGGCATAGCGCGGACCAGTCCTGCGCGCTGAGCGTCGCGCGGACGTCGAGCCAGTGGGCGAGCGCGGCGGCCGTGTCGTCCACGTCGATCTTCGGATGCGGGAGGGGGTCACCGAGCGCCCGGCCCAGGGGGTCTCTGGCTGGGTCGGTACACAGTGCCGGCATGTCGACGACCTTCCACCGGCCACCGTCCTCCAGCCGCCCCTCGTCGGCCAGGACCCTGGCGGACAGGTCGTCGTGGTGCCAGGGCGTCATGATGATCATGACAGGAGCGCCCGGAGATCGGCGGGTGAGGATATCGGCGGACATCCAGCGCGACACCCGATCGCGGTACCGAAGGGAGTCGGCCTCATCACGTGACTTATGTGGATCGTCGATCACGATCAGATCCCCCGGCGAGCCGGTGACCCCCGACCCAACCCCGACGCTCTTGACCCCACCACCGGTCACCAGACGCCAGTCGGACACCGACGCCGACCCACGAGCGATCTCCAGCCCATAGCGTCGCCCATGCTCGTCGACGAGTCGCCTCACGTCACGACCCCGGTCGACGGCCAGACCCTGGTTGTAGGAGCCGACGATGACCCGGTTGGTCGGATTCCGGGCGAGCCACCACAGGCAGCCACCCACGACGGCGGTGACCGTCTTGCCGGTCTGAGGCGGCTCACGGATGAGCAGCCGGTCGTAGCTTCGGGCGGCGAACCCGGCGACCGCGCGGCCGATGACGTCCAGATGTGGACGGCGCCGATAACCTGGGGACAGGTTGGCCATGAGCGCCGCCGGATCGGACAGCGCCGCCCGGTCGGCTGGAGCCATCCTCCCAACGCGTCCCCGGCGCGCGGCCGCCCTGGTCAACCTGTCACGAATGTCGCGGAGCCGCCGGACGTCCCCGGCCCTGGTCAGCTCGGCGACGAGTTCCCGGATCCGCTCACGATCGACTGGCGTCGTCGTCATCGTGGTCGCCGTCCGCGACCGTCGCGTCCTCCAGGAGCGCGGCTATCTGCCCCTCCAGATCCAGGGCCTCGACGGACACCCGCACCGGGGCCTTCAGTCCGAGGAGATCCACGCGATCGCGGAGGACCCCGGCCAGGACCCCGGCCGCCTTGATGTTGGGGCTTGGGTCGTCGACCCTGACCAGCTGGCCGGTGTCGTGGTCGGTCTCGTAGACGACCTTCCCACCGGAGACGCGGGGCCATCGCCGGGCCATGATCTTGCGGACCTCGCGTTCGAGGTCGTCGAGGCGACGTAGGGTGATGATCCGCCACTCGTCGACGCGGTGCCCGGTCCGGTCGCCGATGATCCGCTGGATGGTCTTGGAGATCGTCTGCTGGGTGACGCCGAACCGTTTGGCGATCTCGGCCTGTTCCATTCGGGCGATGGTGTACAGGCGAAAGATCTCCTCGCGTTGGTCCAGGGTGAGCGTGACGCGCTTGGGCTTGGTCCGTTCGGCCATGGTGGCTCCCATACAACCGCCGTGCACATCGTGACGTACATCTATGCGATGACGATTCTCGTTGTATACAACCATACCGTGAGGATCACGAACGGCTGGTCGGATGGACTACCGTGGCGGGCGTGGACGAGATCAGACGCGTCGAGTACGTCCCCCTCGGCGACGTCCAGCCAGCGACGTCCAACCCCAAGCGCCACGACGTCCCACGGATCGCCCGCTCGATCGTCCGGTTCGGGTTCACCACACCGGGGCTGCGCGACGAGCGCACCGGCAGGATCGTCGTCGGCCACGGCCGCGTGGAGGCGCTGATCGCGCTCCGGGACGATCCCGCACTCCTGGCCAGGCTCCGGACGGAGTGCGAGTCGACCGCCACCGGACCACCAGCTGGCGTCATGGTCGGCGACGACGGCGACTGGCTCGTGCCGCTCGTGGTCGGGTGGGAGTCGCGAGACGACGCCGAGGCCGCCGCGTATCTGGTGGCCGACAACCGGCACACCGAACTCGGAGGCTGGGACCACGGTGAGCTGGCGTCGCTGCTCGACGACATCGGCGACCCAGCCCTGGTCGACGTGATCGGCTGGGATCTCGACGATCTCGCCGAACCTCTCGACACGGTGGATGGCATGCCAGGCGACGACGCTGGCGATCCGACACCCACCGATCCCACGTTGGAGGTGGTCGTCACCTGTCGTGACGAGCTGGATCGGGATGACCTCATGCGGCGGCTGTCGGGCGAGGGCTACCGTGTCAGGATCCCATGAAGTCGTATGATCTTGTATCGCCATCGCTGAGGACACGTCCTGGTGTTATACCAGTATGACGCTGGAATCTACGACATATGATGTCTACGTAGTATGGCTCCAGCTCGACAAGTGCCGCTCTGCGTTTTGTCTGATGTGCAGCTATCAGTGTCGATCCAGATCCACCAAATGGATCGAGAATGATGTCATGTTCACGCTTTCTATCTACCTGTTCGAACGCCCATTCCGCGAGTGCGACCGGCTTTTGCGTTGGGTGTACGCGTATTCCACCTCCCTTCTCACTGGCGCGTATCATCCCATTCCACATGTGCCGTAGAAGTCGTACCGCGCCGTGGTGATTAGTCCATGCGAGTTCGGCGTCGGCGAAGTCGTTACCGCCGTTCTCCTTATCCCACACCAGCCAGCACGACGCGTTCGGCAATCCAGCGGAATTGGCGTAGTGATTACCACCCCACCATATATGCTTCGATGTTGGATAGAGATTGTGAATCAGTGCGAACGATTGTGCCGCGACGTCTGTCGTATCGTCGTTAGCGATCTGGCGATACACATTCGCTTTGATTATCATGCTATCTCCGCTTGACGATCTGAATCGTCTACCACGGGATTTCCCGCCATCCTTTGGAACTGCCATAATCCCATATGGCGGATCCGCGTAGACGATTCCAGGAGTACCTAGATCCGCCAATACGCGATCGATATGCTCTAGGTTTGTAGCGTCACCACATAGAAGTCTATGTTGACCAAGAGCCCAGATGTCGCCGTAGTTACTTACCTGGACGCATGGCGACTCTGTATCATCTTCTTGATATATCGGATCGTCACTTGACCCGTCGTCAGCGATGAGTCCCTCGAGATCGGCCGGATCCCAACCGGTGAGTTCGATGAGGTCGGAATCGCCGATCTCGTCGAGGATGCTGGCCAATGCCCGATCGTCCCATCCACCAAGTTCGGTCTGGCGATTATCGAGGACGAGGTAGGCCGACGCCTCCGCGTCGGAGCGAGACGACCATCCACGAACGATTGGGGCGAGCCAGCGGCTATCGGCGTCCACGAGAACGCCCTCTGGCGCGGGCTCACCAGCCGACCAACGCGCTCTCAGTGATTCAAGACGACCGTGGCCGACGACGAGGCGTCCGGTTCGCTCGTCGACGATCATGGGGGCGACGTAGCCGAATCGATCGATCGAAGCGCGAATGTTATCGATCATGTGTCCCTTGGGGTTGTTCGGAGCGATCTTGATGTCGTCGATCGCTACGTAGTCGAGACGACGTTCCATGGCGATCCGTTCTGGGCTAATCCTCATGACCGATGACGCGCGTCCTGGAGCTGGATATCTACATCGTTCCAGCCTATTCGGAGATCGGGGTGGATGCTAGGCGACGAGATCGTGTTGCCTAGTCGTCTCACTGTGACGCCCTCTACCGCCAACGCCTGCGGAGCGGATGTGAGACTAGCGGTGGCGACCCCGGGGCAGTCCGCTATGAACCAGGAAACCCACTCCGTGAGGAGTGGAATCCCCCGGCTCTAGCCGTGGGGAGGAAGTCAACGTCGGTCCGTCCTGGTCGGGGAAGTCCTCGATCGCCCGTCATCTGTGGCCCGACGAACTCGTCGGTGAGCGGCGCTGGTCGCCCGATGGGGCGCTCCTCGACGACTTCCCGCCGGGCATGGGAATCGAGGAGGTGGTGGGGCTGCTGACGGCTGTCGGTCTCGGTTCGCCCCCGGCGTGGATACGTCCGTACCGGACGCTCTCCGGTGGTGAGGCGTTCCGAGCGTCGATGGCGCTGGCGCTCGCCGAGGCCAGCGGGGATCTGGTCGTGGTCGACGAGTTCACGTCGGTCGTCGACCGACAGGTCGCGCGGGTGGCCAGTCACGCTACTCAGAAGACGGTCCGGCGCTCGGGACGGCGTCTGATCGCCGTCACCTGCCACTACGACGTCACCGACTGGCTCCAGCCGGACTGGGTGTACGACGTGGTGGTCGGCGAGTTCAGCTGGAGGTCGGTTCTACCCCATCCCCAGCTCGACGTCGAGATCTATCCTGTCGACCGCTCGCCGTGGCCCATGTTCCGGCGTCATCACTATCTGAGTGGCGATCTTCTCAGTAGCGCGCGGTGCTTCGGTGGTTGGATCGGCGACCAGATGGTGGTCTTCGCCGCGATCCGTCACTTCCCGCATCCTCGTACTCGCAACATCATGATGGCGCATCGGCTGGTGGTCCTCCCCGACTACCAGGGGTTGGGGATCGGCGGTCGGGTCAACGACTGGATCGGCCAGCACTTGTGGGATCGGCGGACGCGGTACCGAAACGTGGTCACGCACCCAGCCGTCATCGCCTATTGCAGTCGGTCACCGCGATGGAGGGAGAATGGCCGCCCGAGTGGTCTTCGAGTCTCCAAGCAGGCCGCCGGGAGCATGATTCGCCATCAGCTGTCGACCCGTCATCTCGGGGTGAGATCATTCGAGTATCGAGCCCCCAGAGGAGGAGACCAGTGGGCATCCGATCCGGTCGGTGACGCGCTCCGGGAGAAGTTGGAGCAGGCTTGATGGCGCTCGGGTCAACCCCTGGCCGCCGCGCCAGGAGATGGGGTCGTCGAGCCGGATCGCCACGCTAGGGTCGTGGTACCAGTGCCAGCACCCAGGATCGGCCCATGGGCCGCGATGGTCGCGTCTGACGTCGTCGAGCCGGATGGCGCCGACGACCCCCCCGAGGGGGAGCGCTCTGGGGTCACCCAGCCCAGGGATCCGCGGCGCCTGGCCGTCGATGGCCTTTCCGGCGTGGACGAGGATCCATCCACGATAGGCGGTCCCCCACCGTCGGTTCTCGACGTCCTTGCCGGCGGCGACCAGGGCGGTCGCCCATGGCTGCCGGACCGTCAGGATCCTGATGTCCACGTTTGTGTCTCCTGTCTCGTGGCTGGCGCCTACCCTAGGCGCTGGCGGTGATGGTGTCGTAGCTCATTGGGCGAGCGCGGCCGTCGGCGAACCAGGTCGACCCCGGCGTCTCGACGATCGGCCAGCTGCTGAACGCCCAGGTACGTCTCGGCGACCGCGAGTTCGCGGACGACCTCGGCGAACCAGTGGGCGCTCGATCCGAGCGCGAGGGGACCCCACTCGTCGAGGGTGGGGTCGAGTACGCGGAGCATGGCGATCGTCGGGGTAGGGATCCGTCGACGGCGAGCGGCGCCATGGCCTCCTCGACGAGACGGATGATCTCCCGCTCGTGATCGATCATCATCATGCTCCATTCCCATCGTCGCTACGAATATCCATGACACACACAGTACACACGACCATCGCATCGGTGTCAACATCTGCGACGCTTCATACCTCGCATGCGCGCCTTGACACGCGACGACTTGGCGAGCATCGTACAAGCATGGACACCGAACTCCACCCGATCGCCGCGAGACTCGCGGACGCCGAAAGGACCGTCGCTAGACGAAAGGCCGCCCTCATGGCCGCGAAGGCCAAGTGCGGCGAACTCAGGAGCCAGCTGACCGAGGCCATCCTGCTGGCCATCGAGCGGGACCCAGCTGAGACGAACGTGTCACTCGCCGCCAGATTTGGGCTACGCAGCGAGACGAGTGTCAGGAACCTCAGACTCAAGCGAGGGGACGACACACGCGATGAGCACTGACGAGCCGAGGTCGTGGTCGGCGACGCTTCTCGACGGAGTCACCATCGTGATCGTCCGCCAGGGGCACGATCCAGCCTGGGACGAACCGCGGATTGGATTCCATCGATGATCAAAGCGTCTGGGAAGGCCGGTGACGGTACGCCACTACTGGTCATCGGACTGTCTGGGGAGAACTTCACCAGGCTCTTGGCCGACGAGCCGATCGTCTTCGATACGGCGACGATGGGACTACCGTCGATGAGGATCCTCATCCTTGGTGGACACGTAGAGGACGATATCGTATCCACGCTCGTCGTCACCGGCCTGCTCGTCGCTCGCGACGAGTAGGCCGGTGACGACGACGGTCTTGGCGTCCCAGGTGGTGGTGTCGCCACGGTCGGTATGCGCAAGGAACGCTGATCCAGCCGCCCGGCGGAGTCCGCCGGCCGGGCTGGCGATCCGCTGGCGACCAGGTCCGGATATGCTCATCTGGACATCCAGGGGGTGTCTGAGGGGTGCGCGGTCCGGGTCCCATGGGGTGGCGCGGGCCGCGTCTCTC
>MEYF01000086.1:5894-6218 GCA_001775755.1 Candidatus Aminicenantes bacterium RBG_19FT_COMBO_65_30 | reverse complement strand
TAGTTTCTTCTTGGTGTACTCGATCAGACCGCCGGCCTCGATGATGCCGATAACGGAATCCGGAAGCGGGAAGAATTTGAACATGCGGCCGCCCGAGATGATCTTTCCTCCCGCGAAGTCAATTTCGACCTCGTCGCCCGTCTTCAGCGCATCCGACGCTTCCTCGCACTGGAGCACGGCCAATCCCAGGTTGATGGCATTGCGGAAATAGATCCGGGCGAAGGATTTCGCCACGACGGCCTGGACGCCGGCCGCTCTCAAGCAAGCCGCCGCCTGCTCCCGCGAACTCCCGCAGCCGAAATTCTTCCCGGCCACGACCACATC
>MEYF01000086.1:2363-5880 GCA_001775755.1 Candidatus Aminicenantes bacterium RBG_19FT_COMBO_65_30 | reverse complement strand
TCTTGGCGAACTCGGAGTCGAGGTCCTCCATGGCGTGCTTGGCCATCTCGGCCGGCTCCATCAGCTGGTAGGTGTACCGTCCAGGAAAAATGACGTCGGTGTTGACGTCGTCCCCGTACTTCCAAACGCGTCCTTTGCTCATTGGTGTTTCCTCGGGTCTGTGATCTTTCCTTCCAGGGCAGAGGCAGCCGCCGTCGCCGGCGAAGCGAGATAGATCTCAGAGTCGCGGTTCCCCATCCGGCCCCGGAAATTGCGGTTGGACGTGCTGACCACGACCTCGCCCGCCGCCAGCAAGCCCTCGTGAGCGCCGAGGCAGGGCCCGCATCCGGGATTGAGGATGACGCATCCCGCCTCGGATAGGGTCTCGAGGAGGCCTTTCCGCATGGCCTCGATGTAGACTTCACGCGAGGCCGGCAGCACGAGCGCGCGGACACGCGGATGGATTTTTTTGCCTTTGAGCATCCTGGCCGCGACCTCGAGGTCCTCCAGGCGGCCGTTCGTGCACGTGCCGATGAGCGCCTGATGGAAGGGCTTGCCCTCGACTTCGCGCACGGGCTTGACGTTGTCCACGGTGTGCGGGCAGGCGACCTGCGGCTCAATCGCAGACAAATCGTACTTCAGGACGGCTTCGTATTTAGCGCCGGGATCAGATCGGACGATCTCGTAGTCGGCCCGGGCCCGCGCCCTCACCCACTCGAGCGTTTTCTCGTCCGGCTCGAAATAGCCGTTCTTGGCGCCCATCTCGGCTGCCATGTTGGCCATGACCATGCGTGAGGCCAGGCTGAAATCTCCGGCCGCCGGCCCGGAGAACTCGATGGCTTCATAGTTCGCCCGGTCGGCGCCGTGGTCACCGATGACCTTGAGTATGACGTCCTTGGCATAGGCGCCGGCGGGAAGTTTTCCGGAAAACTCGACCCGCAGGGTTTCCGGGACGCGCAGCCAGATCTCGTCGGTGGCCCAGATCGAGGCAGCCTCGGTCCGACCGATCCCGGCAGCGAACGCACCAAAGGCTCCGTAGGTCGTGGTGTGCGAATCACTCCCGACGATGAGCTTTCCGGGAAGGGCAAAGCTGGCCTCACTCAGGACCTGGTGGCAGACGCCGTGCTGGATGTCGAAGAAATTCGGCAGGCCCTGCGCGGCGACGAACTCACGGATCGTCTTGTGGTTCTGGGCGTACTTCTCATCGGCAGCCGGGACGATGTGGTCGAGGATGATGACGAGCTTTTGAGGCGCCTTGACCCGGGCCAAGCCCAGCTTTTTGAACTCCCCGATGATGGCGGCCGAGTTATCATGGGACAGGCAGTAGTCGGGGGCGACGGTCACGACCTCGCCAGCGCTGACGGCTTTGCCTGCCTTATGGCCGAGTATCTTTTCCGAAAGGGTTTTGCCCATGCGACTCACCTCCCTTTGTCAAATCGGGTGTCAAATCGGGGACACGAACCAAATTCGAGAGAATTTGGATCATGTCCCCATCTTTCTAGTCTTTAAGGACGTCGAAGTTGACGAAGTCGGCATGGTTGACGATGATGGCCTCGATCGTCCGGCGCGACCCGTCGCCTTCCTTGGAATGGGCGGCGATGATGTGGATGACCTCCTGGGGCAGTCCGTGGGCAAAAGCAAACGCCGCCCCCGAGATCGGATGCCGCAGCAGCTCGCCTTCCCGGCTCTTGACAAATTTCCCGCCTTCCCGCTTGTACTCGAAGAGCTTCCCGACATCATGGAGGAGAGCACCAGAAAGGAGATGATCGCGATGAATCGTGATCTTCTCCCGATACTCCGCCATCAGGACTTCGGCGATCTTCAGCGCCGAAAGGGTGACGGCCCGGGTGTGGGTGATGAGGTTGACCTCCGTGTGCTTGATCAGGAGCGTAAAGGGCATCTCGGCCAGATCCTTGATCCCCCAGCCGGCCCGCTTCATCGCTTCCACCCAGACCTTGATGGTCTGCTCGCGGAGCTCGGGGTCCTGGATGAGCCGGAGCTCGGGCAGCAGTGTTTCCAGCTGTTTTCTCATGGGATCTCCCTTTCTCCCGGCCCGTCGTACTCGGTATCGGACGGGTGGATTTTCCGCATCGGTCTCATCCGCGTCTTCTCCTCCTGGATGTGGGCGACGAGCCCCGGCACGCGGGCGATGATGAAGAAGGCGTTCCCGATCTCGGCCGGGATGCCGAGGTCGCAGAGCAGGGCGGCGATAGCGCCGTCCACGTTGATCGGCAGCGGCTTGCCGCTCTCCCGGAAGAGTTTTTCAACGGCGCGGGCGATGCGCACGGCCTGGCCGGCCAGCTTCAGCTCCTCGGCCATGGCGAAAAGCTTTTCAGTGCGCGGGTCCTGGGTGTGGACCCGGTGGCCAAACCCGGAGGCGCGCTCGCCCCTGGCCTTCATCTCGGCCAGGATCTCCTTGGACGCTTCCTCTTCCGGGATCTTTTTCTCCTCGGCCCGGCGGGCGATCGCTTGGAAGAGCCTCATCCCTTCTTCGATCGCGCCGCCGTGGAGCCGGGAGATGGCCAGGACTCCGGCCGCGATGGCGGCATGGAGCTCGGCCCCGGTCGAGGCGACGGTGCGGGCGGTGAGGACCGAGGGCGGGCCGGCGCCGTGGTCGACGGATGAGACAAAGATGGCATCCAGGAGCTTCCCGACCGCGGGCGAAGGCAGCTCGCCCTTGAGGACCAGGTAGATCGCCTGGGAAAAGGTGATCTTCCCCATTAACTGGTCGATGGGATAGCCGCGCAGTCGCACCTTGTTCGGCTCCACGGAGGTAATTCCGGTCTTCCAATGAAGATCTTCAGCCATTTTTCTTTCCTCTCCAGTCGCAAGATCAGCGGATACGACCCAAATTCCAGAGAACTCGGGTTATGTCCCCAGAACTTCCTTGGCCTTTATGGGAATATCGGAGATGGCGTCGACGACATGGACGCCGACTTCACGCAGCCTCTTCACCTTGGTCTCGTAGGAGCCGCGCGAGCCTTCGACGATGGCCCCGGCGTGGGAGAAGCGCGTTCCCGACTTAGCCGCTTTGCCGCCGATGTAGGCGACGAGCGGCTTGGTGAACTTGCCGCTTTCGACGAGGTCGGCCACCCGCTCCTCCTGGGTCGTTCCGATCTCGCCAAACATCACGGCCATCCGGGTCTCCGGGTCCTCCTCGAAAAGCGCCATGACCTCGGGATGGGAGAGCCCGATGACGGCGTCGCCGCCGACATGGACGATGGTGCTCAGGCCCAGGCCCGCCTTGGTGAGGTAATAGGAGATGGCCGAGGTCATGCCGCCGCTCCGGGAGCTGACGCCGATCGACCCAGGTTTGAACCACTCCCGGGCCCGCTCGGCCCGGCCGCCGATCATGCCCAGGACGGCCTTGCCCGGGCTGACCAAGCCGAGGGTGTTGGGCCCGACGAACCGCGCGCCCTTCTCGGCGGCCCGGGCGGCGATCTCCAGGACGTCGTGGATGGGCACCCGGTCAGGCACGATGACGAGGAGCTTGATCCCTGCGTCGATGGCCTCGAGGGCGGCGTTCTTGACCAGGGCG
>MEYF01000086.1:805-2207 GCA_001775755.1 Candidatus Aminicenantes bacterium RBG_19FT_COMBO_65_30 | reverse complement strand
GATGATAACCCGCGAGTGCTCATTCACTAGGATGGCCATGATCGTTGATCTCTTTTTCCTATTATTTTTATAAATTCTATATGATTAATCAGGTTTGAGCCTTGGCGGCGAGGATCCTCTCCCTGTATTCCTTGAGCCCGGGGATGGGGAGAAGGATGACGATGGCATCCTGCTCGTGAAACCAGCAGAAGATCTCACAGGCCAGGCATTCGGTGCACTTGCCCTTCTTGGCCTCCTCCGGCGTTATGGCCAGGACCGGCTTCCCGTCCTCGAGCTTCAGGATCTTGGGCGCACACGCCGGCACACAGCCCTTGGTATAGCAGCCGGGACATTTCGAATGGTCGAAAGAAATCCGTCCCGTGACGGTCTCGAAGACGTAAGCCTTTTCCGGGATCGGCATCTCGCCGATCGGCCTAACCTCATACCGCTTCCCGGCGCTTTTCATCACCAGCTCCTCGAGGCGGCGGGCGCAGAACTCGGGGGAATCGTCCCGGCCATATCCCTCGACAACACCGGGAATGTCTTTGAGATATGTCTGCAGGATCTCGATCGCCTTTTCCTCGAAATTCCCGCCCAACCGGATGACCGCAGGAATATCCAGCTTTTCTTCATGGAACGCCTTGGTCAGGCCGCGGGCCGAGTGATATTGTTCCTGGCTGGCGACACCAGAGCCCGAGGCAAAGTAGCCCCTGATCCCCGGCTGGGACAGGATGACCTTGGCGGCCCGGTAGACCTTGCTCGCCGGCGGGTTGCCGCTCGTGTCGCAGTAGTTGGCCAGCTTAAACCCGCGGTTGAGGACCGCGTCCATGGACATCATCGAGCCGCCGCCGCCCGCGCCGTTGAACCCGATGTATTTCTCACTGCCGGCCGTCTGCTCGACCATCTGGAAGAAATAGAAGGTGCCGCGGTAATCTTTCTCCTCCACCCGGTAGGCGATCTTCTCGAGCTCGGTCGGCGGCCGGTCGAACTCGCGGGCGATCTCGATCCCGAAATCGGGATGGCGGTAAACGGCGTAGTCGTCGACAACGAGGTGGCAGTCGGCGGCATAGATGTTGTCGTCGGCGGTCAAGACCAGCGGGTTAATCTCGGCCGAGCGGGCGTCGCTCGAATGCGCCACCTTATAGAGCTTGGTCAGGAGGTCGGCCAGCTTCGGCAGGATCGTTCCCTCGACCCCCACCCGGATGAGCATGTTACGTGCTTCGAATTCGGGAAACCCCTTGAGGACGTCGATGGTTTGACGGGCGATTTTCTCCGGATGGAGGCGGGCGATCTCCTCGATCCCGGTGCCGCCGGCGGGACTGAAGATGAGGAGGGGCTTCTTGGCGGCGTCGTCGATGACCAGCCCGACGAAGTATTCGGCCTTGATCGCGAGCTTCTCCTCGACCAGGACGCGGTCGACGAC
>MEYF01000086.1:0-769 GCA_001775755.1 Candidatus Aminicenantes bacterium RBG_19FT_COMBO_65_30 | reverse complement strand
CTTGGCTTCCGCTTCCTCGGGTGTATCCGCAAACTGGATCCCGCCGATCCCGGCCCGGCCGGTCACCCAGACCTGGATCTTGATAACCACCGGCTTGCCGATTCTCTCGGCAACGCGCCGGGCTTCCTCCGGAGTGGCGGCGACATCGCCCGCGGGAACCGGTATCCCTCCCTGCTTGAGCAGCTTCTTGCTTTGAAACTCGAACAATCTGGCCATGGCTTTCTCCCAGGGCCTATATTATTGGGGTTGGAGGTGATGTTGTCAAATCAAGAAAAGCAGGCCGGCGGGGGTTCCTTCAGCCCGCCGATGATCAGAATTTATAGGGGGAGAGAGACCCGTGCCCTTCTTCGTCACTCCAACCAGATCTTGACCGTGGCGTCGTCGTCTACGATTTCGAGGAGGGTCATCGGGCTCATCTCCTCGAGGTCCTTGAGTGCGGCCGCGATGTCGATATCGGCCTTATCTGTGCGCAGATGCTTGTCCTTCGCGCAATGCGCGAAAAGCTTGGCCATGGAGATCGGCAGCGTGACCTTGACGATATGGGTCCCTGACTTGTTGTCGGTGATCAGAACCTTGAACCACTTCACGGCTTTCCCAGGTTCGCAGGCGTGACCCCCCTTGATGGCCTTCTTGATCACCTTGAGGTCATCCTCGTGTCCGCCCGCAAAAACAGGGGCCGCCAGGTAAACAAAGACCACCACCACTGCGGCCAGAGCTACGTACTTTCTCATCTTGCTCCTCCTCATTAAAAGAAAAAAGGAGAATTCAT
>MEYF01000085.1 GCA_001775755.1 Candidatus Aminicenantes bacterium RBG_19FT_COMBO_65_30 | reverse complement strand
GTTTATTTCAAACGCAATGCTTCTCGCCGCCTCTTTTAGGTCAGCAATAACGTTATCTTTTGATCCCGATAATAAGCTAATGGTTTCGTCTGCAAGTACTTTTTCTCCCTGTGTTATTAGGGTTGTCATGTCGTAGGCAAGTTTTTGGTTCACATAAAATAGATTAATCTGAGGCAATTCATTTGTAAGGACTGTTTGAAAATTAAACAACGAAAAGTTCAGGATAGATAGTTCTCTTGTATCAAGCGGGTTATTCTCGAATCCTGTCCTACTTTCACTTATTTTATCCATAGCGCTAATAAGCGCGAGGGCGGCCGATGAACTCAACGGAAGGCCGTCAATGTTCTTAGCGAAATATCCTAGACTTTCTTTAGCCTTGGACCATGGCAAAAAAAGGTCCATAAATCCTTCTGCTTTTGGCAATTCGCTTTGAAATTGTCCGATCGCATGACCAAGCCAATAAATGGGAGTTCCGTTTGCTTTTTCCATGTTCCCAACCTCGTAGAGGAATAGACCATAGTTACCATAAGGGACTACTCCCATATTGTCAAACGAGCCTGCTTTTTTTTCTTTTTTCAATTTAGGACACTACCCTGCGCCGGCCGGGCTTGACTTTTCTTTTTTTTTTAAAAATAATTCCCCCAGAAGCCAGAGCAGACTGAGGTCCGATGGCGACTGTTCTGATCATCGATGACGATAAGCTCATTTGCGACTGGATCGCGAATGTCATCACCCGATTAGGGCATCGCCCCGTCTCGACGCACCTCCTCCGGGAGGGGCTCAGGAAAGTCCAATCCGAGCCCTTCGACATCGTTTTTCTGGACGTCCAGATGCCCGATGGAAACGGCTTGGAGAGCATGCTGAAGATCAAAGCCGCCCGATCTTCCCCGGAGATCATCGTGATCACCGGGCTGGGCCATCCCGATGAGGCCGAACTCGCCATCAAAAGCGGCGCGTGGGATTATCTGGAAAAGCCGGCTTCGTTCGAAGCCATCAAACTTCCCTTTCTCCGGGCTCTGGAATATCGAGCGGAAAGAAAACAGAGGGCGCCGTCGGCGGCTTTGAAAAGAAACGGCGTTATCGGGGATTCGTCTAAGATCACGTCTTGTCTTGAAATTGTGGCCCAGGCAGCGGGGAGCGATGCCAATATTCTCATCACCGGCGAAACCGGCACCGGAAAAGAGCTTTTCGCCAAGGTCGTCCATGCGAACAGCCGCAGGGCCAAAAGGAATTTCGTGGTTGTAGACTGCACGGCGCTTCCCGAGACGCTCGTTGAAAGCGTTCTTTTCGGGCACGCGCGGGGAGCCTTTACCGGGGCCGAAACGAGCGAGGAGGGATTGATCAAGCAAGCCGACGGAGGAACTCTTTTTTTGGATGAGATCGGGGAGCTGCCGTTAATAATCCAAAAAAAATTCCTCCGGGTCATTCAAGAGCACATCTTCCGTCCTGTCGGAGGACGTCGAGAGATCGCGAGCGATTTCAGGCTTGTGGCGGCGACAAATAGGGATCTGGAGATCATGGTCCGGGAGGGACGATTCCGGGAAGATCTCCTCTTTCGGCTCCGGACCATCGCGATCGACGCACCCCCGCTGAGAGAAATTCCCGAAGACATCAAGAAATTGACGATCTATTATATGAACGACTTGTGCGAACGCTTTGGAATAGCGGCAAAAAAAGCTTCTCCTGAATTCTGGGCGATCGTGATCGAATATCGATGGCCCGGCAATGTGCGAGAACTGATCCAGGCTCTGGAGAAAGCGTTGATCTCGGCAAAAGATGAACCCATGCTATTCCCCAAACACCTGCCGACGTATATTCGCATTCAGGTGGCCCGGGACTCTTTCCCGCAGAAGCCGGCAAGTCCGGAGAAGCCGGAGATACGATCGAGCGTTCCCAAAGCGCCGCCCAAATTGAAAGAGATCCGGAAAGCCGCGGTTTCCGAAGCGGAGCAACAGTATCTCAAGGACCTGATCTCTTTTACGGGCGGAGATAACAACAAAGCTTGCCGGATTTCGGGCTTGTCTCGCTCCCGATTCTACACGCTTCTTAAAAAATACCGGCCGGGTGTCGTTCGTTAGCCGGCAGGATGCCGTTCTTGGCCTTCAAAAAAAACAGAGAATGAGTGCTCATTTATTGGAATGAGTGCTATTTAAGAGAACAAATTGCCGCCGATTCTGAGGGAAAGCGGCTAATACGATTTCCTCTCCCCCATAAAAAACGAATCGTCCGGCTTTATGGATTTGGCATGTTTCTTGAATGTGTTTCAATTGGCATAAAAAGGAATGGCCATGCAGTTGCTTTTATATTTAAGCGGGGATGATGAAAATAACAAGAGACTCGAGGCGGCAGTTCATAAAGTGATCCCGGCAGGGAGAATAGAACCCTTCAAAAGACTGGATGACTTCAGAGAGAGACTCCGGAGGCCCGTAGAACCGGATTCCATCGCAGTTCTCTCGGCTTCGAACCAAGAAGAGCTTCGGCAGATGCAGTTGCTCCGCGGGCTGCTCACGGAGATCTATGTCGTCCTGGTTATCCCGGATCGCGGGAAGAGCACGATCGAACTCGCCCATCACCTGTTGCCCCGGTTCTTGAGCCAAAAAGACAGTGATTTCGCGGACCTCGAAAAAGTCCTCACCAGAATGTATATCAATTCTCAAAAATCCGATGATTGGAAATTGTCAAAGGAGTTGTAAAATGAATCGCCGTATCGTTTCAAAAACGGTTGTCTGCGCCATCGTCGTCGCCCTGATCGGTTGGGCCGTTTCCTGCGCCCTGAATCCGGTCACCGGTAAAAGGGAAATCATGCTCATGTCCTCGGCCGACGAACTGGCGATGGGACAGCAGACCGATCCACAAATTTTACGAACCTATGGCAAATATGATGATGCCGATCTGGCTCGTTACGTCGCCGCCCTCGGAAAAAAATTGGGCGCTTTGAGTCACCAGCCGAATCTGGCTTATACCATCCAGGTGCTGGATAGCCCGGTCGTCAACGCTTTTGCCGTGCCCGGCGGTTATGTTTATTTGACCCGAGGGATATTGGCCTACCTCAACGACGAAGCCGAATTGGCCGGCGTCGTGGCCCATGAGATCGGCCACATTGCCGCGCGTCACAGCGCCCAACAGTACAGCAAGGCCCAGATCGCCCAATTAGGATTGGGCCTGGGGTCCGTGCTTTCAAAAACGTTTCGCAAATACGCCGGCATAGCCCAAGCCGGTGTCGGACTGCTATTTTTGAGCTTCAGTCGATCGGATGAGCGCGAGGCGGATGCCTTGGGAGTCGAATATTCGGCCAAAGCCGGATACGACTCCAATCATATGGCGAACTTATTCGTCTCGTTAGAGCGGCTCAATCCGGGGGAGGGGCAAGGCGGACTTCCCGGGTGGTTCTCCACTCACCCCAACCCGGAAAATAGGATCGCCGCCATCAAACAAGACACTCTGGTCTGGCGGGAAAAAATTTCACAAACCCGATTCGCGGTCAATCGCGATCAATATTTAAAGCAGGTCGACGGCATCGTCTTCGGCGAAGATCCTCGCCAGGGTTATGTCGAAGGCAATATTTTTTATCACCCGGAACTCAGATTTCAGTTTCCGGTCCCCGCGGGCTGGAAGGTCAACAACACCGCATCTCAGGTGCAGATGTTCAATCAAGAGCAGAACGCGGTCATCCTTTTCTCCATGGCGCCCGAAAAAACCCCCTCGGCGGCAGCCCAGGCGTTCCTCGCCGAAAGCAAAGCCGTCGTCGTAAAATCGGAAAGTACCAAAGTCAACGGAATGTCCGCTCATCGAATCATCTCCGACGTCACAACGGAGCAAGGCGTCATTCGCGTCATGTCCTATTTCATCCAGAAGGGACAGACCGTCTATGCTTTTCTCGGCTATACGGAACAGAGCCGGTTCGACAGCTATTTTTCCGTTTTCGACCAGACCATGGGTCGATTCAATAACTTGACGAACTCTAGTAAAATCAACGTCAAGGCCGATCGACTGGACTTGAAAAGAACCACGACCCAGGGGAGCCTGCGCCAAGCCCTCCGGAAATTCGGCCAGCCGGAGAATCAAGGGGAGGCCCTGGCGATCATCAACGGGATGAAGCTCGATGATGCCCTTCCCGGCAATACATACCTCAAGGTCGTCGTGAAATAGGTATCATTGCCGACCTTCGAGGACCGCGTCTGCTCCGGAGCCAAGGTCCGGGAAAGTTAAGCGGACGCTAGAGGGTTCTTGAGGGTCCCCGTCACAGCCAGGGGAGTCGGTGATTGCTCCTCTGCGCGAGATACCCTTCTCCCAACGCCACCGGCTCCGGAGTATCGTCAATCCGGACGAAATATGATAAAATATATAGGGATTGGGGAGATTTAGGAAAGTTCAGGAGAAACATCGATGAAACAATCGATAAAGTCCTTGGCCGTGACCGGCCTTGTCCTCTTGGCCTCGACGGCGTTCGCCGCCGCCCAGCCCGCGGGGTCCTGCTGCGGCTCGCCGGGCCTGACGCCGAGCGGCCCCCAGAGCCAGGAGCCCGTCTTCCAGGACCTGGCCAAGTCAGGCAAGAAGTGCTGGATCGGCGAGGTCAACTACTTCATCTGGGAATTCGACAAGACGCCGAAGATGGGGACCTCGATCCTCATTATCAAACTCTTCGACAAGGACGGCACGCGGGTCACGGACCTCCAGATCACGGGCCGTTCCGACATGCCCTCGATGCGCGGCGCCCACGATTCGGGAGAGGTCGCCTTCAAGAACAACAAGACCGGCGACTACCTCCTGCCCGTCAACGTCGTCATGCCCGGCGACTGGGAGGTCCGGCTGACCTTCTCCCGCAACGGCATCGTCATCTTCCGGGGCCGCATCGCCTTCGATGTCTGACCCGGACGGCACCGAGCGGACCGAGAGGCGGCACGTGCGAAAAAAGCCGATCATCCCGATCCTCCTGTTCGCGGCGCTCGTCGCCGGGCTGCGCGCCCAGAGCTCGCTCCTCTTCCTCGAGCTCCAGGCGGTCGGGGGCTATTCCACGGCCTCCAGTTCCTTCGAGCTCTTCTCCCTCATGCCGGAGGACGTCATGCAGAAGCCGAGCGTCGGCTTCGACCTCGTCAAAAGGATCTCGGGGAAAACGCGGGATATCGGCGTCCTGGCCGTCCAGGCCCGGCTGGCCTATAGCCGGGAGGGCGCCCACCGCCTCCAGCCTCAGCTCTACAACGCCTTCTTCCGTCTTAAGGCCGGCTTCGCCGACGTCTGGGCCGGGCATAGCCGGCCGGCCCTCGGCTTGTCCTACGTCCTCGACAGCCACGCTCTCCTCCTGCCGGCGCCGGCCATGCTCGGCTACGGCTTCGACCGGGATTGGGGCGTGGGCCTCGACCGGGATTTCCGCTGGGGCAGCGCCGCCGCCTCGCTGACGGCCGGAAGCGGCATGCCGCTCTACTTCAAAGGCAATTTCCTGGCCGCCGCCCGCGTCTCGAAGGGCGTCCTGGCCCGGGATAACTACAGCCTCGGATTGTCCTTGGCCCACGGGAAAATCCTGGAGACCATGGGCTATACCCTGGTCGAGCCGGAGCCCATTTCCTGGAGCGCCGCGAGCGTCGACGCCGCCTACATGTGGCGGAACCTCGAGAACCGGGCCGAGATCCTCCTCGGCCGGCGCGACGGCGCCGGGATCGTCCTGCTCTTCTGGCGGTCGGGCATGGCCCTTCTCGACGAGGGCAGGCTCAAGGTCGAAGTCCAACCGGTCCTTATGAGAAGCGCCGGCGCCTGGGGTTACTCCCTCGGCTCCGGGCTGACCTATCTTCTGAACGCCGACCTCGCCGGCCGGTTCATGGTCTTCTACGACCACGGCCGCCGGGACGCCCGGTTCGTCGTCCAGCTCTATTATTACAAACGCTTGTGACGGGGGAGAAGCAACGATGAGAAGTCAAAACCGAAAACGTCTCCCGGGCCTTCTCGTCCTGGCCGCCGCGGGGCTCATCCTCGGCGCGGCCGCCCTTTACGCGGCGGTCGGCTGCGACCTCAACGACCCGGACCGCGATGTCAAGCGGCTCTTCCCCGAGTCCACCGGATACAAGACGCTCTACGTCTCCATCGCCAAGAGGGGAGGCGAAGAGCTCCTGCGCAAGATCGAAGCCCGCCTGGGCGACAACTTCAAGGGGCTTTTCGAGACGGCCGACGTCCCCTACACGATGTATGAGATCTATCAGGACGCGGACCTCATCGGTTACATCCACGGCGTCAACCAGAAGGGGACCTACGGCGGGCTCCAGGTCTTCCTGGCCCTCGACCTCAAGGGCGTCATCAGAGGTTTCTACTTCCAGAAGCTGACGTCGCGCGCGGCCAAAGCCTTCCGCGCCCCGGCCTTCGGCGACCAGTTTCTCGGTCTTAGCCTGGAGGATTTCTACCGGTATGACGTCGTGTCAGGAAGGGAAGGCCCCGCCGGGCCCATCAGCCGCATCAAGAACCCGGGCCCCTCCTCGGAACAGGATTTCCGGTCCGCCCTCCGGGCGACGAAAAAGAACCTCGTCCTTGTCGATGAATTCCTCCTCGGCAATCCCCATCTCAAATTTTTCAAAGGGTAGGGCCTCATGAAAAAAATCTCCGTTTTTGAAGTCGCCTATAAGAACCTCCTGCGCAAGAAAACGCGGAGCTTTCTCACCATCCTGGGCATCGCCATGGCCGCCTGGGTCTTGGTCAGTCTTTTCGGATTCAATAAGGGCTACGAGACGTCCCTCAACAAGGACATCGACAACCTCGGCTTCCAGATGCTCGTCGTGGCCAAGGGCTGTCCCTACGAAGCCGCGACGCTCATGCTCAAGGGCGGCACCGGCCTCAAGTACATGAAGGAGGACATCGCCGCGGCCGTGGCCGCCGAGCCCGAGGTCGAGGGCGTGACGCCCATGCTCATGCAGGTCGTCTTCGACCCCAACAAGGGGGAGAGCGGCGGCATCTCGGCCTTCCTCGGCGTCGACCCGGCCTCCTTTCCGAAGCTGAAGAGCGCCCTGCCGTTTGCGTCCGGCGGCTGGTTCAGGGAGCCGGAGGCGGCCGAAGCCGTCTTCGGCTACGAGGTGGCCGAGCTCGAACAGCGCGAGGTCGGCGACCTCTACCTCATCCCCGAAAAAGAGGTCGAGGTCAAAGTCGTCGGGATCCTCGAGCGGACGGGGACGCAGGACGACGGCACGATCTTCCTGCCCCTCAAGACCGTCCAGAAAGTCTTCGGCATCCAGGAGCTGACGTCGATCGGCATCAAGGTCAAGAAAGAGGCGGACCTCAAGGCCTTCGAGGACAAGATGTACAAGCTCCCCGACGTCCAGGTCGTCAGCCTGACCCAGGTCAAGACGACCATCATGACCCTCGTCTCGACCGCCCGGGTCATGGTCTTCTCGATCGCCTTGATCGCCATCCTCATCGCCATGATGGGCGTCGTCAACACGGTCCTGATGTCGGTCATGGAGAGGCGCCAGGAGATCGGCATCCTCAAGTCCATGGGGGCCATGGCCGGCGACGTCTTCAAGCTCGTCTGGCTCGAAACGATCATCCTCTGCGTCGGCGGCGGCCTCATCGGCACCGGCCTGGCCCTCTTGACGGCCCGGCTGACGGACGTCCTCGTCCGGAACCTGCTGCCCTATTCGCCGAGCGGAGGCCTCGTCGCCATCGACCTCAAGCTGGTGCTGATGACTCTCGGCGTGGTCACGGCCATCGGCCTGGCCAGCGGCATCTACCCGTCCTGGAAGGCGGCCCGGATGCGGCCCCTCGATACCATCCGCGGTGAGGGGGAATCATGAGCGCCCCGGCCCGCTATTCGATCGAAGCGGAAAACCTGAGACGGCTCTACCACCGGGGCCCCGAGGAGATCGCCGCCGTCGACGACGTCTCCCTCCAGGTAGAGAAAGGGACCTTTCTTTCCGTCGTCGGCCCCTCGGGCTCAGGGAAAACGACGCTCATCAACGTCCTCGGCTGTCTGGACAATCCGACCTCCGGAAAGCTCTCGCTCGAGGGCCGCGTCGTCTTCGAGAACTGCAAGGGACTCTCCGAGGCCAAGCTGACCCGGATCCGGCGGGACGTCTTCGGCTATATTTTCCAGAGGTTCTACCTCATCTCCACCCTGACCGTCCTCGAGAACGTCATTCTGCCCTTCACCTTCTTCAAGAAGCCGGGCGCCGAGGAGGACGTCGGCCGCGTCTTGCGGCGCCTCGGCCTCGACAAGCGCGCCGACCATCTGCCCGGCCAGCTCTCTGGCGGGGAGATGCAGCGCGTGGCCATCGCCCGGGCCCTCGTCAACAAGCCCGACATCCTCCTGGCCGACGAGCCGACGGGTAACCTCGACACGGCCCGGAGCGAGGAAATAGGCGAGATCCTCAGGGACCTCAATGGCCGGGAGGGACTGACGATCATCCTTGTCACCCACAACCCCCGGCTGGCCCGGCTGGCCCACAGGACGATCGAGCTCAGGGACGGAAAGATCCATGCGGCTTGACACCCCCCCCGACAATAACTACAATCAGGCCACTTTTGGGACAAGAGAGGGAAACATGGTCACGACTCTTCCGCAGCTTTTAGTCAACACGGTCAAGGCTTATCCGAAACCCGATTTCATACTCTTCAAGAAAGAAGGGGCCTACACGCCCCTCTCCACCGGGGAATTCGGGGACGGCGTCAAGCATCTATCGCTCGGGCTCAAGACCCTCGGCTTCGAAGCGGGGCAGAAGCTCTGCATTCTCTCCGAGAACAGGCCCGCGTGGACCATGACCGACTTCGCGACGCTCTGCGCCGGCGGCCTGACCGTGCCCATCTACACGACGCTCGTGTCGGAGCAGATCCGCTACATCATCGACGACTCGGATGCCACGGTCGTCGTCGTCTCGAACGCCGACCATTGGAAGAAGGTCGAACCCCTTCGTCCCGGGCTGACCAAGGTCAAGCACTACATCACCTTCGCCGACGAAGCCCCGGCCGGCGTTCTGACCCTGAAGGCCGTCATGGAAAAGGGCAAGGACGCGGCCGAGTCCAAGCCCGGACTCTTCGACGAGCTCGTCGCCCGGGTCAAGCCCGGGGACGAAGCCACGCTGATCTACACGTCGGGGACGACGGGTGTCCCGAAAGGCGTCATCCTGACGCACGACAACCTCGTCAGCAACATCAAGACGGCCGCGGCTATCATCGAGTTCACGGAAAAGGACACTGTCCTGTCCTTCCTGCCGTTGTCCCACATCCTGGAGCGAATGGTCATGTTCACCTACATGTACAAGGGCTGCACGGTCGCCTTCGCCGAGAGCGTCGAGGCCGTGGCCCAGAACCTCCTCGAGGTCCGGCCCCACATCATGGTCAGCGTCCCCAGGGTCTTCGAGAAGATCTACACCAAGGTCATGGACCAGGTCCTGACCAGCCCCGCCTTGCGGCGGAAGATCTTCTTCTGGGCGCTCAAGGTCGGCAAGGCGTACGGCGCGTTGAAGCTCGAGGGAAAGCCGATCCCGGGCGGGCTGAGCTTCCGGCGTTCGATCGCCGCGAAGCTGGTCTTCTCCAAGATCATCGCCAAGACGGGCGGCCGGGTCCGTTTCTTCGTCTCCGGCGGGGCCCCACTCTCGAAGGATATCGCCGAATTCTTCTACGCCATCGGCCTGACCATCCTCGAGGGCTATGGCCTCACCGAGACGTCCCCGCTTCTCTCCATCAACACGTTCGAGAACATCCGGCTGGGGACCGTCGGCAAACCCGCCCCCGGCGTCGATATCAAGATCGCTTCCGACGGCGAGATCCTGGCCCGGGGGCCCAACATCATGAAGGGCTATTACAAGAAAGAGGCGGAGACCCGGGAAGTCTTCGAAAGCGGCTGGTTCAAAACGGGGGACATCGGGCGCTTCGACCCGGACGGCTTCCTGGTCATCACCGACCGGAAGAAAGACCTCATCATCACCTCGGGCGGGAAGAACATCGCTCCACAGCCCATCGAGAACCTCCTCAAGACGAGCCCCTACGTCGCCAACGCCGTGGTCATCGGGGACCGGCGGCGCTTCGTCTCGGCCCTCGTCGTCCCCAATTTCGAGAAGCTCTCCGATTACGCCAGGAACCAGGGAATCCCCGCCGGCAGCATGGAGGACCTTGTCCGCGACAAGCGGATCGTCGATTTCCTCCTGGCCGAGGTCGCCAAAGCGACGCCCCAGCTGGCCTCCTACGAACGGATCAAGAAAATCGCCGTCCTGCCGCGCGATTTCGACATCGAGAAGGGCGAGATCACGCCCTCCCTCAAGGTCCGGCGGGCGAATGTCACGGTGGAATACCAAGCCCTGATCGACGCCATGTATGAGGAAGGCGCGGAAGAGGGGAGGGACGACGGGGCGATCGGCGGCTGACGCGGCCGAGGTCTATTCCGCGGCCGGCGGCCCGGGCTTGACCGGCTCGGGCTTCGTCGTGCAGTACAGGATCCGGCCGCAGTTCTCGCAGAGGATCACCGCCAGCTTATCGCGGATCTCGTTGAGCATCTGCGGGCGGACGCGCATGTGGCACATGGCGCAGAAATCGCCCGTGACGGGGGACAGGGCGTTACCGCCCTTTTTCTGGTAGATGGCCTCGTAGAGCATCATCTGCTCGCGCGGGATGCGGGGGAGGAGGGCCTCCCGCTCCTTGTTGAGCGCCGCGAACTTGGCCTCGGTCTCCTTCATCTTCTCGTCGAGGACGGTCTTCTCCTTTTTGAGGTTTTCCTCATCCAGGCCCTGCCTATGGAGCGCGGCCTTGATCTCCTCCTCGACGTCGTCGGCGGCGAGCATTTCGGCGATGATGGACTCCTCGAGCGTGTCGACCTTGTGCTGGGACTCCTCGATCTCCTTGAGGAGGGCGGTGTATTCCTTGTTCGTCTTGACTTCGTTCAGCTGGCGCCTGTATTTCCCGATCTGGACCTTGATGTCCTTAACCTCGGTCTCGAGCTCGCGGCGCTTCTTCTGGTTCTGGGACATCTTCTCCTTGGTGTCGGCGAGGTGCTTCGACCCGGCCTGGATCTTCTTGTCGATGTCCTGGACGAGGCGGGGGATGCCTTCGAGGACGAGCGCGGAGTCGTGTATCTCGGTGTCCAGCCGTTGGAGCTCGATGATCAGGTCGAAGTCGATGTCCACTATCTGTCTGGCCTCGTTCTCTCGGTCACATGGGCCTACCAGGATTCGAACCTGGGACCTGCCGGTTATGAGCCGGTGGCTCTACCACTGAGCTATAGGCCCTC